>CAZKMS010000131.1:0-16538 GCA_964553805.1 uncultured Verrucomicrobiaceae bacterium
AGAAGGACTTTCGTTTGTTGGTTTGTCCTTGGTCCAGAAATCTAGAGCACCTCAAGTGTTCCGGCAAGCAAAACTAAAAAACCCAATATCTTATGAACGATACTATACTCAGTCAATGATTGAGTGAGGAAGCAAACAAATATTACCCCATAAAGACCGCATAGCCAGCCATTCGAAATGATCGGAACCCTTGTTGGTTGCGTCGGTTTTTGGCGGACCTCGGCCATACGCCGCGAATGCCTGGAAGCTACTCTTGCTGTGTCTTCACTCATGGTTCATTATGACAAAAAATTACACTCTCTGCATGACGCGATGGCGCATGGACTTTCTCCCGCGCTCATATCGTTTGGAGAATCGCCACCATCTCCGAAATGACACGCTGGACATCTTCAGCGCGCAGATTCCCTGAGCTCGGGAGATTGATGCCCCGATCCGCCAATCTTTCCGTTTCTGCCAAATCAGGCGACTCATTGGCCGCCACCCTGCGGAATGCCGAGTAGGGCGGCATCTGATGCAGGGGGCGGAAATACGGGCGGCTGTCGATATTCCGCTCCCGCAACTTCCGGCAAATGCAGGGGAGCTTCTCCGCCAGACTTTCAGGAAAAACCGCGCTTACGAGCCAAGGAACCGGTATCGACTCCTTTCCGGCAGGGTTGAAGAGGATGCCAAATCGCTCCGCCAGCCCGCTTTCACGATATTGATCCAGAACCATTTGGCGTTTTTTCGTGATCTCGCCAAAACGCCGGAGCTGGGCCACCCCCATGGCGGCTTGCATGTTGGTCATGCGATAGTTGTAGCCCACCTCAGGATGCCAGTAGCGCCGATTGGGGTCCATCGCATGATCGCGCAGGAAACGGAGCCGTTCCACGAGATTCCCGTCATTCGTCACGACCATTCCCCCCTCCCCCGTGGTGATGATCTTGTTTCCATAAAAGGAGAACGTGGCGGCGTCTCCCAATCCTCCGGCAGCCTTCCCCCGGTATTTCGCACCATGCGCTTCGGCGGCATCCTCAAACAACCTCAGATCATGTTCCCTCGCGATCTCCTGCAACGGCTCCATGTCCGCGGGATTGCCGTAGAGATGCACCGCGATGATCGCCTTCGTCCGTGGCGATATCGCCTTTTTGGCAGCCTCGGCATTGATGGTTCCCGTTATCGGATCGCAGTCCGCGAATACTGGTGTCGCGCCGGCGTGAAGCACCGCCGCGGCTGTCGCCACGAAGGTAAGGGACGGCACGATCACCTCGTCTCCGGGGCCAATCCCGGCCGCCACCAGCAGCAGGTGGATCGCCACCGTTCCATTGCTGACGCAAACGGCATGCTTCACCTCGCAGAATGCGGCGAAATCCCGCTCGAACTCGGTGATATAAGCCCCGATCGAACTGATCCACCCGGAACGGATGGCGCTCACTACCGCGGCTTCTTCCGCCGCGCCGATATCCGGCTCGGCGACCGGAATGAATGGCAATTGCGTCATAAATTTCAAAGAAGATGCCTCTGATAGACATCCTTCAATTTGTCCCGGAATCCGGGATAGGAAAAACAGTCGCAGGCCACGCGCGCGGCCTCATCCGCCATGGCAAGCCGCCGTGGTTCATCGGAGGCCAGTGCCACCAAAGCTGCAGCATGATTTTCGAGATCGAATGGATCGAGCACCACGCCATTGCGGCCCTCCATCACAGCCTCTCGGGAACCATCCTGATTTCCCACGAGAATGGGAGTGCCACACGCCATGGCCTCCAAAGGCGTGAGTGGAATCCCTTCACCACGTCCCGGCCCCCGGTCGCTGACCAGCGAAAACACCTGGGCGCTGCGATAAATATCCGGGAGATCATCCTCCTCCACCGAGCCGGTGAAGCATACACGCGGTGTCAGTCCCATTTCTTCCGCCCGCTTTTCCAGTTTCTCCCGAAGGTCGCCGCGCCCCGCAAAGACCAGCACAGCGTCCGGCAGTCGCGGAGCCGCCAGCGAAAATGCTTCCAGGAGCCGTTCGTATCCTTTATGCGACGCGGTTTGCGAAAGCCTGCCCAAGGTCAGAACGATGAATTTCGACTGCGGAATCTGATATTTCCGATAAATTTCATCCGGGCAGGAACCCGGCTGAAATCGATCCAAATCCACACAATCCCATATGACCGGGATATCCTCCGATGTCCGCCATCGTTGCTCCTTCACATAATCCGCCGTGGCGTGACAATCGGAAATGATCAGATCCACCCGCTCCAATCCCCACAGCGCATCCCGGCTCAGACCGCTCCACATCTCCAGCCCATAGATATTCAGCACGCTTTTCGCCCCTGCCAGCCGCGCCAGCGCCACTGCCAGGCCGCTGAAATTGACATGGGCGCAATGAATGACATCAGGTCTCCATAGCAGACACTCGCGCAGGTTTCGCCAGGAAAATGCAATCTTGGATAAAACTGAAGCACCCTGACCATGCCAGCGCACCAAAAACGGTGACTCGAAGCTATGTTCGTCCGGGCCGAGCAGGGACAACACGCGGACCTGCGCATCGCCATGGATTTCCCGCAGTGCGGTGATCTGGTAACGGCTGTAACGGCTGATGCCCCCTTTATCGAAGCAGCCGGGTGTCAGAAAAAGAACCTTCATTGAATCGTTGCCATCTTGTTGGAGGCTCCAGCCCCAAAATCATCCATCGGCATCCGCGCTACCCAAATTCGCGCGAACCGACACCTCTCAATCCAGATCGGAGAAAATCCTTTTGAGGCGATGCCCATAGGTATGCTCATGCAACGCCCGGCGAGCGCCCGCTTCACGGATGCGGCTCGCCCATGCCTCGTCCCTTCCGGCCCGCTCGATCAATTCCAGCAGCTCTTCCACGGAATCAAAGACCACCAGCTCCTTCCCCGGTTCAAAGCACTCCGAGACAATCTCCCTGTTCTCCAGCAACTGGAAACCTCCCGCCCCGGCGATCTCGAAGGCCCGGCAGTTCAATGAATTGCCTTCGCTGAGTGATGTGGAGTTCAGGCATGCCAAGGCTTCACCAAAAACCCGGCTCTTTTCCTCACGCACAATGAATTCTCCGGTATGTCTCGCGCGGATGTCGTCACGAATCCACAGCGGCAGGCGCCCACCGTAGAGTCCCACCTCCACATTGTTTTTCAGCAAGGTCGAAGTCAGGGCCTGCCGGTAGCCATAGAAGCTTCCCGCGATGGCCACCTCATGATTCCTCCGGGTGGCCACCGGCCGGTGCCAATGAGGGTTCATCGCCTCGTGCAGGAGAGAGGCATCCAGGCCGAGGCGGCGGAATTTTGCCACTCCGTGCGGGTCTTTGAGATAAATCCGATCCCACTCCGGAGACAGCAACCCCATTTTTGCCATGTTTGCCGGAGTGTCCCCCCACCAGGCCACCCGATGCCGGACACCAGCGGCGCGCACTTCGGCCAGAGCCTCCTCCGACAAGGCCTGGGTTAGGCACAGCAGAATGTCAGGCCTCCAGGTTTTCACATTTTGCAGCAGCCAGCGCTCGTTGGGACTGGACGACTTCGGCCACAGCTTGCTCCGGGTTTCCCGCCACAGGCGAAGCAGTGGCGTGTTGTGCCAGCGGTTTGACCTTGGCGGCATGGTAAGAACTTCATGCCCCAGGTCTTTGAGGCAATGCGCCACGTTATCCACAAAAGAGTCCGGAGCCGCATAATTGGGAATGACGACTTTCACAGGGAGTTGCTTCTTGATAAAGGCTTGGCGGGAACCCCGGCCACCACGGTTTGATCGGGAACGTCACGAATGACCACGGCACCGGCGCCGACGTGAACCTTCCGACCCAGAATGATCCCCGGCAGCACTCGCACCCCGGCGCCCAGCCAGCACGCATCGCCGATCACCACCGGGGCGTAACGGACAGGCTGCCGTGCCACCGGGGTGTCTCCGCCCTCCGAATCTGCGTTTGATTGCGTGTAAACCAGCACGCCGGCTGCCATCGCCACGTCTTCGCCGATTTCCAAACCGCCTTGGCCGTAGAGAACGCAGAAATGATCCACATGCGTGTGGCTTCCAATGTGAATCCTCCCATGAGACCCGTTGGCGTTGAGCACGGTGTTTCCATAAAGAATGACTCCCGCACCGAAACCAAAGCGCCGGGCCGGGCCGATGAACTGCACCCGCCGTCCCACTCTCCATCCCGCTCCGCCACCCAGCACGCGCCCGCGCAGAACCAGTTCCATCCCCTCACGATCCTTCCTCAGCCAGGATGCCGCGATGGCAGCCAGCCGGATGCATGGCTCCAGAGCTTCTGCCAGGAGAACACGATAACCTTTCAGAAAGATAAGTCCGTTGCGGTCACAAGATGGCATACGTCAGATAATCAATTTCCAGGGTTCCAGGATTGTCGGTCAGGAGATCATACATGATTGAAAATATCGGCGATCGCCGTTGCGTAACCCCTCGGGTCAGTTGCAGCCAATAGCCAATCCCTGCCATGGTTCGCGAGAGATTCCATGGATGAACTATCCATCATGACGGCCTCGGCTAGGATTGCGGCGATGGCCTCCGGCGTCCATTCCTGAAACAGCAAACCTCCCTCGCTGGCCTGAACGCTGGCAGCGGCTCCTCCTGAAGCCGCGCCCGCAATCACCGGGATTCCGGCATCCCACGCTTCAAACAAAACGCGCCCCAAAGACTCGTATTCCGAGGGGCAAATCAACCACCGGGCCTGTTCCAGAATATCCAGCACGCGATCCGAATGCCCAATAAAATCCACTGTCCCGGCTAGTCCCAATTCTCCTGTCAAGCGTCGCAGAGTCTCTCCATGAGCATTCACTTCGCCGACGAAGGCCACCTTCGGCTGCCGCCCTCTCATCTTCAACACGGCCAAAGCTCTCAGGAGTTTTTCCTGCCCCTTTCCGACAGCCATTCTCCCCACACAAACGAAATCCCATTTCAAATCCCGCACCGGCAGCGATTGCCAGCCATCCTCTCCTGTTGACGAAGGCCGATAAGCATCCAGCAATGTATGTCTCGGAATGGACCGGAGAGCTTCCTGTTCATCCAGCAGATCGGAAATCGGTTGGCTCACCGAAATCAGCCCGTGCAAATGGCGTGCGGAGGGTTTCAAGCGGCTCAGATACACCACGTCCTCCTGCAATCTGACATGAGAGATACACGGAACATTGAGAACCCGGCAGGCTGTCAATGCGATTCGTGTTGCCCCCGCCTGGTTGACGTGCAGCACATCGGGCTTGAATTGGATCATCGCTGAAATCAACCCCCATAAGGCTCGCAACCTTGCCCCCATCCCACGCAAATGCAGGTTCCCTTGGAATGTCGGAAAGCAGGCAACGCCCTTCGATGTCAGCTTCGATACAAGAGGCATTCCCGCCGGACAGCAGCAGGCCGCCTCGTATCCGGGAATCTCCGCAATAAAGTCCAACAAGGCACGCTCAGAGCCCCAGAGAAGCCCCGCCGGATCCAGCACCAATACCCGTTTCATGCTCATTTGCCGGACACAAGCTCCTCGATATGGCGGAACACCGGCTCGAATTGCGTCTCGTAATTCCACTCTTCCCGCACCTTTTGCTGCCCCAGATATCCCATACGATAGGTTTCTTCGGGATGATCGTAAAACCATCTCAAAAGCGTGGCGATTTCTTCAACATTCCGGGAATCACATGATTTTCCATATTCAGAGTAAATTTCCGCCCACTCCGGATCGTCGGGAATAATCAGCGCCAATCCAGCGGCCAAATAGTCGAACGCCTTGTTGCTGGCCCCGGCCAGATGACGCATGACAGTATTCTGCTGGCCACTCTGGGTCGTAAAGCTGATCCAGCCGGCATGCATGCCGCGCATGGCTTCGATGAGCCCCGCTCTGGGAACCGGGCCTACGACATCCAACTTTAGACTGCTGGCAAAGGGTTCCGCAACTTCTCTCAAGCGATCTAACGCTCCCAATGAACCACTGGTCTCATACCCAACGATACGCAGCACCGCAGGGATTCCGCTTTCGCCCACCGCTCGGACAAACTCGGGAGAAATCCGGTTCAGATTGATCGACCCGTGGTAGTAAATGCCCAGCGGCTCATTTTCCTGACGCTGTCTGGCGGATGTCTGCTCCGATTCGTCCCGATTGGGGCAATTCCAAACACAATAGGCAGGGCGTTTGCTGGACGTTTCTTCGATAAAGAACTTCAGGCGCGTTCGCTGGGGGATAACAATCATTGAAGCCGTTCTCGCCAGAGACTTGCGAAACCATTTGATGATCTTAAAAAACAGCGATTCCCGCTCCTGTGATGGGTCGTCATGCTCATGATACACCACTACTTTCCCAAAGATGTTTTTCAGCAGCCAACCGGCTGGCGCGGCGAGATTGTCCGATACATAGACGATATCCGCTCCCCAGAGCAATGCTTTGAGCACGCCTGCCATCTGAAAATACAGATAAAAAATCTTTTGTCCCAAACCTTCCTCACGTTTCGGGAAGACTTTCATTTCGATATTAGGGTGATGGTCGGATTTCAGACTTTCCGTCCCTCCGAAGTAGCAACCCAAATGAAAAACACTCCATCCCTTTTCCGCAAAGAGGCGCGCGCCGTGAATGATCGGCGGGTATGCCGAAGGATTGTTGAACTGAATGTAAAGTATTTTCTTTGACTTCATGTGCGAAATCAGGTCACCCTGCATGGATTCTTCTCAGAGATCTGCGATTCGCCACAGCCCCATGCACTTCCCTTTCCCTTCGCTCTCCTTGATCAATTTTGAGGGGCGTGGAAGGTTGAAGGGAGGCAACGACAAATTGACGCGCCGGTATCCGCCGATTTCAATGTTAATATTTTCGGGAAGCCCCTCATACGTCGTCGCCAACAGGTAAGTTGATGCCGATCTTTTTATGTTTCCCAATGCTTGGATGATCAGGTAATTCGGAAGGTGTATCATGCAGTCACGAATCAAAATCATGTCTGATTTCGGAAGATCGTCCCTCACAAGATCGAGCGTCATGAATGAACCAAGCGATGGGAACTTTTGACGGTTCCTTTCAATCAATTCAGGAACGATATCGCCACCGATATACTGAACACTTTTCGGCAGGCAGGAGGAGATCCAGTAAACATCACCACAAGGAACATCCAACAGAGTATTGATTTTCAGCTCCACAATCAATCCAGGCAATGCCTCACGGATTCCTTTGGTCGCATCCATGGTCGAACCGGGGCCGGAAACGGATTCCGTTCCATCCCACGCATTGCTGGAGTAGATTTCCCGGAATATTTTTTGAGGGTCACGCAAATTGAGCAGTTGTCGACGCGTTTTCCTCAGCCATTTGATCGCGAACTGAGGGAGCCTGTTCTTTAATGTTTGTCGATACCTGCTCATTGCTGTTTTCTTGAAATAATTGATTTTACGATTTCGGCCAGACTGGAAACCGTGTTATCCCGCTTGTAGCGTTCGATGAAATCTTCGTCGCGTTTGAGATCGCACTTCCCATCAACCAGCTTCTCGAGAGCAGCTGCCGAGACTTCCGGCTGATCGGGATCGCAGAGGATCGCGATGCCCGCGCCGGCCAGAAAGTCGCGTTGCTCTCCCTCCGTTACGAAGCCGACGACGGGCCTGCCGGAAGCCAGATACTCGAAGGATTTGCCCGCGATGCAGTAGTCGCGGCCACCGATCACTTTGGCGGAAGTGAGCAGCAGAGCATCGCAGGATTGCTGGAATTGCAGGCAATCCTCCTGGCTCATGCGCCCCAGCAATTCCACCATATCTTCCAAACCATGCTCCTTGATCTGTTTTTTCAGCCAAGATTCAGATGTGCCAACGAACCGAATCCGAAGCCGTTCCCGAAGATCGGGCCGACGTTTTAGCAGCACCGCCAGAGAACGGAAGAAGAACCAAGGCGACCGATAAAGCCAGTCTTCCTTGCGGGGCACATACTGAAGCCAGCGGTGGAGAGGACGCTTCCAAAACGGATTCACGCAGTCCGCTCTTCTTCCGGGGTCGTAATAAAACCGGCCTACATAACCGATCACGAAGGGTTCGTCCTCACGTGACAGCCGTTCCGAGGCGAATGGATGCAGTGGTGCATCCGTGCCGTTCGGAACCAGGTGAAATTTTCCAGCCGGAATCCCGGGATGCACCCGCCTCAGATCCTCCAGCACCTGCCGGGTGACTCCGGTGATGACAGTGGCCGTTTGCAGACACCACCGCTCGCGCTGCAGCAAGAGGAAATAATGAAGCCAAGTGAGGCGCGGGGCAACACACCATTGCGACCATCCGTCACGGAAATCGATGATGGCAGGGATGCCGCTTTTCCGGGCGAATTCCAAAATCATCGGCCCAATGCTGAATGCCGGGACGGTGACAATCACAACCTCCGGCCTAGCCTCATTGATGATCGCTCCCCAACGTTCTTCTACGAAGGAACGCCATTTGCGGTCCCAAGTGTCCCCGAGATAATTGGATGAAAATTGCAACCAGCGGACCAGAGGATGGGAAGAGTAGCTGGCTGCCGGGCAGGGCACCCGGAAGAGACGCAGTCCCACGGGCATGTTCTTTTCGTCCCATTCCGCGATATCTTCGGAGTCATGCGGACGGATGGTGAGCACCGAGACATCGTGTCCCATCTGGAGCAATTGCCGGGACCATTGGTAGGGCCTCTGCGCGCCGATGGCAGTGCAAGGGGGAAACTCGAAAGCAGCAATGAGGAGACGCATGAAACCCGCGCACGGAGAGACTTATGGCAAGATTCGGAAAGGCCTCTCAAACTGTCCGTGGGCGGCGGAGCAGTGTGTATTTGAAAAATTGCCAGACCTTGAGGCCTCGTCGATAAGCGGCGCCGTTGAGGATACGCTTATACGTTTTGAAATCGTTGTAGTGGTGCCGGGGGGAGCGAAGTAGCCGCTCGAATTCTTCAGCGTTCAGTCCGAATTTTTTCATCACATAATGAATGTCTTCCATCTGCAATTCCGGGTCGTAGCTGGGCTTGGCAAGCTCATCCAGAGCCTCCTCCCTCGTCAATTCTCCCGCGCAGACCAAGCTGGATAAGTGAACTCTGCGTTTGTCATAGCCCCAATAGACAGGCAGAAACCAGCCTTGATACCAGCGGGTGTAGATGCTCTCATGATGTTTGCCGCCATACTTCTTCCATCCCAGCCCATCGGCCAGAATTTTGACCGCCTTGCTTTTATTGTAGTCCAGCAGATCGAGCAAGTTGGTCCGCAGTTGATTGAACCGATTGCCGGTAGCGTAGGACCAGAAGTTCAGAAAAGGAAAGGTCTTCACCCTCCCGCTGCCGTATTGCCGGTGAACATCCCGGATGTAGCCGTAATCGTAGTGGCCCTGAGACCATTCGGCCGGCAGGTGGGTTTCGGAAGTCGCGTTGTAGCCCCAAATGGTGTGCCTGATGCCCAGCTTTTTGGCAAGATTTTGAACGGAAGCGACAATAGCATGGTCGCTGGGAATCTCGCAGTCCACCACGCCGGCCTTCAGAAACGCGAGCTGGATGTCCTTGAATTCCTCCCAGTTGATCACATGGGTGTGGAGTTCGATCCCCAGCTTTTCGAGGGCCGAATGGATATTGGCGACGGCGATCTCCGAATCCCAGCCATTGTCGAGATGCACGGCCAAGGGACGCAAGCCAAGTTTTTTCACCTGATAAGCGACAAAAGTGCTGTCCACCCCGCCGCTCACCCCAATCAAGCAATCGTAAGGACGCCCTTTCCCCTCTCTTTTGATGCGTTCGACCAAGGCTTCGAGCTCCCGCTCGGCCACATCGGGCGCTTTGACCACTTTGGCGCATAATTCGTCGCGCTCGTGACAGTGATTGCATACTCCCTGCGCATCGAAATGAATCTTTGGATCGCTGGAATCCATGATGCAGCGGGTGCAAATCCACCCCTTGTGTGTGTCTTGCCCTAGGTATGGCTTGAATGAATGACTCATGAAACGGCTGCTGTTTTAATAAATTGAGGCGCCAGAAAGCGCTTCAATTTCACCGGCGCGAGGATACGAAATCAATACAGCGCGGTGAGGGCCACTGAAAACGAACAGGCTGCCTGCCGCGGCGGCAGCGGCTCCGGCATTCAGGACCTCGGCCAGGTGGCCCTTCTGGCCCGCGCCGCCGCAGGCGATGACGGGGACGGATACAGCTTCGCTGACGGCTTTGACCAGCTCCAGATCGTATCCTTGCTGGCAACCGTCCCGATCCACCGAGTTGAGGAAAATCTCGCCCACTCCCTCTGATTCGAGATAGCGAGCCCACGCCACTGGATCGTGACCAGTGGCTTGCTTGCCACAGCGGGTGACAACCCGGGGACGTCCCAGCCAGTTTTTTTTCACGTCGATGCCGCCGACGATGCTTTGCCGGCCGAAATCGGCAGCCAGCTCCCGGATTAGATGAGGGTGGGTGACGGCAGCGGAGTTGATGGACACTTTTTCGAAACCGGCCGAGAACAATTGTTCGGCTTGTTGGCGGGTGGTGAGGCCGCCGCCGTAGCAGAGAGGCATGAAGGCCTCGGAGGCAATCTCGCGCAGGGCATCAAGGAATGGAGGGCGACCGCTCAAGGTGGCGGTGATGTCGAGCAGCACCAACTCATCGACTTCCTTGTCATTGAAAAGTTTGACCGCGTTGATGGGGTCTCCCACATACACGGGATTCTTGAAGCGGCGGGTCTTGACCAAGCCGCCATCACGCAAGAGCAGGCAAGGAATGATGCGGGGGCGAAGCATGAGAGCAGCGGACAGAGGAAGCAGAATCCAGAGCGGAGCGGCAGTCTTTACAAATTCACAAAGTTTCGCATCAATTGCAGCCCGAATTTGTGGCTTTTCTCGGGGTGAAACTGGGTGCCCCAGATGTTGTCCTGCCGGATGGCGCAGGCGAAGCGCACGCCGTAGTCGGCCCAGGCCAGAGGGAGCTCCGGGTGATCGCACTGCAAGTGGAAGGAATGCACGAAGTAGAAGCGCGAATCCACGGGAAGGCCATCGAAGAGCAGATCCTGCCGAGCGGGGATCACCCTGTTCCATCCCATGTGCGGGACAGCCAGTTTTTTCTCCAAAGCCGGAAAATCGAATTTCACGGTTCGGGCAGGCACCCAGCCCAACCCCGGCAAACAGCCTTCATCGCTTTCACGCGTGAACAATTGCACGCCGAGGCAAATGCCGAGGATGGGCTTCTTTTCCTGAATGACGACTTCGTTGAGCAGGTCTATCAAACCCCGCTCCTCCAGCTTTTGCATGCCCCGATCAAAGGCCCCCACTCCGGGGAGAATCAGCTTGTCGGAGCGGCGGATCACCTCGGGATCGGCTGAAATCTCCATCCGCCCGCCCGCTTTCTTCCCCATATTGACAATAGAGCCGACATTACCGAGGCCATAATCGATGACGGTGATCATGGTTTACATATATTGTTCCAAGCTTTTCGTTTTAATGAACGAACGACCCTTCTGAGCGGGGGCACCATAAAACGCGGTTTGATGTCTTGACATCAATTTCAGCGTCATCATGATGACTTCATGCGAACCACATTGACCATTGATGACGATCTGGCCGGTCTGTTACGCTCCCGGTCGAGGGAATTGGGAAAACCGTTCAAGGAACTGGTCAACCAGGCCTTGCGCAAGGGGCTGGCGGATGACAAATCCCACGTGGCGCGGCGGGTCGTCACCCGCCCCAAAGCGCTCGGGCTGCGTCCGGGGATCGATCCCGACCGCCTGAACCAGTTCTGCGATGAGCTTGAGGTGGAAGAATATCTGCGGAAGGAAGGGCAGGCATGATTCTGCCGGACGTCAATTTGCTGCTCTATGCCCACAACACGCTGGACCCGAAGCATGAGGCGGCGCGCCGCTGGTGGAATGAATGTTTGGCGGGCGCGGAGGGCATTGGGCTGGCATGGGTGGTGATCCTGGGGTTTGTCCGCTTGAGCACCCATCCGCGGGTTTTCGCGGATCCTTTTCGTCCCGAGGAGGCGTTGGAGCGTGTCGCGGAATGGCTGTCTCTGCCCCATGTCAGCATCATTCATCCGTCTTCAGCCCATCTGGTGCGATTCTCGGAACTGGTCTCCCGGGCAGGCACGGCGGGCAATTTGACGACGGATGCCCATTTGGCAGCCCTGGCGATGGAGCGCGGCCTGGTGTTGCACACCACGGACGCGGATTTCACCCTGTTTCATGGATTAAAGTGGAGAAATCCGCTCAAGGATTGAAGACTGCCATCTTGGGAGTTCATCTTTTCGCCTCACGCGGGGAGAATCAGTGTGTCCGAGCAATTGCCTGGGATCAGCCGAAAAGCCCTATCCGCCCGCATTCTTATCCATGTTGACATTGAGCCCACATTGTCGAGGTCGTAGTCGATGAGGGTGATTATGGGGCAAGAATGAATGCTCCGAGATTAAACATTGAGATGCTTTTTGCGAAATTCCTCGAATTGGTCCGAACGGACGTATCCATTATACTCATGCGCACTTCGATGAATGACGCACTTTTCCGGGTCCAATTGTTTCAAAACGCGGGCGGGATTGCCACCGATAACACAATAGCCGTCAGGGAATGATTTGGTGACGACCGATCCGGCTCCCACGATTGTGTAATCTCCGAGTTCCACGCCCGGAAGAATCACAGCCCCCATCCCGATCCAGCAATATCGCCCGATCCGCACCATCTTTGCCAAATGTTTTCGATTGTCATGCAAATCGTGATTTGAACTGATAATCCCGACATTGGCGGCGATCTGAGTGTAATCACCAATGTAGATCTTGCCAATGGCCTGAATGTAGCACCCTGGCATGTAACCGGGGCTGGTTTCAATGCCTGCGAGAACATTTTGCCATCCTGTCACGATGCTGGTGGAATGCATCGGCCAGTATGCGTAGCGATTGTGTCCAAGGATTTTCTGGCGATACCACAAATCCAATGTGATTGGCGTTTGCGTGCCACTTGTTTCCCTGAAAAAGGCATACGATCGAAAGCAGCTGAGGACGCGCACAACGACACGTGTCATCGAGCGTTGAACAAAGCTGGCCAATTTTTCAATCGGAGTCATTTCAGACAGATGCACTCGCGTTTTGCGGAAATTCTTTGGCCATGCCGGAGATACGAAAACCCAATAAAATATAAGGTATGTAGATAATTGAATATCCAATCGAATACGCAATAATCACCGCTTTAGCCGTGCCGATCTGATTCGCTGCCATGACAACCGATCCCCATATAAGCAGGCAGCCTGAGATGCTCAGTGCGGAGTCGAGTCGTTGCGCTCCTCTGATGTAAAAGACGGTGCTCAGCGGGCTGCCCACTACACGCAAGAGCAGCATGGGAGCAAGCCACCTGGCGACCTGCCCTGCTTCGACCCAATTCGGTCCCAAAAACCAACCGAAGAGAGTCGGAGCCAGAATCACCAACAGCAAGGTGGGGATCGCCCCCGCTCCCAGAAGCAATGCCGCCGTTTTGAGAAAGAGTGGGCGACAATGTCCGGTGGCATGGATATCTTGCGCGGCGCGGCGCTGAAACACCTGGGCCACGGCTCCGCCGATCAACCCCAAGGGCATGCTGAGCAACTGGTTGGCCCGGCTGAACAGGCCGACGCTTTCCGGTTGATGGAGGGAAGTCAGGGCAAACACCGGGGCGTTGAGAGTGGCGGAGGAGATGAAACCGGTGGGCGCGGTGTAGGTGGCGAAGCGCCGATGCTTGCAAGCCAACGCCCGGACGCGCGCCCACGACCACGAGCGCAAGGGACTGACGAAGCGCGGGCACACCACCCAAAATCCCAGGATGAGGGCGAGGAGCTGGCTGATGAAATAGGCCCAGAGCAGCCCTTCCGCTGCGAAGCCTTTCCACCCCAGAGTAATGGACACGGAAACGGAGAGAGCGGCGGGAATCCACTGGATGAACGCGGTGCGGTGGTAGAGTTGCCAGCGGTTGGCCAAGGCCGCGAGCGAGGAAGCGATGCCTGTAATGAAAACACTGAAGGGAAGCAGCAGAAACCACACTCCGGAGACATTCCGGGCGGAGGCGGCCAGCCACAGGGCGAAGGGCACGGCCAGCAAGGCGGTAAGCAAAGACGCCAATAAGCAGAGCTGAACGAGGACGCGGGCCGAAGCCTCCCGTTTCTCCACAATGATGGCTTGCGAATATTGCCACGTGGCGATGGATCCCAATACCGAGGCGAAGCTCATATAGCTGGCCATGGGGCCGTAATCCTCCGGCCGGTAAAGCCTGCCCAGAACGGGCGCGGCCAGAATCGGAATCGCCGCTGCGACCATCTGCCCGCCGGATACGGTGACGATGTGGCGCAAAAACCGCGAATGCGTGATCCGCTGAAGGAGTTTCAGCATCGCGAGGTATCACGGGAAGCTTGATCTCCAATCTGCTGAAAGATACCCGCGATCCGGGAGGCGGCACCTTCTCCCCCGAACGGATCGGCGCCCTCGTATGGTTGGGGCATCCAATCAGAGGAAGCTCTGATTTTCCCGGCATCCGCCCCGACGACGAGGTTCCAGCCGATCTCGACGGTCTCCACCCATTCCGTCTCATCGCGCAAGGTGATGCAGGGCTTTCGCGCCCACCAGGCTTCTTTTTGCAGGCCGCCCGAATCGGTGAGCACCCGGTCGCAGCCATCCAGCGCTGACGTCATTTCCAGATACCCCAGCGGAGAGCATCTTGTAATGTTTTGAGGGAGGTGGAGGCCGTATCGGGTCAGTTGTTTGTCCGTGCGTGGATGCACCGGAAAGAGCACCGAGCCCAAGGCCGAGATGCCATCCAGAATGGAACCGAGACGGGCGGGATCATCGGTATTTTCCGCGCGATGCAGGGTCAGCAGAGAATAGGGGCGGGGAATTCCGGCAAGGAAGCTGGAGAAACGCTCCGGATGACTCCGTGAATACCGCAGGGCGTATGCGAGGCTGTCCGCCATCACATCGCCGACGATATGCACGCCCTTGGTGATGCCTTCCCCCGCCAGCAGGCGCGTGGAACTTTCACTGCTGCAAAAAAGGAGCTCGGAAACATGATCGGTGCAAATCCGGTTGATCTCTTCGGGCATGCGCCGGTTGAAGCTGCGCAAGCCCGCCTCGACATGCGCGACCGGCACATGAAGCTTGGCGGCGACGAGCGCGCCTGCCAAGGTGGAGTTGGTGTCTCCGTAAACCATGACCCAATCTGGTTTTTCCGAAATGATGACCGGTTCGATGGCTTTCATCATCTCTCCCGTCATGGCCCCGTGGCCTCCGCCACCGAGGGCAAAATGATATTCGGGCTCGGGCATGTCGAGCTGCTCGAAGAAAACTTGGGACATGTTGTTATCGAAATGCTGGCCCGTGTGAAGCAGCACCTCCTGCAAGCCTGCATCCCGTAGAGCCCGGCTCACGACCGCCGCCTTGATGAACTGCGGCCGGGCGCCAATAATGGTGAGGATTTTCATGAATGAACAAGCATTCGCGATCTTCGAAAGGCGAATTCGAGCTTCATTTACTTATCAGGCAGGCTGATTGATGCTGGCCTGCCAATCGGCAGCCAGGTCTTGCGGAACAATGAGGTAATCGCTCATGCCAAGATCGGAATGAATGCCAATTTCCTCCACAGGCTCGACCGCCAAGAAAAGACCGGCTTTGCTTTTCTGGATCCGGAAAATTCGATAACCTTCGCCTTTGAATATGGATTCGAGCTCATCCTGCCTGATCCTCCGAAACGTATTTTCTGCGGAATAGACCGGAAGCACTTCCATCAGAAGAATCGGATGATCCCTCCTGATCACATTCAGGAGGCTTTTGATCACTTCAAGCTCGGCACCTTCAACGTCGATTTTGATGATGCCGACAGCTTTTTCATCGAAAAATTCCGCCAGGCTGTCGAACGAAAAAACAGGAACAAAAATACTGGAATGAATTTTTTCGCCAGGTCTGAAGTCGCTGATAAGAGACGCAGCGGAATCCGTCCCGCTTTCTGAAAACAAATCCAGCTTCAAAACACAATCCTTGGTAAATAACCCCACCGGAACAAGGGTCGTGTTCTGAAGGCGGTTTTCTTTTATTATATTTTGAACATATGAAACACACAATGGATTCGGCTCAAAGCCAATATACTCTCGGCCAGATTCGATGGCCTTTACTTTGACCAGCGTTTGCCCTAGATTAACCCCGACATCCATGAACACGCCGGATTGCTTTCGCAGCGCTCTGACAAGCAAATTCGTCATCCATGGCTCAGAGATGTCGCACTTGATTCCATGAATTGACGGGATGCGCATCCCTCCCCCCCAAAAAACATTAACTTCCCTAGTGTAGTTTACTTTTTTCAGAACCTTTGCCGCATATTTCCCCAAGCCTATCTTGCGGGCGATTTTCTTTATGACTTCGGTAAGCATAAACATCAGGAAAAGACTATCTTGAATCCATGGTAGATTATCATGCCAAGAGTTAGATCCGGGAACTCTCACTCCGCGCTCGGTGCGTGGATCAAGCTTTGACAATGCGGTTGCATTTTTCGATCCTGGCCATCGCGTTACGGCTATCTACGATGAGATCGGCCCATTCGGCAAGCCGAAGAAGAGCCGGTTCAGGAGCGAGGGTGCCACCGGCGGAAAGCTCCTCTTCCACCTCA
>CAZKMS010000132.1:0-16134 GCA_964553805.1 uncultured Verrucomicrobiaceae bacterium
CCGAGACTTGGCTTTTCGCGTCGGGGCGCAGCCACTTGGCGAGCTTGCCGGCCTTGCGGATACGGGTCAGCTCGCGGCCGAGGCGGTGGGCAAACATGATCGGCGCGGGCATGAGCTCGGGGGTCTCGTCGCAGGCATAACCGAACATGATGCCCTGGTCGCCGGCGCCCTGTTCGGCGTGCTTTTTGCCGTCGGCCTTGGCAGCGTCCACGCCCTGGGCGCTGTCCGGGCTCTGGATGGTGAGGCAGTTGTTGATGAAAAGCTTGTCGGCGTGGAAGATGTCGTCGTCATTGGTGTAGCCGATGCCGCGCACGGCGTCGCGGATGACTTTGCCGACGTTGATCACTTCGTCGATGGGCTTGGTGGTGCCGAGTTTTTTGTTCTGCAGCTTCGGAATGGTGATCTCGCCGCCGACGACGACAAGGTTGCTTTTCGCGAAGGTTTCGCAAGCCACGCGGCTGGTTTTGTCCACGGCCAGGCAGGCGTCGAGGATGGCGTCGGAAATGGTGTCGCAGACTTTGTCGGGATGGCCCTCGCCGACGGACTCAGAGGAAAAGATGAAGGAGCGTGACATGCTTGATATTGATGGATGATGATGCGTTGATGCGAAATTGGGCGGCGCAGGGTAATCACCGCCTGAAGGCCGTCAATTGATTTCCCTGTGCGTTGCCGCGGGATCAGTAGAGGGGCAGGGGCGCCCGGGTGATGTCAACGCGGCAGCCTTTGCCGACGGTATCGTACAGCCAGATGATGTCGCGCGAGGCCATGCGCACGCAGCCGTAGCTGGCGGGCGTGCCGAGCCGGGCCTCCTCGGGGGTGCCGTGGATGTAGATGTAACGGCGGTGGGTGTTGGCGTTCCAGGGTTCATGGCCGCGCAGCCAGAGGATGCGGGTGACGATGGGGTCGCGTCCGGGGGCGTTGACGGGGACGATTTCACCGGTCGGGCGGCGGCTTTTGAATTTCATGCCGAAGGGCTGTCCGCCGCCGATTTTCTGCGCGACCTCGAGATGGCCGAGGGGCGTGCCGTTGGTTCCGGGGGTGTCACCGAGACCGAATTTGGAGGTGGAGATGGGGAAGGTGGCCAGTCGCTGCTCTTTGCGATAGACCGCCATGCGCTGGTCGGCGACGGAAACAAGAATGCGATGAGTGCGGTCCGCGCAGGCGCTGAGCAGGAGGACGCAGGCGAAAGAAAAGAGTCGGAGGGCTGGCATCGCCTCAAAATTAGCACAGCCGGCAAGAGGCAGTTGGCAAACCGCGCGAACTGAGGGAAATTCACGGCAGACTTGCTGCCAACAAAAAAACAGCTCTGCCGGAAAGGCCGTCAGGAAAAAAACCCCCAAAACCTGAAGCCCAAAATGCCCGGCAGAGCTGATATTCGAAATTTAACCAAATGCGCCATCCTTTTGCCAAGCAAAAAATGCATTTCGCCGAAAATAGGCATCGAAAAGAGCTTTTGGGGCGATCCCTAGCCGGTGTTAAGGGATTGCTTTGGGGGGCGTTGTGCGGGCTTTGCTGGCAGCCGCTGGCCGCCACCGCCCAAATTGGCAACGGTGTGCGCCAGGTGATTGCCGCGGTGGCTTCCGATTGGAACAGCCACCGCGCCGTGCTGCAATGCTACGAACGCGAATCGGCGCGCGGGCCGTGGCGGCCCGTATTGAAGGATGGTGTGCCGGTTTTGCTGGGGCGGGAGGGTCTGGCCTGGGGCAGGGGGGTGTTTCAACCGCCCCAAAACGGTGCTCCTGTCAAACGCGAGAAGGACTGGCGCGCCCCCGCGGGGGTGTTTCAACTGGGCCGGCTTTTCGGCTACGCGCCGACACCGCCAGCGGGCACGGTTTGGCCGTATCTGCAGGTTGGCGAATGGGATGCCTATGTCGATGATTCGGCCAATCCGTATTACAATCAGCATGTGCGGGTGCGGCCGGATCAGGCGCCGGATTGGTTTGCCTCCCAGCGCATGCGGCTGGGGGATGCGGCTTACAAGTGGATGCTGGAAATCCGGCACAATCAAAATCCGGCCGTGCCGCAGGCTGGCAGTGCGATTTTTTTTCATGTGCGGCGCGGGCCGGACAGACCGAGCGCGGGCTGTACGACGATGGCTGTGGAGCACCTGGAGTGGCTGGTGCGCTGGCTGCGGCCGGCCGATTCACCGCATTACGTGCTGCTGCCGCGTGCGGATTACCTGGCGATGAGACAGGCGTGGCGGCTGCCGTGAGGTGGAGAATGGGTCTTGACCAGCGAGTGCGGCGGGCAAAGATGAGGGCAGGGCTTGCGGTTTGGGGCGGCACCGGTTTGGCCCGGTTTGTGCGCGACCATCCCTGGCATTGAATCATGACGCTCATCGGTTTGGGGTTGCTTTACAGTTCGCTGTTGCTGCTGCTGGCGGTGGTGTCGGCACTGGAGACGGCGATTCACTCGGTGCGCGAGGTGGAGGGCGGCGGCTGGGAGGCGGCGCAGGGCGGGGCGGAGTCGAGTTTGGCCCGGCGTTTGCGCAAAATCCGCCAGAATCCTTTCGCGCAACTGCAGCAGACGCTTCTGCTGTCGGCGGTCTTGAATCTGGGGCTGGCCCTGCTGGGCTTGTACCTGGTCATGGGACCCTTGCGCGCGGCCGGCTGGCAGCCCTGGCTGTCAGGCTCGCTGCTTTTTGTGGGCTCGGTGCTGCTGGGGGATGCGCTGCCAAAATTGTACGCGGTGCGGCGCGCGCCGGAGCTGCTGGTCACGGCGAGCCGAATGCTGGTGCCGGTGCGGCTGGTGCTCGATCCGTTGGTGCGGGCGGCGGAATGGGTGGCGGACGAGGCGCTGCGGCGCCTGGTGCCGCGCGGCATGCGCACGCGCACGGGCATGACGAGCGGGGAGTTTGAAACCCTGGTGGAAATGCGGGAGGAACAGCGCGCGGTGACGGCGGAGGAGGTGTCGATGATTCGCGAGGTCATGGATATGCAGCACTTGAATGTGCGGGATGCCATGGTGCCGCGTGTGGATTTGGCTCTGGCCTGTGTGACGAAAACCGACGAGAAGGTGGCTGGGGTGCTGGAGGCCGCGGTTGCGCGTTTTGTGGTGCTGTACCGGGAGACGCCGGATATGGTGGAGGGGCTGGTGGATACCCTGGCGTGGAAGTTGGAGGGGCGTCCGCCCTGGCGGCAGGTGCTGCGTCCGCCGGTGTTTGTGCCGGAGACCTTCCCTTTGCTGGAGGCGCTGGACCGCTACCTGGCTGAAGATTCCACGGCGGTGCTGGTGGTGGACGAGTACGGCGGGCTGGAGGGCATGGTGAGCCAGGAGGAGATCGCGGATTGGCTGCTACACGAAGCGGCGCCTTGGCTCGGCGAGGATGCGGAGGTCCGGGAACTGGAGCCGGGACGCTGGTTGCTGGATGGGGGTGCGCGGCTGGATCACATCGTGGACACGATTGGCATCGATCTCGCCCCGGAGGGCGCGGAGGGGATCGACTCGGTCGGTGGGCTCGTGTTCAAGTCGCTCGGGCATGTGCCGAAGGCGGGTGAACGGGTGAATGTGGGTGGCGCTGTGGTCAAAGTCAGGCGCATGGCGGGGGCACGGGTGCGCCAAATCGAGCTGCGCCTGGCTCCGGAGCTTCAGGAGGCGGAGAAAGCGTGATGAGTGCGCTGCTGGTGCTGGCAGGGGTGGTTTTGTCATTCGTCCTGGCGGGTTGCGAGGCGGCGTTGCTGGCGGTGAGCCGGGTCCGGGTTCGGCACGCGGCGAATGAGCGCGACAAGCGCGCGCAACGCCTGCTGCCGTTGATTGAGGATCGGGACGCCTTGCTCGGGGCGGTGACGGTGACCAATCACATTGCCGCGCTGACCGCGTTTTTGATCATCGCCTCCAAGCTGGCCGATCATTGGGGCTGGCGCGGCTATGCGGCCGCTTTTGTGATCGGCCTGCCGGTTTTCCTGGTGGGATTGGAGATCGTGCCCAAGAAGCTGTTCCGGCGCTATCCGTTTCGCATGCTGCGGCAAGTGCTGCCGGTGCTGCGCGTGGTTGGGCTGTTCCGGCCGTTGTTTGGCAGTCTTTTGCGGCGGGTGCTGGAGCCTGGGGAGCGCTGTGAGGTGCCGACGCAATCCGCAGCGCGTGACGACCTGCGTGCCCTGGCAAAACGCCTCACTGCGCAGGAGCAGCTTTCTCCCGCCGCGCTGGCGATGATTGGGCGAGTTTTGGATTACCGGCGCTTGTGTGTGGGGGATGTGATGGTGACGTTGCGCCAGAGTGTGGCCCTGGCGCCGGACGTGCCGGTGCATGTGGCAGTGGAACTGGCGCGCAGCCACGGTCTGGAGGCGGTGCCGGTGCTGGGGGAAAACGGCGCCTTTGAGGGGGTGTTCGAGCCGGCGCGCTGCGGCCCGCAAGTGCCCGAGGACCGGCTCGTGCGGCAGCACATGCGTGATTTGGAGCAGGCGCGTGACAATGAGCCTGGGCTGCGAGTTTTGCAGCGCTTGCGCAAGCGGGGCAGGACGGTGGCTCTCGTTGCCGGCAAGAATGGCGAAGCGGTGGGAGTGGTCACCGAGCAAGGGCTGCTGCGGCCGTTGCTGGGTTCGGGGAGTGCCGGCGCAGCCAAACTGGCCGATTGAATCGACAACGGCAGGCAGAGCGCTGCGTTGGCTTATCCGAATAAATAATTACCTCATTTCATAAATTGATCCTGGTGTCGGCGTCAGCCTCTGTGTTAATGTGGCATTGAAAATTCACCTCCTATGAATGCCATGCACTTTTTCCCGAAAATGGGGTTTCTCATGCTCACTGTGGCTTTAGGCTCTAGCTTGTCGGTGCAAGGTGGAGAGACCCTGTCGGCCAAAGCCAAAGTGATTTCACCTGTTGTTGAACCTGAAGCCTGGGGCGGCCCAATCCTCGGTGGCGGTGTCAAGAGCAACGGTGACTTCACCGAGGGCAGCCTGTTCTACGTGCAACCACTCCTGAACACGATCGATGGCGGCAGCATGGTGGGCGGCAGCGTCTTGTTTGTGGAACCCTACCTGACCTGGGGCTCGGGCGACGAGTTCGGCGCTTCCCTTGGCTTGGGTTTCCGGCACTTGTTCAACGCGCAAACCCATGAGGAGGCGGCGTCCAGCAAGATCGCCGGCTTTTTGACGGAGGGCTTTTTCGTGGGCGGCAATACCTTTGTGGACTTTGCCCATAGCGCGCGCGGCTCGGATTTCTGGCAGATTGGACTCGGCTTGGAGGCGGGCACGCGCTACCTGGAATTTCGCTTCAATTATTACATTCCGCTGAGCGATGAGGAAGTCCTGGATCGCACCGTTTCGACCGCGACTTCCACCCAAACGACAAGCCGGACGGGAGGCGGAGTGCGGCGCACCACCACCACGCGCACCACCACCCGCACGGTCACCGAACTCTTTGAGGAAGCGATGGAGGGCTGGGATATCGAAGCGGCGGTGCTGCTGCCTTATGTGGACCAATTCATGGATGTGAAGCTCATCGGCGGTTACTACGACTTCCAGGGTGATCGCAGCCGGGCCTCCGATTTTGCCGGCTGGCGCGCGGGCGTGGAGGCGCGGTTGTTGCCGGCGGTTGTCCTGTTCGGGCATTGGTATGACCGCGATGGTTTCTACGAGGACAACTGGATTGCTGGCGTGCGGTTCGAGATCCCTCTGGGGGCCAATCGCCGCGATGGCTTCACCATGCGCCGCCGCCATCTGGCGGAGCGGATGTTTGAGCCCGTGCGCCGGCAAAACTCGTCCATCACCACCACGGGCGTGGTGTCTGACACGGTGTCGGCCGATACCGAAACCAGTACGACTACCAGTACGCAGCGCATTGCGCCGCCCCCGCCGGCTCCATCTGGCGGGAGCAATGGGCCTCCGTCGGGAGAACAACCCTCATAAAGGGGGCCTTCGCCGCGAAGCCTGCTCAGCCCAGCCTTGCCAGCCATCAAACGCAGCCTAGACTGGCGTGGTGAGTTACCAAGTTTTTGCGCGCAAGTATCGTCCCAAGACCTTCGATGATGTCCTCGGCCAGGACCACGTAGTGCGCACCCTGCGCAATGCCATCACGCAAAACCGGCTGGCGCACGCCTACCTTTTTGTCGGGCCGCGCGGCACCGGCAAGACCTCAACGGCGCGCATCTTTGCCAAAGCCCTCAACGCCCCGGGAGGACCGAGCGCGGACTTTGATCCGGAAGACGAAGTCTGCCGCGAAATCGCAGAGGGGCGCAGCCTGGATGTGCTGGAAATCGACGGCGCCAGCAACAACGGCGTCGAGCAGGTGCGGGAACTGCGCGACAACGTCAAGTTCGCCCCGGCGCGCTGCCGCTACAAGATTTACTACATCGATGAGGTGCACATGCTGACCGCGGCGGCCTTCAACGCGCTGCTGAAGACGCTGGAGGAGCCGCCGGAGCACGTGAAATTCATCTTCGCGACCACCGAGCCGAACAAAATCTTGCCCACCATCATCAGCCGCTGCCAGCGCTTCGATTTGCGCCGCATCCCGGCGCCTTTGATCGCCGAGCACCTGCTGCACATTGCCAGACTGGAGGGGGTGGACCTGGACGAAAAGGCGGCCTTCGCCATAGGCAAGGGCGCGGAAGGCGGCATGCGCGACGCGCAGTCGATGCTGGACCAGTTGGTCGCCTTTTGCGGGCAGCGCATCGAGGAGGCGAACGTGCTGGAAATCTTCGGCTTCACGGGCGCGGAGACGGTGGCGGAGCTGGCTGGTTGTTTGCTCAGCAATGACACCGTCGGCGCCCTGCGGGTGGTGCACGAGCAGAGCGAGGCGGGCAAAGATTTGGGCCGGCTGTTGACGGATCTGATTCAGCACATGCGGACACTGCTGGTGTATCAGGCTGATCCCGAAGCGGCGCTGGAGGATGCCTCGCCGGAGGTGGCGAAGATGGTCGCCGAGCAGGCGGGGCTGGGCAGCACGCGGCAGTTGCTGCGGGTGGTGGACGGCCTGGCCGAAGTGGATGCGCGCATGCGCTGGGCCGCAAACAAGCGGCTGCACCTTGAATTGGGCGTGATTCAGGCGGTGCAGCTCTTCAATGAAGTTTCGCTGGATGATGTCATCCAGGCGCTCGACCAGGGAGCCCCGGTTCCCCTGCCGCGAGCGGCACCCGCTCGTTCATCAGAAACGCAAGTCCGGCGCGCGGCGGCCCCTGAGCCCAGAGCAGCGCCGGCCCCGGCGACCAGGCCGGAGCCGGCGCCGCCAGCCAAGGTCGCTGAGAACGACAAGCCGCCGCAGGCGAATGAGCGCCCGAGTCTGCGCGATCTGATTGCCTCCGAGGAGCCTGCGCCGGCCAGCGTGCGGGAGGAGATTCGGGAAGTGGAAAAGAGCGCCGGCGCTCCTCTCGTCAAACCGGAAGCGCCGCCCGCAGTCGGGCGCAGTGTCGATCCGGCAGAATTCTGGGGCAATCTGCTGGCGCAGGTGAACCAGCGGCGTCCTTTGACCCTGCATTGGGTCAAGGTGGCGACGGTCTTGGCCATCGAGAGCGGCATCCTGCGTTTGGGATTTCCCAAATCCGAGGAATCAGCGCGCGACAGCCTCATGCGTGAGTCCGCGAAAAACTTCCTGGAGGCGACAGCGAGCGAGCTGCTCGGACGGCCGGTTCGCTTGGAGATGGTGATCGACCCGGCTTTGACAGTGCCGGATTTGGGCGGCTCGGATTTCGGTTTTGGCGAACCTGAGCCAGCGCCGCAAGCGCCGGAACCGGAGGCCAAAGCGGCCGCTGAAAAGGAGCCTGCGGAAGTGAAGGAAGAGGTGGGCAACGATCCGCTGATTCGAAAGGCGGTGGAGCGTTTCAAGCTGACGCTGCTGGAGGACCCGCAGGCTTAATCGTTCGCGCTCCTTTTTCTTCATGCGCGCCTCAGATCCATCTGCCTCCTCCGGCGGCCGCCGCCGCAAAATCTCCGGACAATGGGTGGCGCCGCGCAAAAGCTTGGGGCAAAACTTCCTCCAGGACGAGGCGCTGGCGCGGTGGATCGTCGATCAGAGTGAGCCGGACGACGCGGACTTGGTCATCGAGGCGGGACCAGGGCTGCGGGCGCTGACGCGGCACTTGGAGGGCCGGCCAAAACAGTTGCTGCTGGTGGAAAAGGATCGCGAGATCGCGGCAGGCCTGCGCGAGCGTTACGACGGGCAGGGCGGCATCGAGGTGCTGGAGGCGGATGCCACCCGGTTTGACCTGCGGCCCTGGTATGAGCGGGGCGAAGTCTGTTTCATCGGCAACCTGCCGTATTCGGTGGGCGGCGAAATCCTGCGCCATGTGCTGACTCCGCCGACGCCGGTGCGGCGGGCGGTTTTTATGCTGCAAAAAGAGGTCTGCGAACGGCTGGCGGCGGCTCCGGGCACCTCGGGCTGTGCGGCGCTTTCCGCTCTGGTGCAGCGCGACTGGCAGGTCGAGTGGCTGCGCACGGTGGGGCCGGAGGTCTTCGCGCCGCGGCCGAAGGTGGACTCCGCTGTGGTGCGGTTGACGCCGCGCAATCCGGCGACCCTGCCGGTGAGTGATCGCCGTCGATTCGAGAGCCTGGTGCGTTCGGGGTTCAGCCAGCGGCGCAAGCAGCTCAAAAACCTGCTGCCGGCGGGTCCCGGAGCTTGGGGTGAATTGGCCGAACTCCTGAAAATGCCGGAAACCATGCGAGCCGAGGAGCTGACCCTGGCGCAATGGGTGGGTCTGACCCGCTGGTATGAAGGTCGCGGCGGCGAGGACGCCGGCCAGCGTGCCTCCGAGGTTTTTGACATCGTGGACGAGCATGATCAGGTCGTCGAGCAGCGCACACGCGGCGAGGCGCACCGGCTGGGGCTGCGCCACCGGGCGGTGCATGTGTTTGTGTTCAACCGGCGCGGGGAGGTCTTTTTGCAACAGCGCTCGCATTTGAAGGATGTCGCCCCGCTGGCCTGGGACAGCAGCGCCGCCGGGCATTTGGACAGCGGGGAGTCCTACGCGGCCGCCGCCGTCCGGGAACTGCGCGAGGAACTGGGCATTGAGGTCGCGACCACCGAGCGCGTGGCCAAACTCCCGGCGGGACCAGGGACGGACAACGAATTTGTGGAACTGCGGGTGGCGCGCCACCATGGCCCGGTGCGCTGGCCGGCCGAGGAGGTGCACACGGGCGAGTGGTTTGATCCCGCCACGGTTTCGAGCTGGGTGGCGGCCCGTCCGGCGGATTTTGCGCGCGGTTTTGTGACCTGCTGGCGGGCTTGGCTGGAAAACCAGCCGGGAGGTGCCCAGGGAACGAAAAATTGAGTTGTGAAAAACTCCTGCATTCGCTAGAACTGAGAAGTATTCCCGAAAATAACGACACTCTAATATCATGGTTTGGAAAATTTTGTCCGGTATCTCCGCAGTTTGTCTGGCGGGCTCTTCGTACTTTGCATGGGTAAACTCCAACCAAGTGAAGACGGAAAAGGAGCTGCTGGCCCGCGCTGAAACCAATTTGCAGCAGATTCAAGACCGCAAAAAGCAGGGGGAAGAGGCCCATGAACGCAAAAAAGCGGACTTGGTGCAGCTCGAAAAAGACCGCGACGACACCAAGGAAGAAGTCGTCAAGGTGAGCGCCGAGGCGAATGAAAAGGAGGCCTCCCTGGCCTTGTTGAAGTCCAGCCTTGAGCAAGTGACGACGCAGGTTTCCGCGCTGGAGGCGAAAATCCGCGATGCCGGAGACATCCAGGCGCTGATCGACCAAATTGCCGCCCTGAAGAAAGACGAAGAAGCTGCCGAAGGTGAAGTGGCCAACAAGGATCAGGTCATCGCCCAGGCCCAGCAGCGAGTGGAAAGCCTGCGCACGCAAGTGCACTCCTACGAGCAGATGGAGGAGCGTGTTCGGCGCGGCATCGTCGAGCCGGATTTCACCGCGCGTGTCTCCGGCGTCTTCGACAACTGGGGCTTTGTGGTGCTGAACAAAGGCAACAACGGCGGCGTTTTCGCCAACGCTCTGCTGAATGTGACACGCGGCCAGAACGTTATCGCCAAACTGCGTGTGAAGAACGTCGAGCCGGCTATTTCCGTGGCCGATGTGGTCGATGGTTCGCTTGCTGAAGGCGAAATCATCCGTTCGGGCGACTTGGTGGTTGCCGCGCCTGATCAACCGGCTGTCTCTGGCGGCGCCAAACCTGCCACGCCAGCGACGCCCACGCCAGAAGGAGCCGCGCCGGCTGCAACGGAAACCCCTGCCATGCCGACCGAGCCGCCAATGACTTCGCCTTCCGATCCGTTTGGCGACGCCCCCGCCATGGACGGCAGCGCACCCGCCCCGGCGCCTTCCTCGGATCCCTTCGGCGCTCCAGCCACTCCCGCACCAGCTCCTGAAGGTGACGCGCCGATGAGCGCCGATCCATTTGGTGGCGCCGCCCCGGCCACGCCGCCAGCCGGTGGCTCCATGACCAGTGATCCTTTTGGCAACTGATCCTCACCATTCATCCGATAGCTACCCTCCCGCGTTTTTTACCTTTTTCATTTTCAATCAGATGACCAAAGTTCTCTTCATTCTCAGTCTTGTGTTGATGGCCGTGGCGACCTTCTTTGCGTATCAAAACGGACGCAGCCTGGCCGCGGCGCGCACGGAAAAAGCCGGCCTTCACAAAACGATCAAGACCGAGCACGGCGTGCTCGAAGGCTTGGTTGCCCAGATCAATCAGACCGTCACTGATGTCACCCGGGTTCAGGGTGAGGTTGATGTGGAGCGGGAGAAGGTCAAAGCGCAAAAGCTGAAAATGGCCCAGGCCGAAGGTGACGCCAAGCGCACTCAGGAAGATCTGGACAGCAACAACCAAAAGCTGGCAAGTCTGAAGGAAGAGTTGGGCAAGCTGCCCCCGGACGTGAAGCCGGAGACCCTGCAGGAGGACATCAACCGCATCAAACAGAACATCGCCGAGCTGAAGGCCAAGTCCGATGTCAAGGCCCAGGAGGCTGAGACGGAAAATGCCAAGATGGTGGCGGTGCAGCGTTCCGTGGACAACTACGCCCGCAAGAAGGATGAGCGCCAGAAGGCCTTTGCCCGCAACAGCATGACCGCCACCGTGGTGGCGGTGAACTCCGATTGGGGTTTTGTCGTGATTGACGCAGGCCAGGACGAAGGCATCACCCAGAGCACCAAGCTGATCGTCACCCGCGGCACCCAGACCATAGGCAAAATCAGCATCCTCTCCGTCAGCGGCAACCGCACCATCGCCAATATCCTTGACGACACCATCACCCCGGGCTACGCCATCGCTCCTGGCGACCGTGTGATCCTGGAGAATCTTTATCAGTAAGCGGCACAATTCTTCTGCCGGGAAGGTCGTAACTGAAACCTCTTGCTGGCTTTTTGCTCATGAATTTACCGTTGCTCCGCTTGGCCGCCCTTCTGCCAGTGCTGGCAGCTTGCTTGCTGCTCCCAGCCTGCGAGTCCAGCGAGCCCAAGCGCCGCAAAGCGGTGCCGCCGCCGGCGGATGTCAGCGGCCTGCCTTGGAACCGCCCCACCAAGGCCGAAGGTGCGGGCAGGTTCGGTTCGATGGTGCCGCAAAGCCGTTGATTAAATTCACGTGCGCCTGCCGTTTGAGCCTTATTTGGAGTTTTTGGCGGAGCGGGAAGAGCTGCTCCGTCACAAATGGTTGATGAGCGAGCAACGCGGGCGTGATGTCGGTTTTGAGAAGGCGCTGGTGGATTGGGCGCGGAATCATCGCGCCGCTTGGCGTCAAAAGCGCAACCTCACCTTGAAGATCGAGAAGGATTTGGCGAAGCAGGCCAAGTCTTGAACCTGTTTCAAGGAGCGCTGCAACAAGCGGTTATGTCAGCGCGTTTTCTGCGCGCATGAATCGCCGCTCCTTCCTCAAGCAAAGCACCGCTGCGGGCATTGGCTTCCCCGCCATCCTGCGCTCCGCCTCCCCCAATTCCTTTCTCCAAGTCGCCTGCATCGGCGTTGGCGGCATGGGTGGACGCACCATGCAGGGCGTCGCCAGTCATGCGAAGGTCAAAATCAGCGCCCTATGCGACGTTGATGGCAGCTACCTGGCAACCGCCGCCAAATCCCATCCCGATGCTTCGCGCCACCGCGATTGGCGGGAGTTGCTGGCGGCCAAGGCGGACAGCTTTGATGCCGTGACCATCGGCACACCGGACCACATGCACGCCGCGCCAGCCGTCACCGCCATGCGTGCCGGCAAGCACGTTTATTTGCAGAAGCCCATGGCCACCACCTTGCACGAGTGCCGTGTCATCGCGCAGGAGGCCGCCAAGGCAGGTGTCGTCACGCAGTTGGGCAATCAGGGGCGCTCCAGCCTGGAGTCGCGCATGACGGTGGATCTCCTCCGCGGCGGCGCCATCGGACGGGTGAGGGAGGTGCTCATCTGGGAGAACAAGGAGTTGAATTGGTGGCCCAAGAACACTGAATTGCGCAGCCAGGGTGACGCGGTGCCTGAGGGCCTCGACTGGGACCTCTGGCTTGGTGTGCGCGACCCGAAGCCTTACCTGCACGACACTTATCACCCCAAAAACTGGCGCGCCTGGTTTGACTTCGGCTGCGGCGAGATGGGGGACATGGGCTGCCACCACTTCGACCCCACCTTTGACGCCCTCGGCCTCAGCGCTCCCCTGCGCGTGCGCCAGACCACGCCCGGCGCATCCGGTCCGTTGTGGGGGACGAGGCGTCAGGTCGAGCTCATCTTTCCCGGCACGGAGTGGACCGATGGCGAAGTAAAGGTCACCTGGCACGACGGCGACTTCGCCCCGGACGCCGCCAAGATCCCCCTGCCCAAAGGCATAACCAGCGTGCCCCAATCCGGCTCCTGCTGGATCGGCGAAAAAGGCACGATCTTCAAAAACTACCGCGGCGGCCGTCCGTTTGTGCTGCCTGAGGAAAGCTTTCCCGCTGAGCGGTATCCGCGCGGGCTCAAACCGCAGGATCATTACCACGACTGGGTGGGCGCCATCCTCGCCAGCAAGCGCTCCTGTGCCGACTTCAGCCATGGTGGCCCGCTGACCGAAACCGTCCTCGTCGGCGCCATGGCAGACCGCTTCGCCGGCGACTGGCTGGAGTGGGATCGCGAATCGATGCGCTTCAGCAACAACGAAGCCGCCACCAAGCTCGTGCGTCGTGAATACCGGGATGGCTGGAAGGTCGATGGCCTGGGCTGATTGCCCGGTTGCATCGCTCAATCCGCCAAACGCGCCTTCGCCGTCACCCACTTGCCTTGCCGCAGGCGCCGTTCGATCACCAGCCCGGCCGCCTCGCCTGCACGCAGGCACTCGTCGGCCTGGCTGTGCAGGATGCCTGACAAAAACACGGCGCCCCCCGGCTTCACCGTCTTGACCAGCGTCGGGTAGGCGTTTTCGAGAATGTCCGCAAACAGGTTGGCCGCCACCACGTCCCAACGTTGCGCCCGGCCCGGCCTCCATTTCAGCACGTCCACCTCCTCAAAGGCCACTTCCGGCGTCGCATTGCGCTCCGCGTTCTCGCGCGCCACCTGGACCGCCTTGGGATCGAAGTCACAGCCCCACACCTTGTCCGCACCCAGCTTGCGCGCGGCGACCGCCAAGATGCCGCTGCCGCAACCCAGGTCTCCCATCGTCCACGCCCGGCCCGCACTCTGGCGCGCCCGCGCCTCGTCCACCAGCAGGCGCAGGACGGTGGCGGTCGTGGCGTGATGGCCCGTGCCAAAGGCCATGTCCGCCGGCACCGCGATGACTTGGCGTCCCGCATGCGCCTTCTTCGCCGCCGCGATCTCAGCCTTGGTTCGGGCCGCGCACACCACCAGCGCATCCCGCACCTTCACCGGAGGCGGGGGTTCCGCGGACAGCGCCGCCCAGTTCTGCGGCTTCATCCGGCGCAGACTGCCGCCAAACTCCGCCTGTACCCGCTTCGCCGTTTTTTCATCCGGGCAAAACAGCTCCAAGCGCGCCATCTTGCGCCCCGGCACCAGCGTCGTCACCAGTGTGCCGCATTCTCCGCCCGCAAAGCGTTCCTCCCAGGCATCCACCCACTTCTCCGAAGTCAGTTTGGACCAGACATGAATCATGCCGCCGACTCTGGCGGCGGCCCCCGCTTTTTCCAGCAAATTTCGCCCTGCTGACTCGACGCTCCCTGTCATTTCGGCCGGTGTCGATGGCAAAGCCCAAACATAAAACCGAACTTCATATTACAAGACTTCGGTTTTCCTCCCGGAGGCTGGGCTTACCGTACCTCGACACCTCTGGATCCCACCCCGGAGCCTGGCCGCCCGCACGAGCGCCTGGTCACCGTTTTTCAAAGGGGGAGCCAGACCAGAAGTCTCCATCTCCTCGCAACTCGCACCTGCCAGCGCCATGAACTCAAATGCCGTCCCGATTCCCTCGAAGATGTCAGCCAGACGCGACGCTTTCTTTGGACATGCCCGTTTCGCCGTCTTGAGATGGCGGGCTTTGGCCGCAATCACCATCTTGTTTTCAGCGGAAGCCTGGGCCCAGCAGGAGCCCATGAACGCGATTGAGTTGCTCAACCGCTTCAACGTCATCACGGGCGACTACAACGTCGGGGGTGAAACCGAAGGTTCGGTCTTCGTCGCCGGCGAGTTCAACCCGTCAGGCACCCATCAGTTTGGCTTCAACGGTGGTGTACAGCCTTCTGACACCGCGTATACCCTTTGGCTGAACAATGGCGTCGCAGCGACCGCCGCCGGACCCACTCAGGTGCAGTCAGGTAGCGTGCTCAGCCGGGCGGCTGTCGATCCTGGAGACTTTTTGCTGAATGGCAACGCCCCTGACGATCCGGTCATCACCGACGGACCCGTGCCCTGGAACCAAACGCTCTCCGCCCAGCTCGGCCATGACAGCGCCGCGAGCATCATGAGCACGCTCAGCGATACCTCAGCCTACTGGGCGAGTTTGGCGGCAAACAGCACCGCAACCATCGCGAATGGCGCCGCCACCTTCACCGCCACCCCCGTTGACATCAACGGCACCCAGGTCGCCATCTTCAATGTAGGCTCGGCCGCCTTGGATGGCACCGTCGCCTCCTTCGATCTCATTTTAAACGGCGCCGAGGCCGTGCTGGTCAACGTTTCCGGCACCGACATCGAAGTGAACAAGAACTTCATCGGCCAATTCAACGGTAATGAGAGCCGGGTGCTGTTCAACTTCTATGAGGCGGAGGACCTGACCCTTAACAACAATTTCCGAGGCACCATCTTCGCTCCGGGAGCGACCGTGACCCAGGCGGGCAGCAACATCGACGGCAATGTGGTCGCCTCCACCTTCAATCAAAACGCCGAAGTGCATGTGTATGGTTTCGACGGCAACCTGCCTGTGCCCGAACCCTCCTCCCTGTTCCTCGCAGCTCTCGCCGCCGCCACCCTCCTGCGCCGTCAGCGCCCCTGCCGGGCATGAGCGTCAACTTCGTGGCCCCCTGGCAGATATTTAAGGTTTCCCTAGCATGTGGAAATGCAAGGCCACAACCCTTCCGCAGAAGGGCTCGCCCTCATGGGCTGGACCATCTTCCTGACCACCGCCCCAAAGAGGTGGACTTCGCCGGCATCCTGAGATCTACGGCCTGCACTGGTGCATCGAGATCATCTTCAAAACCTGGAAAAGCCACCTGAACTTTGACGCCACCCACCGCGTCTCGGACATCGGTCTGCGCAGCATCCTCACCATGCGCCTGGTCATGATCACCGAAGGCAACAACGTGCTCTACCGCACCTGCCACCGCCATGTGAAACGGCAATGACCGCGAGCTGAGCCTGCAAAAGTTGATCAAACGGCTGCCCGCAGTCCCGAGCTGGCAGGCATGATCGCCCGTGCCGGCCGCTCTGAACGAGCCGGACGAGCCGGAGCGGGAGGAAGCTCGGCACACCCCTGGAACCACCTGGTCCGCTATTGTCTGCTACGTCAAAAGAAAGCGCAAAAACTCCTTCGACCAGTCCAATGATTGACACGAAGTTGACGCGCATGCCCTGCGGGACAGCCAAGTAGTCGAGCGACAGTTTCATCGAATCATTCTGTCAACTTTTTGCAGCCTGACCCCGCTCCCGAATTAGCTTTACTTGAATCGGCCATGCAACGTCAACAGCTCCGGTCGGAATGCCGGCGCGCCGCGATTTTTGCCTGCCTGCTTGTGCTTGGAGCGCTGATGCTGGCGCCGTTGGCGCTTTTGAAGTTGCCCAACCTGATATCAGACCCATCCGGTCCGGCTTTTCAAACTGGCCTGAAGCGCCAACCGGGACTTC
>CAZKMS010000133.1:0-15271 GCA_964553805.1 uncultured Verrucomicrobiaceae bacterium
CATCCACAAGGCCTGGACCTTCATCCACCTCTCCAATCCGCGAAGTCGGGTTAGCCCGCTGTCCAAACGCCATGCGTATCGACGTCGTCACGCTCTTCCCCGATCTCGTCCGGGTGCCAATGGGTCTGAGCATGATGGGCCGTGCCCAACAAATGGGCGCGCTGTAGTTGCACACACATGACCTGCGCGAGTACGGCATCGCCAAGTCGATGACACCCCGGCCGGCGGCGGTCCCGGCATGGTGTTGAAACCGGAGCTGCTTTTCGCGGCGCTCGAAGCCCTGCCACCCGGCGGTCGCCTCATCGTCACCAGCCCGGCGGACAAACGCTTCGACCAAGCCGCCGCCCTGAGCACGAGCCGCGCGCCGCCTCAGGCCCCGCCGATGCGCACGCTGTTCTTCTTGTCCAGCTTGAGCACCGCTCCCGCCGCCCACTCCGGCGTCGCCTTCGGATCGGTCACTTTCTCCCCGTTAAGCTGGATGCTGCCGCCCTGGATCAGGCGGCGGATGTCGCCGTTCGACTTCGGCGCGCCGACCACGCTGACGTAGGCATGCGCCACCACCGCCAGCACATCGCGTTGCCCGGGCAGTTCCAACACCGGCAGATCGGCGCTGGCGAGATCGCGTTTGGAAAAGCGCAGATCCCAGTCGGCGAGGCAGTCCTCGGCGGCGGCCGCATCGTGGTAAAGCGTCACGCACTTGGCGGCGAGCTGCTTCTTCGCCGTCATCGGATGCTGGCCCGCATCCATTTCCTCGCCCAGCACCAGCAGGTAGTACTTCGCCATCAACTCATCCGGGATGCTCATCAGCTTGCCAAACATGTCACGCGGCTCATCGGTGACGCCGACGTAGTTGTTGAGCGACTTGCTCATCTTTTTCACGCCATCCAGCCCTTCCAGCAGCGGCAGCGTGAGACAGACCTGCGGCTCCTGGCCCTCCTCCTTTTGCAAATCGCGCCCGACCAGGATGTTGAAAAGCTGGTCGCTGCCGCCGATCTCCACATCGGCGCGCACCACCACCGAGTCCCAGCCCTGCATGATCGGGTACTGGATCTCGTGCAACCGCACCTCGGTGCCGTCCGCCACGCGTTTTTTGAAGTCCTCCCGCTGCAGCATCTGCTGCAAGGTCACCCGCGCGTTGAGGCGGATCACCTCCATGAACGGCATCGCCTTGAACCAATCACCGTTGTAAACCACCTCCGTCGTCGCCTTGTCGAGCACCAGGAAAGCCTGTTCCGTGTAGGTTTGTGCATTGGCCATCACCTGCTCGTGGGTGAGCGGCGGGCGCGTGGTGGAACGGCCGCTGGGGTCGCCGATCATCGCGGTGAAATCCCCGATGATGAGCACGATGTGATGCCCCAGCTCTTGAAATTGCCGCAGCTTGCGCAGGCCGACCGCGTGGCCGAGGTGAATGTCCGGCGAGGTCGGGTCCACCCCCATCTTGATGCGCAGCGGCCGGCCCAGCTTGAGCTTTTCCAACAGCTCCTTCTCGCTGTGGATCGTCACGGTGCCGCGCTTGAGGAGGTCGAGTTGTTCGGTCGGAGAGAGCATGGGAAGAACGCTGAAAGGGCGCACAGCATGGGCAAGATCAGCCGGATTGACAGGACTTTTTCATGGAAGATCAGCGCCCGCGCGGCGCGTTTCCTCCCCCATGCGCCGCATCACCGCCAGCCTGCTGCTCCTCCTTCTCCCCCTGGCCGCCCAGGAGGCGGAGAAAACCGCGAGCGACTGGATGGAGGCCGGCGTGGACGCGTTCTTCGAAGCCCGCATCGCCGGCGCCGTCACCGCCTTTGACAAAGTCGTCGAGCTCGCCCCGCAGGCGAAACCCCAGCTCTGGCAGCGCGGCCTGGCGCTCTACTACGCCGGGAGCTACCAGGACGGCCGCGAGCAGTTCGAGGTGCACCAGACCGTCAACACTGACGACGTCGAAAACGCCGCCTGGCACTTCCTCTGCGTCGCCCGGCTGGAGGGCGTCGAGGCCGCGCGCAAAGCGTTGATTCCCATCCAAGGCGACGCCCGCGTGCCCATGAGCCAGGTGCACGATCTCTTCGCCGGCACCGGCAGTGTCGAGGCCGTGCTGGCCGCCGCCGGCGAGGGCGACGACTCCCCGCGCCGCCGCAACCACCTCTGCTACGCCCACCTCTACCTCGGCCTTTACTTCGAAGCCCTCGGCGACGACGCCAAAGCCAAGGACCACATCCTCAAAGCTGCCACCGACTACGAAATGGACCACTACATGGGCAAAACCGCCGTCACCCACGCCAAAGTCCGCGGCTGGCTCAAGTAGTCCCCTCTCCATTTTGCATTCTCCAATTTTCATTCTCCAATGCGTCTCCTCCTTCTCGTCCTCACCCTCACCGCCACCCTCCACGCCGCGCCGCCAAACCTCCTCTGGATCATCGCCGACGACCTCTCCCCCGAGCTCGGCAGCTACGGCTACCCTCACGTCGAGACCCCGCACCTCGACCGTCTCGCCGCCGAGGGCGTCCGCTTCACCCGCGCCTTCGCCACCGCCCCCGTCTGCTCCTCCTCCCGCTCCGCCTTCATCACCGGCATGTACCAAACCAGCATCGGCTGCCGTCATCACCGCACCGAGGACGTGCAGCCCCTGCCCGCCGATGTCATCCCCCTGCCCGAGCGCCTCCGCCGCGCCGGCTACTTCGTCAGCAACGGCCGCGATCCCGAAGCCACCCGCCCCGGCAAATCCGACTACAACTTCGACTACAGCGACGCCGCCCTCTTCGACGGCCAGCACTGGCGCCAGCGCCCCGAGGGAAAACCCTTCTTCGCCCAGATCCAGATCCACGAGCCCCACCGCCCCTTCGTCAACGAACTCGTCACCGAGGCACGCCATCTCGACGCCCCCCTGCCCCCCGTTTACCTCGATGACCCCCTCGCCCGCCGCGACTGGCAGGCCTACCTGCAGAGCATCGAGACCCTCGACCGTAAAGTCGGCCAAGTCCTCGACCAACTCCAAGCCGACGGCCTCGCCGAAAACACCATCGTCGTCTTCTTCGGCGACCACGGCCGCCCCCACATCCGCGACAAACAATTCCTCTACGACGGCGGCCTCCGCGTCCCCCTCCTCATCCGCTGGCCCGGCCACATCCCTCCCGGCACAGTCCGCGCAGACCTCATCTCTCTCGTCGACCTCGTCGCCACCGCCCTCATCATGCTGGATCTCCCCATCGAAGGCCGCATCCAGGGGCAAACCTTCTGGCCCCTCGGCCAGACCGAACCCCGAGAGTTCATCGTCGCCGCCCGCGACCGCTGCGGCGATGCCGACGACCACATCCGCGCCCTGCGCACCCCCCGCTTCAAGTACATCCGCAACTTCAAACCCAAAGTCCCCTACACCCATCAAAGCAGCTACAAAGAGATGGGCTACCCCATGCTCCCCCTCATGCGCCAGGCCCAGCGCGAAGGCATCCTCAACTCCCAGCAAAGCCCCTTCTTCGCTGCCAGCAAACCCACCGAAGAGCTCTACGACCTCGACACCGACCCCTGGGAGACCCACAACCTCGCCACCAACCCCGCCCACAGCGCCATTCTCACCCACCTCCGCAGCCAGCTCGAAAATTGGATCACCGCCACCGCCGACCAGGGCGGCCAGCCCGAGACCAACCCTACCTTGGAGCAAATCATCATCCAAACCCGCAAAGCCACCTGGGACCGCCCCCTCAAACAACGCCAACTCCCCAATCCCCCCACCGACAACGACATGATCCACTGGTGGAAAACGCAGTACCGGTGAGCTGCCCCGCCCCCCAGTTCATCTCACCTAAATCCCCCTTTCCCGGCGCCTCCCGCAGCGTTAGTTATACTCTGACCGCCATGAATGTGGATGAACTAGCCCCGGAAGCCTTGAAGCTCCCCGTCAGAGAGCGGGTTATCCTCGCCGCCCGCCTCTGGGAGAGCCTGGAAGACACCTGCACGCTACTATTAAACCCGGCAATAAAAGGTTCATCCGGGAAATTGGTGCGTTTCAGGCTGCCGGTGGAAACCGGTCTGGAACGAAGCATGGCGCGCCAGCGTCCTGGACTGCGGCGGTCCGCCGCCGCTTTCGTGCGGCTCACCCGGTTGCGACACCTGCCTGCCAAAACTGCCGTTCTCAAAAGCTCCAGAGCCGAGCGGAGCGAGACAGCCAGTCGCAGGCTGCTCCGCAGGGATGAGCGTCGTGGGGCGGCGCGAAGCCATGCTGGAGCACTCCAGGACGCTGGCGCGCGCGGTTCCACCCCTTTGCCCATGAAGGCCAGCCTTTTCCAGCCTGAATCCGCCCAGCGTGAATCTCAATCCCGCACCAACTTCCCGGATGAACCCAATAAAAGAGGCACGCACGACAGGCGTCGTAATGAGGGCGGGTCGCCCTCATGACTTCCCGCCGAGCCTCTATTGCATTGCCGGGTTAATATCCAACCCTGAACAGATGAAAATCCCCGCGCTCACTGGCCTCATCAGGCGGCGCATCCTGGTGAACTACCGCGCCGCGCCCCGCGTCGTGGCATCCATCCTGCCCGCGCCATTTCGGCCAAAGCTCATCAACGGACAAGCCATCGCCGGCATCTGCCTGATTCGTTTGGAAGCCATCCGGCCCAAGGGCTTTCCCCACCTCATCGGCCTCACCAGCGAAAACGCCGCCCATCGCATCGCCGTGGAGTGGGAGGGCGAGGCAGGGCAAATCCGCGAAGGCGTTTTCATCCCCCGGCACGACACCAGCTCCGCCCTGAACGCCCTGGCGGGCGGCCGCGTGTTTCCCGGCGTTCATCATCACACCGCCTTCACCGTCAGCGATCACGATGGCGAAATCTCCGTGCGCGTGGACGCGGAAAACTTCGACAGCCCGCTCGTCGAACTGCACGCCAGCGAAACGGACACCTTCCCCGCCACCTCCATCTTCGGCTCCCTCAGCGTGTCCTCGCAGTTCTTCGAAGCAGGCTGTCAGGGTTACTCCCCCCGCGCCGACTCCTGCACGCTCGACGGCATCCGCCTGCAGGTGGATGACTGGCGCGTCAGCCCGCTCACCGTGCACCAGCTTCGCTCCGCCTTCTTCGACGACCCCGCCCGCTTCCCTCCCGGCACCATCCAGTTCGACCACGCCCTGCTCATGCGGGACGTCCCCCACGAATGGCACACCCTGCCAACACACCTGACCCGAGCTTGACACCCATCCCCGCCTCCGGTGAGATGCACGAATAACCTGTCCGCGAAGATGTCCGGCATCAAAAGTCTCGAGAACGAAGCGCATTTTCAAAATCGTCTCAGGCTGCCTGGCCATCATCATTCTCACCGCCCACATTCTCTTCTATTTCGCTGGACCGTTCTGCCAGGGATTTCTAACCCGCCACACCATCATCAAGGCCCTTGATGGCGCCACCAGTGTCCGCGTCGTTGAGCACTCTGACCGCTACGACTACAGGCCCGATCAGGCTGCCTTCCAACAATACCAGAAAGTCGTCTTCGCCAGCCAAACCTTGACCCCCAGCCAAGTTCAGGCCTTCCGCGATTCGATCCCGTTTCGTTCGGATTACGGCTCCACCATGGGGTTAGCCTGCAACTATCAGCAACATCACCGAGTGAAGATCGACCAGGCAAACGGCGAAATCTTTGTCTTCGGTATCTGCTTTGAGTGTGGCCAAATCAACTTGAATAACAATGGACCCAGGATCATGTCCACCGGCTGGTATTCGAGTCTCGAACGTTTCATCACCTCACTGGGCCTCCACCCCGAAGGCCCGTTTGGGAACTAGCGCCCCACCCTCATGTGCCCCCTCAACCTATTCGCGGCCAAGCTATCCCAGCAAGCAGCCAAGCTCGCCTCCTCCTTGCTCCTAATCTTCAGCGCGCATGCTGGCGACTATGGCAAGGTCACTCAGGGTTGGGGCACGTTTCACTTTTATCGAGCCACGCCCGATGAACTCACCCTGCATTGGAAAGCGCCTGATGGAACTCCCATGCGCACCTTCGAGGCCCTTAAGACGCAACTGACCGCAGAGGGACGCCCCCCCGTCTTCATGATGAATGCCGGCATCTTTGAACCGGGCGGCATCCCCTCCGGACTGCACATTGAGAACGGCAAGCAGCTCCGGCCCATCAACCTCGCCGACGGCAAGGGCAACTTCTTCCTCAAACCCAACGGCGTCTTCTTCATCGACGCCCAAGGCGCACGCATCCTCCGCTCAGAGGTGTATGCCAGCAGCCGCTTCACCCCCCGACTCGCCCTTCAATCCGGCCCCATGCTGCTCATCAACGGCGAGCCGCACCCCGCCTTTCGTGCAGCCAGCAGCAGCCGCCTGCATCGCAATGGCGTCGGCATTCTGCCAGACGGCCGCGTCGTCTTCATCATCACCGACCTGCCCTCCCGCACCCAGGTAAACCTCTTTCAGTTCGCCATGCTCTTCCAACAGCAAGGCTGCCAAAACGCGCTCTTTCTCGACGGCGACCTCAGCGTCATGGCAGTCGCCGAAAACGGCATCCTGCGCCCCGTGGACTCAAAAGACGTCCCCTCCCGCGAAGCCGCCCCAGGCATCCCCGCAGGCAGCCAATTTGGGGCTTTCCTCGCCATCACGGTTCCTGGCGAAACAAAAGGATCCAGCCAGAGTGGCGCTCCGCCCTGAGAGCGAAGGTGTCCGGCAGCAAAAGTCCAAGTCCTCCTCCTGCTCGAGCTCGAGCTCTGTAGTCAGAGCCCGTCGCCCCTGCCCGTCACCGCTCAAATCAGCCTCGACACCACGCCCGCAGAAACTACCTTCGCACCATGACGACGCTCGACTCCGTTTGCGGATAGTGGTGCTGGTAAAACAACGTTTTTGTTGGTAAACACTGCTGTTAGCAGAACACCAGAGCAACCCGTCGCCGAAATGAAGACCATTGCAGTATCCATTGCCCTTGTCGCACTCTTCGCGGGCGGCGTCTTCGGCACATCGTATGCGCCTCTCCAGGAGCGCCTCGTGAAGTCTCAGAACGGACTCTTTGTGCTCCGAGTCCACCCAAAAGACGGGATGCACGAGGTATTTGCAGCGAAGGAACCAAGGCGGGTTTTGTGGTCTTTCACTCGGACAGTATGGCACGATGAGTATTTCGTGTCAGACGATGGGCTGCGTGTTGCGTGGATCGCATGGGAGTTTGTGAAGACCGACGAGCTTCAGAACAGTGCCGTGGAGATATGGACCAAGGACGGTATCGCCAAGAAAGCCAGCTTTACAGATGTTGGTGACTTACACAGACCGTCCTCTAAAGAGGTCACTCCAATTGGTGACTTTTGGAGAATCTGGAGAGATGCCTGCATGCATAGGGATGGCATAGTCACCATTCAGCAGCGCAAGAATAGTGTCCGAGTTGATCTCAGCAATGCAACCATCACAAAAGGCGGCTAACAAAACGGATGCAGGCAGCCTATCCGGGGTATTTGGCTATTGAGGTGGTTTTCTGGTGGGGAATTTGGGGGTTGGAGCTTGGCATGTCAAGGGTGGCGGCGGGTTGGTGATTGGGAAGGGTTTAGCACCTGCTATGAAGACGGTGATCCCGAAAAGGGGCGGGTTTCTGCACCGTTGGCGGGGCGGGTGGTGGCGCGTGAGGGGCCGAGGTCACAGACCCGGCTACAGGGGTCCGCCCCCCCTTTCACCCGGGCGGGAAGCCGCTTTTTCATCCGCCCGCCGTGGGCGATGCGTTTTTGATGCCGGGCGATCAGCGCCAGAAATCCATAAAACCTCCGCGCCTCTGCGGGATTGCCAGCCATTCTGGCGAGAAGATGCTGGTGGGTGTGGCCCGGCCTCAAAGCCGTGAAACGTTCCGTTTAGGAACACCCGCGGAGACGCAGAGGCGCAGAAGCGCAGAGTCAGCGTTGTTGAGGCTGGACAGAAGATGCCACGCGGCGCGGGGGGGCGCTGAGGCTGGGGCTGGCGGCGGCGAGGTAGCGCCAGGGGAGATCGATGCCTTGGCTGATGCCGATGCGGGTGTCGGCGAGGACGGCGCCGGTCCAGGCGCTGGGGCGGAGGCCGATGCCGGGGGGGCGGTGGCGGCCGGTGAGGGAGGTGCCGTGGTCCTGGCGGCTGAGGCCGAGGGCTTGACCGAGCTTGCCGGGGCCGGAGCAGAGGGCGCGGGGGTCGTTTTGCCGCCGCCTTTCCTGCATGAGGGGGAGGCCGCGACAGGGCTCAAGGGCGCGGATGAGGACGAGGCCGTCCTGGCCGCCGTCTTTGACGAGAAGGTTGAAGAGCCAGTACATACCGTAGTTCAAATAGACGTAGGCGGTGCCAGGGGGGTGCTCATGAATGAAGGCGCGGGCGCTGGGACGGGCGACGGTGTGGCAGGCGGGGTCGCCGCTGGCGGCGTAGGCTTCGGTTTCGACAATGAGGCCGCTGCAGCCACGCCAGACGAGCTCGACGCCGATGAGGCTGCGGGCGACTTCGGTGACGGGGCGCTGGAAGTAGGCGGGGGTCAGAAAGGCCATGGGCGGGGTTTTTAGGCGCGTTTGGAGAGGAGGTTGGCGAGCAGAAGGCCGGCGCCGAGGCCGGCGGCGGTGATGCCCCAGAAGAGGGCGGGGTCGCCCCTCAAGCCGCCGCTGAAGTCCATGCCGAAGACGCTGGCCAGCGCGGTGAGGGGAAGGAAGAAGGCGGCGAGGAGGTTGAGGCGGTGGGCGGTGCGGGCCATCTGGCGGGCGCTGGCGGCTTGGGACTCGGCCTGGCGGGCGACGGTGAAGTTGAGGCCGAATTCGGCGTCCTGGAGGAGGAGCTCGGCGGTGCGCTCGATGCCGGCGGCTTGGTCGCGGAGGTTGATGAGGTCACGGTCGCTTTTGAGCATGTCGCGGGCCTGCTGGAGGGCGCGGTGCTGACCGCGGGAGCTGCGCAGGGCGGGAGCGAGGCGCTCCAGGACTTGGTGATACTCGGCGGCGGCGGCGGCTTGGTTTTCCTCGTTCTCGAGGGTGGTGAGGCGGTCATCAAAGCGCTGCAGGTGGGCGCTGAGGGAGGCGAGGCCGGCGCCGGGCTGGTTGCTGAGCCAGGTGGCGTCGGGCTGCCGCCAAAACAAGGCGGGGCGGCGGTGATGCTGGTCGGGCTCGGGCAGCTCGTGCAGGATGAGGAGGAGGTGGCCGTCTTCGAACATGGCGCGCTGGGGGCCGGGCTCGCGCCCGAGGCGGTGGCGGATGCTGTCCGGCAGGGTCCAGGTCTTTGGCAGCAGGGTGTCGGGCTTCATGCGGCGGCAGCGTAAGCAGTCGCCCGGGAAATGGGAAGCGCAAAGAAACGAGGTCAGCCGGAGACGGTCTGCAGGAGCACCAAGCCGGAGACGATGTCCGTGGGCGCAGTGGGGCCGCGCGGGGAGGCGGTGGCGGCACTCGGACGTTTGGCGGCGCGGTGAAACCCGCCCATGAGACGGCGCTGCGGCAGAAGCAGACCTTCGAAGCTCACTTTGCGGCGCAGCTTGGAGCCGGGACGCGCGGGGTGGTCGTCCAACAACTCGAAGCTGCCGGTGACGCGCCCGGTGGCGGGCCGCAGGCGCAGGCCGAGCTTGCTTTCGTTGCCGGCGGCGCCGGGAGCGGGCAGAATGAAACGATTGCTAACATCGAGTCCCAGTTGGCGGCTCGGATTTCCTGCGGTGGTGTCGGCGATGACGCCATGCATGAACGTGATGTGCCATTCGTCTGTTTCTCCCATCAAACCTAACATGCTGGCCAGCGTTTGCCCGGGTGCGGGAGCGGTCCAGCGTTCGCCGATCAGCATCAGGCGCATCGGGCCGCGCTCATCCCATCCGAAGCCGTGCACATAAGCCCGTGTGCTGGACGGCTGCGAATCGCTCTTGATCCACAGCGCCTCGCCGTCGAAAGCCCCGCTGCCGCCGTCCAACTCGCCCAGCCAAAGCACCGCGCCAGTGGAACGATACAACGAGGTCCAGCAACCGCTCTCGCCCTGCGGCCCGAGCCAGCCGCTGCGCGTGAACGTGACACCGTCGCCGAGTTTTCCGCTCCAGTTCGCGCGGCCTGAGGCGCTGACTTTCAGCACCGCGCAAGCGAGCCCCTGCGGCAGCGTTTCATCGCCATACCATGCCGTGCCTAACTGGCCGAGCACGTTATACGCGCCCGTTAGCGACGACGGCACCGGGGCCGTGGAAGTTTTCCAAATGCGACGCCAGCCCGCGACCGCAGCGGTGGCGCCACCCGAACGCGCCAGACCGCCGCAGTGGTTGTCTTCAGCGAGCAGGATCTCCAATTCCAGCGCTGGCGCCGATGCTGCTTGAGACACCGCCGGACGCCACACCACTCCAGCCCCTGGCTCAAAGACCAGGCGGCCGCCCAGGTTGCGCCGGCGGCCATTCGCGCGCAAAACGCCGCTGACCACGCCGCTGCGAGTGGTGGTGAAACGCAGCTCAGCGCCGCAGCCATCCATCACGCCCGCCTGCTGCGCGATCCGCACTTCGAACACCCCGACCGCGCTCTCCGGCAAGGCTTGCACGACCAGGGTGAACTGCTGCCATTGCAGGCTATCAGCGGTCAACACCTGCACCTTGACATGATAGGTTCCCGCCCGGCTTGGCTGGCCGATGACCAGCGCGCTGGTTTTGTCCCAGCGCAATCCCGGCGGCAGGCCGCTGATCTTGCGCACCTGCCCGGCGCCTTCCGCGGGATCAAAAGCCACAACTTCCGCCACGGACGGCGATGCGCCGGCCGCTTGCGCCACGGTCAGCGTCACGCTCAATTCGCCGCCCTGCACGGTGATTTCGGTTTGGCGCGGCAGCGAGCTGTTGTTGGGCGCGACTGCAAAAACGAGGTCGCCGCTTCCAGTGCCCGCCGCCGTGTCCAACTGCACCCAATGCGCGGACGTCGCGGCTTGCCAAGTGACGTTGGCGGTCACCGGCACGGTCAACTCCGCGACCCCGGCAGCCGGCTGCACCGCGCTGTCGAGCGCCGCCAGCAGCACCGGCGGGACACCGGTTTGCGTGACGGTGAAATTTCCAACGGCACCCTCCACGCCGGTGACGGTGATCGTCGCCACACGCGCGTCGCCAAAGTCATGCGGGTCCACCGCATAACTGAGCGAGCCGGACCCGGCTCCGGATGGCGCACCGGTCAGCCGCAGCCAGGGCGCGCTCGATTGCGCGGTCCAGGCCGCGCTGCTCTCCACCTCCAGCAGGGCGTTCGCGGTGCCCTCGGCGGCGTGCGTGCGGAAGCCCGGCGCAAGCGTCACGAATGAGGCGGCGACCTCCAGATCGCGAAAGCCGACGTTGCCGCCGCCTTTGATGAAACTGCCCCAAAACCGGCTCTGCCCTGCCGCGAGCGTCACCGGCTCCAGGTTTTCGGCATCCAACGGAATGTTGAGCTGCAAGGGCTCGGTGGAGGTGTTTTCCAGCACCACGCGCACCAGCGTTCCATTGCTGATCGCTTCAATCGGAACGGCGAAGCTGCCCACCGGCGTGGACACATCGCAAAACGAATGCGGCGTGCCGTTGATCAGCAACAACACTCGCACACCGGCGCGGCCTTCACCCTGAGTGTAGGCCTTGTTGCCGTTGGCATCGTGAAACACGGTGCCGGTGAAAAAGCGGCGATCACCTGAGCGTCCGAGGTCCATGGTGTAGTAGTCGCCATACTCCGATGAGTTGTGGAAGTAATGCCCGTTGCCGATCTCACAAAAGCCCGCGTCACCCATATTGACGCGATGCCCCTCGCTTTTCCACCAGCCAACGTAGGCGCTGTGACCCGTGTAATAACCCGCAGCGATGTTTTCGCCCGCGAGGTTCCACACATACCCCTCAGCCTCCATGCGGTCCCACGGCTGCTTGTGCACCGACGCATTGTAATGATAGCTGCCTGACACCGTCCGGTGCTGAAAGACATCACGACGCGCCATGTCCTCGCTGTGGTGGCGTGCCGCGCGGGTGATCGCCGCGTGCGGCGCCAGCGGAGCGCTGCGCACCGGAATGTCCGTGTAGGAGGTGCCGCGGCGCTGGTTTTCGCGGTGGCGGTTGAAGCGCGCCCGGTTGACCTGCCAGCGGATTTCTTCCTCCATCGCCGTTGGCGTGCCGTCGGCCTCATAGACGCTCTGCGCCACTGCGGGAACAGCAGTGGCCGAGAACAGCAGAAGAGCGGCGAACCGGAGGCAAAAACGAGGCATCAAATGGAAAAATCAGACGCGCTGGCAGCAACATCCATATAATTTCCATAAAATAAGACGGCCTCTATGCCGAAGTTGTCAGATTTTCGTCTTCCGCCTGCGTTTTCAGCGGGTTAGGACCGGTAAGCCCGGATCCCGGTGATGCGCGCCTGCCGCCGGATATGCTCGCTGTCGGACGGCAACTCCACCTCGTCGCCCACGGCGCGGCCAATGAGAGCCTTCGCCGCTTCGGAGAGGTAGGAAATGATGTTTTTCTCCACGTCACCGTCCCAGGCGCCGAGGATGGTGTAGGTCTCCTTTTCCCCGGACGGCACGTCCTCCAGATCGACGATGGTGCCGACGCCAACCGTGTCGGTGCTGATGTTGGCAAAGTCGGTGCCCTGGGCACGTTCGAGGTCGCGCTGATACTCGGACTGCATGCGGTTGAGCACGGCCTGCTGCTGCTTGGCGGACTTGTATTCGAAGTTCTCACGCAGGTCGCCGTATTCGCGGGCGATCTCGATGTCCTTCTTGTTCTGCGGAATCTTGACGCTGACGATCTCCTCCAGCTCCTTCTTTTTGCGCTCCAAGCTATCCCAGGAAACGATGAGCGTGTTGTCCTCGCGGCGGCCGGCAGTCTCGTCCACCATGTCCTGCAAGCCGGGCCGGGCTTTGATGATCTTTGCCATCAAGGAGCGGCGGCTCAGTTCGTCCATGCCAGGGAAGCCAAGGATGCGCTTGGCCAGCAGGCGCACGTCCTGCTCGTCGGCATCGGCGACCATCTCCCCGAGCAAATCGGGATCATCGGCAAAGGCATCCTGCAGACGGCCCGTGCGTTTCGGACCGCCCTCTTGATGGTCGGCCTGCATGGCGTCAAGGATCGCGTGGCCGAGATCAATGCCAAACACCGCGCTGGACGCGCCCTTGCGCTCCTTGCAGATCCAAATCAAGAGGTCCGGGCTGACGCGGCGGTTGCGCACCGCTTTCTTCAAGAAGCCGCCCAGCACACCGGTCTCGTTGTGCGCTTGCAGGACCGTCGCAATCTCCACCACCGCGCGGCCACCCGTTTTGTTCAAATGCAGCAGGCACTGCTCCACCCAGCCGCCCTCGGGGAAGGCCTCGGGAAAGGCGCGATAAACCCGGCCCAGCAAGCCCGCCGGCAAACCGGCCACCGCGTCCGCTAATTGCTCGCGCGCCTCGCTCAGCAGATCGGCGACCTTCATCGAGCCCATCGGCGCCGCGCCCAGGTCCGCGGTTTCGATCAAATCATCGCGCACCAGCAGCAGTTGCAGGCCCTCTTTCAATTGCAGCCGCGCCGCCCGCCGCGCCGTGTCCGACAGATCCTGAAACACCGGCACCAACTCCGTCTTCGCATCGGCAAACAGATCGATGTCCGCCGCGATCGCCTTCAGCGCCGCCAGCTTGCCCTTCAAATCCCGCGCCTGCAAAAACGCGCCCGTCATGCCCTGCCCCGCCGACTCGCTCGACCGCATCACCAGCGGCTCGGTGCGCTTCGTCGGCACCACGATGTGGCGCAGCGGCTTCAGCGCTTTTTTGGCCGACTCCCACCACTTTTTGTACTCGCCATCGCCGACGACGCGGCCTTTGATCATCGAGTCAAGTTCATCCAGGCTCATCTTGCCGCCCGCGCTTTGCAGCGCCATCTCGACGAGTTTCGCCGGCTCCGTGCGCGCCATCTGTTTCAAAGCCTCCGGATCCGCATGACGTTTCGCCAGGAAGTGATCCGGCGGCAGCACATCCAGCGAGGTGATCGCAAAGCTCAGCTTCAGCGGATGGCCCGGCTTGCCTTCGAAGTCGATGATCAACCGGTCCCCCAGCAGATCCCACTCCACCACCCGGCCCACACCCCAGCTTTTGTGCTGGCAGTAAACACCCGGCTCCAGGGTGGACAGCTTCTTGCCGTCGGTCACAGTGAGTTTGCCTGCAGCTACCAGTTTTTGCACCTCGTCGTTCATGGGCGGCAGATCATAGAGAGCGGCGGCACGCTGGCAAACGAAACCACAGCCTCCCCGCCCCCTGTTTTCCAAAATCGCCCCCGCTTTGTCATGGCGCCGCCCGTCATCCGCGCCATGCTGGGGGGCGAACCCACGCTTCACCCTTCCCATGAATCCGCCCTATCAAACCCACAGCAAGGCCATCGGTTACATCCTCTGGATCTTCGGTTTCACCGGCTCCCACCGCTTCTACTACGGCCGGCAGATCACCGGCATCATCTGGTTCTTCACCCTCGGCCTCGTCGGCATCGGCTGGCTCATCGACCTGTTTTTGATCCCCGGCATGGACCGCCAGGCCGACCGCAAATACACCGCCGGACCCTACGACTACTCCGTCGCCTGGATCCTGCAGACCTTCCCCGTCACCGGCTTGCTCGGCCTGCACCGCTTTTACCTCGGCAAGTGGGGCACCGGCATCCTCTTCGTGCTCACCGCCGGCCTGTTTGGCATCGGCTGGGTCTATGACTTCCTCACCCTCAACAGCCAGGTGGACGAGCGCAACCGCGCCACCACAGCGGCTTGAAAAATCACACCGCCCCTGCATGCTGCCCGCCACGCCATGAAGACCCTCCCCCTGCTGCTGCTCTGCCTCTTCGCACAAACCCTCCTCGTCACCGCCGGCGACGACACCACCGCCCTGCTCGCCGCCGATGACGCCCGCATCGCCGCCATGCGCGCTGGCGACCGCGCCGCCCTCACCGCCGTCTTCGCCGACGACCTCCGCTACGCCCACTCCAACGGCATCGTCGACACCAAAGCCAGCTTCATCGACATCCTCACCTCCGGCGCCACCAAGTACCTCGAATACGACCACATCGAACGCCAGGCCAGCCTCGCCGCCCCCGGCGTCGCCCTCGTCAGCGGCCGCGCCCGCATCGTCGCCGAGAGTGCCAAGGGCCAAATGGACTCCATATTGAGCTACCTCGCCGTCTGGCGGCTTGAAAACGGCCAGTGGCGCTTCCTCGCCTGGCAGTCCTGCAAGCTGCCGCCCGCGGATCCGTGAGAATGGGACTGGGTGCCCATCATAGAATCACAAAAGCAGCCTGGTCATAAGACTATCCAGCCGGTGCCACACTTGCTCACCACGAAAAAGGCGGCACACGGAGCAACCAAACACCGCCCCTCACTCCCCCTTCCTCTCCTCCCGCCCCAGCGCCACCCGCGCCAGCAGCACCAGCACCGCCG
>CAZKMS010000134.1:0-14952 GCA_964553805.1 uncultured Verrucomicrobiaceae bacterium
TCAACGACACCAACTACGCCGGCAGCGCCAGCGGCACCCTGACTGTCGCCAAGGCTTCCGCCACGGTCACACTCGCCGGCCTGAGCCAGACCTACAACGGCAGCCCGCGCGTGGTGACCGCCACGACCACGCCTTCCGGTCTGACGGTGGGCATCACCTATGACGGCAGCGGCACCGCGCCGACCAACGCCGGCACTTACTCCGTGGTCGCCACGGTCAACGACACCAACCACGCTGGCACCGCCAGCGGCACCTTGGCCATCTCCAAGGCCGCCGCCACGGTCACGCTGGCCGGCTTGGCCCAGACCTACGACGGCAGCCCGCGTGTGGTGACCGCCACCACCACGCCTCCCGGCCTGACGGTGGACCTCACCTATGACGGCAGCGGCACCGCGCCAACCAACGCCGGCAGCTACTCCGTGGTCGCCACGGTCAACGACACCAACCACGCCGGCAGCGCCAGTGGCGCTCAGATCGTCGCCAAGGCGGCGCAAATCCTCAACTTCCCGCCCATCGGCGACAAGAACGTCACCGACACGGTGGACCTGAGCGGTGTGACCGGCGGCGCTTCCGGCAACCCCGTGACCTTCACGGTCACCGGCCCTGGTTCCATCGACGAGATCACCAAGCTGCTGACCTTCTCCAGCGGCGGCACGGTCACGGTGACGGCCAACCAGGCTGGCAACGCCAACTACGAGGCGGCGGCTCCGGTCACCCATCTGGTCAACGTCGGCCCGCTGTTGGTGGAAATCACCATTGGCAACCTCGGCCAGAAGCCGGACGGGACGCCCAAGCCGGTGACGGTGACGACCAACCCGGCCGGCATCGCCCACAGCACCACCTACAACGGCAGCCCCACCGCGCCGAGCGAGGCGGGCAGCTACAACGTGGTGGTGACGATCACGCAGCCGGGCTACACCGGCAGCCAGACCGCCACCCTGGAAATCGATGCCCGCTTCGGCTCCGGTGGCGTGGAAGAGCCCGGCGCGGATTGGGATCTGCCCGAAACCGAGTACGCGACCTGGAGCGACGCCTTCTACGCCGGCAAGTATGACGGCCTGCTGCACGATGAGGACAGCGGCGAGCTGGTGGGCGCCATCAGCAGCGTCACGGTGAGCAAGCTCGGCAAGAAGGGCGTGGTGCTGTCCGGCAAGGCCAGCATCATGGGCCAGATCGTCACTCTGAAAGGCCAGGTCATCACCGATACCGGCGCCTTCAGCCAGATCTTCCTGGTGAAGAAACTGGCCAACCTGCCGGTGAAAGTGGACTTCCAGCTCGGCAGTGTCGTCGTGGACGGCACGCCCAGCACCACGGACCATGTGCTGAAAGGCGCGGTGCAGTGGAACTACCAGGCCGGCACGGACAGCTCCGACGCCACCTCCCTGGCTTGGCTGCCGAAGGCGCCTTACAGCTCCAAGCTGCCGGCTCCGGCGGCGCTGATCGGCAAATACACCGTGCTGCTGCCCAGCTCCACGGGCTCGGGCCTCTACGAGCCCGGCGGCGACGGCTGGGGCAGCCTGTCCATCTCCAAGACCGGCGCGGTCAAGCTCTCCGGCAAACTGGGTGATGGCACGTCGGTGACCGAGTCCGCCTTCCTCTCCGCCGGCGGCGAGTTCCAGCTCTACCGCGACCTCTACCGCACCACGCCTGAAAAGGGCCGCATCGGTGGTCGCGTGGTGTTTGGCGATCCGGACGATGAGGTCTGCGACTTCCACGGCGCGCTGACTTGGAAGAAATTCCAGGATGGCCGCGAGAAGCTGTATCCGGAAGGCTTCAATCTGGAGATGAACCTGATCGGCAGCCGCTTCACCCCGGCGGCGAAAGGCGCGCGTGTGCTGACCGATCCTGACTTGGCGGCCACCGGCACGGCCACGCTCAGCCTGTTCGGCCCGAACCTGCCGCGCACCAATTCGCATCTGATCGAGCGCACCGTGAACTGGCTGACCAACAACAAGCTGACCTATGGCGCGGCGGGCAGCGACCAGCTCAAGAGCGCCGTCGTCAATGGCAAGACCGGCTTGCTCACGGGCACCTACACGGATCCCGCCACCCAGTTGACGGTGAAACTCACCGGCATCGTGTTCCAGAAGCAGCAGTTGGCGGCGGGTCACTTCGTCATCAACTTCGGCAGCGGCGCCCTGCGCCTGATCCCGAACGCTCCGGAAGCGCCCGCCCCGGCTCCTCCCGAACCTGAGGAAAGCCCTGAGGAAGAAAATCCCGAGGAAGAATTGCCCACGCCCTGAGGCGCGAACGGGACGAAACTCAAGGGCCGTCAAGAGATCTTGACGGCCCTTTTGCGTTGAGGGGCGCGGTGTGTGCAGCGCCCAGCTCTTGGCGCCTTCGTGGAGAGCCTATCCGGCAAAGGATCCAATCGAGAACGAGAGTCCAAAATGAGGACGGCATTCCGCTGCAGCCCAGGTCTGTAACCCCCAGCGCTGTAGCCGGGGTCTGTGCCCCGGTTTGAGGGTGGTGCGGCGCGCGGGGGCAGCCGGCCTCACAGAGGCCAGCTACAGCATTTGCCGGACGCTCTAAAGTAATCTCATCACGCTGCGAGTGATGTCAGCCTCACTCGAACTTGATGCCGAAGGCGCGGTATTTGGCGATGATTTCCGCTTTGCTGCGACAGCGGCGAGTCCGAAGTGGGACAATGACGAGGTTTGCCTCCACCTCACCCGTGCGCATGAGCCAGATGCCGGTGAGCAGCACGCGATAGACATACAGCAGCGGCTTCACCCGCCGTGGCGATTCCTTGGCAAACAGCTCCCACTGCGTCTCCGAAAAGCCAAAGTAGTGATGCGAGTGGTGCCGTGTGATGCAGCCTGTCGCGATCTCCTTCAGCTCCGCGTGCTCCGGCGTCGTGTGGACGATGAGCGGCGAGTAGAGCTGCTCCAGCACATAGCCGTTCTTCTTCAGCAGCAGCCCGAAGAACTTCCGCACGTCATGCGAGACGATGTCCATCTCCAGCCCCTCGATCAAGCGGCTGTCCTCCACCGTCTCATCCCGCACCTCCAGCCCCAAGACCTTCGGCAAAGGAAGCACATGCGCCCCACGCAGATCAAAGTCCGAATCCGGCGACGGAAAGCCATACAAATGCGCCCCGCTGATCGTCGCAAACAGCAGCGGATACGGCTGAGCTGCCGAGATGCGGTGGAGGAGGGGCGGGATGGTCATGGCAGCCTGTCCTCAGTCCTCTGGATCATTCAAGATGACCTGTAGCCGTGCGGCGAGTTCCCCTGGAAAACGTCCGGTCCAGCTTTCGTCGATGAGGCCGACGGAAAGGAGATCGCGGAGGTGCATGCGGTCTTTGTCGCGGAAGGAGGCCAGTTTCATGCGGACGAGGTCCTGCAACGGCACGAGAGCGAAGCCTTCGCCGGGTTCGGTTTCGTTCAGTTCGGGCGTGTTCTCGATGGCATCCGGCACGGGCTTTTCTCCCGCCCAGAGCACATGCACGGCGTCACGCACTTTGGCGTCCGGGCCGTCGAGGAAGACATCCATGGCGCCTGCTTTGCCGGGCGAGGCGACGCGCCGATGCACGAAACCCGCTGATTCAAGTGCTTCGCGGGCTTTTCCGGCACCATGTGTTGCCAAGTTACGGGTTGAAGAGCGATTGCGAGGCTCATGGCGGAGAGATAGCCGCGTGGTGGAGTGGCGGCAACTTCGATGATGAGAGTTGCCAGACCTGCGTCACCGATTAAAATTAGCCCCCCATGAGAACCCTGGTTCAAATCGAGTCTGCCGTGGCAGAACTTCCTCCCCAAGAGCAGTGGTCACTGCTGTCGTGGCTGCAAGCGCGGCTGCGGTCTGTGCCGAATGGGAATGAGCCATCCACAGTCCCGCGCCCTGCATGGCTGGAGGAGATAAGGCAGATGCGAGAGACCTGCTCCACCGGAAAACCCGGCACGTCAGTGGAACAACTGATCAGCGAAATCCGCAGCTAAATCCCATGAGCTACTGGGACACTTCAGCGATCGCCAAACTATATGTTCAGGAGACCGACAGCACCGATTTTGAAGCCCACGCTGCGAATGCACCGAACATCACCGTGAGCGAGACAGGCAGGCTCGAACTCCGCGCTGTGCTGCGACGCCGCGAGGCAGAGGGTTCGTTGAGTCCCGGCTCCACCAAGACCATGCATGCCTCGTTTTGCGCACTGATCAGTTCAGGGCAGCTCATGGAGGAGGTGATCACGCCGGAACTGGAGTCGGAGTTCTATGACATCCTGGACATTTGCCTGGGGCAAAGTCCGCCGATCTTCCTCCGCACGAATGACGGCCTCCATCTCGCCGCAGCCAGACGGGCGAATGAGTCCGAAGTGGTGAGCACCGACAAAGGACTGCGCAATGCGGCTCTGTTGCTTGGGTTTACGGTCTTTCCAGCTCCGTGATCTCTACTCGATGTCCATCTGGATCGACAATCACGGCCCGCCGCCCCCATTCGGAATCATGCGGCACGGTGATGACCGCAGCAGGCGAGAGTTCGATCACTCGCATGGCGATGAACTATTTGGCGACTTGGGGCTTTCGTTTCTCGCGCTGAGAAGAAGTCGATTCGCCGCCTCATAATCCGGCCTCTCGGGCAGCTTCGTCTCCGCCAGCGCCTGCTCAAAGTCACGGTGCAGTTCCTGCCGCCAGGCGTTGACTTTTTCCCAGGTCAGTTCACCGCGTTTCACGGCGAGGAGCTCATCGCGGCGGTTGCCGACGTGGACGTGGACGCGGGCTTCGCGGAGGGTGGCGGCTCCGGTCATGAGGAGGCGGAGGAGGTGCATGGCGTGCTTCCAGCGCACCTCGCCATGGTTGCGGAGGTCTTGCTCGATCTTCTTGAACTGGCTCAGGGCGTAGCCGTTGAAGGTCTGGAAGATCATCTGGGACAGAAAGCGGTCGCGGATGGCGAGGAGTCGCTCGCCGATGGGCGTCACTTTGTCCACCAGGGGCGAGTAGAGGCACTCGAGGATGTTCGGGTTGGCCTTGAGGGCCATGACGAGGAACTTTTGCAGCTCCCAGTAGCAGCTCTGCGTGGCGTTGTCCTCAAACTGCTCCGGTGCGCCGTAAAGCGACCACTGCAACTCCGCCGGGGCGAGGTAGATGCCGCGTAGATCCGTGTCGGACGCGTCGGGATCGAGCCCGTAGGCGCGGGAGCCGGTGATGCAGCGGTAGATGACGTGCTCTTCGAGGTCGAAGTCTCCTGCGCCGGCGGGATCGAGCCGATCTTTGAAGTGTTTGAGCACCTCCAACTCATCGCGCAGCAGCGCGGCCTCGAAACCGTCCGGAAACCGCACGAGGAAATGCCGCTCATGTCCGCACGGCGTGCGGGTGACGATGCCCACTGCGCCGCGTGGATGCACCAGCGCGTTGTTGCTGCCATGCACGCCCACCTTCGTGACGATCTGGGTGCCGGCGTGGATGTTCTGCGGTTGATGGGACATGGTGGATCACGCGCCTGCCATTTCCAGCGGCCCGTTTTCAGCCCTCAGGATCATCCAGGATGATTTGCAGGCGCGCCGCGAGCTCGGCGGGAAAGCGTTCGGGCCAAGACTCGTCGATCAGGCCGGCGGAAAGCAGGTCGCGCAAGTGCATGCGGTCTTTGTCGCGGAAGGAGGCCAGTTTCATGCGGACGAGGTCCTGCAACGGCACGAGAGCGAAGCCTTCGCCGGGTTCGGTTTCGTTCAGTTCGGGCGTGTTCTCGATGGCATCCGGCACGGGCTTTTCTCCCGCCCAGAGCACATGCACGGCGTCACGCGCCTTGGCGTCAGGTTCATCCAAAAAGACATCCATGGCGCCGGCCTTGCCGGGGGATGAGATTCGGCGATGGACAAATCCGGCTGCCTCGAGCGCTTGGCGGGCCTTTTCCGCATCCTCGCGGCGAAGCAGAATGTCCACGTCACGCGTGTTTCGCACCGCGCTTTCGTCCACCCGCGAAACCCAGGCCGCGACGGCATTGCCGCCCACCACGGCGTAATCAACGCCAAGTTTCGCCAGCGCTGACGCCGCGCGCTCGAGGCGTTGTCTCACATCTTCGATGCCTTTTGCCATGCGCTGCCAGGAAACGGGTTGAAGAGCGCTCGCGATGCTCATGGGCAAACGATGACGCATTATGCCCAGCAGGCAACCCGCATGATTTCTGCCTGCTTGCGGTGAGGCGCTGACCCGCCTCACCACCGCCGCCCGCGCCTCAACCCGCCTGTCCGGCGCGTGCCAGCACAACGAGCGCCTCGCGGCCGCTCATGCCTTCGCTGACACCCGCCGCTTGCGCCGCTTCGCTCCAGCGAACGACTTTGGCCGCCAGCATGTCATCAAAGGTTTTCACGCCGGTGACGATGGCCGCCGCGTCGCCGAGGCGGTTGGCCGCGGCCACGTCGAAGTAGCCGCAGCCGAGAAAGCCGCCCGCGGTTTGAATGAGCAGGATGTTGGAGTTGCCCGTGGGCACATGCACGCCCTGGCATTCGATGCCGTCGATGCTGAGTGGAGTCATGGAAGGAAGGTGGCGAAGGGAGTGCGGCAGGCAAGGCATCAACTCACCCGCGGCGCGGACAGATCCGTCATCAGGCGCAAGCCGGGCGCGGCGTCGAGGATGCGAGCCGCGGTGTTCACGAGGGCCGCCACGGTGGCGCGATCACCGTGGATGCCGCCCTTCAATAGAGCGTGAATCGGCGGATCGCCCGCCACGCGCACCTCATCGCGTGGATCCTCGGCGTCGAGGTACATCTTCAAATCAAGCACAATGGCCTTGCCATCCGCCGTGGCGGCTTCGGCGCGATGATGAATGCCACAGGTCAGGCCTTGCGGCACGCTCAGGAATTCGGTGGTGATGTCATGGGGAGCGATCATCGGTTCGCAGGTTTCGGTGATCTCGCCGATCGGCCACTCCAGGCAGTGCGCCACCAGCGCCAGGCTTTCCACCAGGCCGACATGGCCCATCTTGCCCTCGCGAAACAGGCGGCGGAACTCGTCCGGATCGAGCCCGCTGCCAATCTTCTTTTGCAGCGGCAGGCGGCGCAGCGAGGCATTCACCACACGGTCCACCTCGACGCGCTCCGCGTGACGGCAGACACCCGTGAGCATCACCGCCAGGATGTCCATGACGTAACCCGGATTGACGCCAGTGCCGACCAGCCGCGCGCCGTGCGCGCGCGCGGTTTCGTCCAGCTTGGCGGCCAGCCCGGGCTCCTTCAACTGCGGAAACAGCAACTCCTCGCAGGAGGACACCACGCTGACCCCGGCGCGCGCCAGGGCGTCGAGCTGGGCATAAGCGGCGGCGGTGCGGGAGACGGTGCTGTGCAGCACCACGTCCGGCTTGGCCACCTGCGCCAGCTCCTCGAATGAGCCGTAAACTTTCGCGTCATTGAGCGCGGGATCGCCGGTGAGTTCACCGAGGGACTTGCCGGTCTTGGCGGGATCGATATCGACGCCGCCGACGATCTCCGCCCACGGTTTGGTGGCGGCGAGCTTGAGGGCTTCGAGACCGATGGGACCGAGACCGAACTGGGCGATTTTGATTTTTTTGCCAGGCATGATGTCAGGGAGGTTGGGGTTGGGTTACTTGAGGAAATTGAAGAACAGAGTGATGTTCAGCGAGTTCGAAAAGTCGATCAAAATCGCGCCGGTGACAGGCACCACAAAAAACGCGCGCGGCGCGGGTCCGTAGCGGTCCACCAGCGCCTTCATGTTGGCGATCGCATTGGGTGTGGCGCCGAGGCCGAATCCGCAGTGGCCGCCTGCCATCACCGCGGCGTCGAAATCGCGGCCCATGCAGCGAAAGGTGATCCAGCGCGCGAAAGCGGCTGTCAGAAGCACTTGCACGCTGACGATGACGAGCATCGGCAGCGCGGCGTGCGCCAGCTCGATCAGGTTCAGGCTCATCAACGCCACCGTGAGAAAAATGCCAAGCAGCAAGGAGGCGATCACATCGATGACTTCGGAGCGGATCCAGCGCCAGCCCGCGAGATCGCAAACGTTGCGCGCGAGCACCCCGACCATCATCGCGCCGATCTGCGCCGGGAAGGCCAGCCCGGTCATCTGCATGTAGTGGCTGATCCAGGCGCCCGCTTTGACGCCGCCCAGCACCAGCAGCACATGCGTCAACGTGGTGCGGCCCCTGAGCCACAACGACCGCGCATCCTGCGCAATGCCGGCCTCCGCCGTGGCGCCGCCTTCCAAATGCACCGTGCTGTCCGCGCTGGGCTCAAGCTTGCGCCGGCGAATCAATCCGCCCGCCACCGGTCCGCCGATCAGCCCGCCCGCCACCAGGCCGATGGTCGCCGCCGCCGCGCCCAGCACGGCCGCGTTTTCCAAGCCCAGTTTTTCCAGCACCGGCGCGAAGCCGATGGCCGTGCCGTGACCGCCCGTCATGGTGACGCTGCCGCACACGACACCCAGCAGCGGATCTTCACCGAGCAGGCTGGCGAGGCCCACACCCGCCGCGTTTTGCACCGCCGCGAGCAGGGTGGCCAGGCCCCAGAACAGGGCGAGCTGCAGGCTGCCGCGCCGGAGCACGTCAACGGTGGCATTGAGTCCGATGCAGGTGAAAAAGCCGACCAGCAGCGGCAGGTTGATGTTTTTGGCGGGGGCGTTCACCCACTCCGGCTCGATGGTCACCAGCCAGGTCCACCAGCGCGCGGTCACCTCGGTGGCGAAGACAATCTGCCCGCTGTTCAGCAGGTTGTAAATCAGGACGCCAAACGAGACGAGCAAACCGCCAACGACCGGCGCGGGAATGTTGAACCGTCGCAGCACCCGCAGCCGGCGCACCAGCCGCTCGCCCAGCAGCAGCACGGGCACGGCGGCGAGGATGGGGAGCCAGGGCGAAACGGTCATGAGATTGGTTTAGGCGGTCAGGGTATCGAGCGCGCGGCGATACACCGCGGTGTCCACGCTCGCGCCCGAGCAGATGACCGCCACCGTTTTGCCGTGGCAATCGAAGGCTCCGGAGAGCGCGGCCGCCAGGGCAATCGCGCCCGCCGGCTCCAGCACCAGCTTCAAGTGCCGGAACGCCGCCGCCATGGCTTGCAACGTGTGCGCGTCTTCGATCACCAAACCGCCCGCCGCATGACGGCGCAGGATCTCGAACGGCAGCGCCGCGGGGATCGGTGTTTGAATGGCATCGCAAATGGACTCGTGACCCGGCTCGATGCCGAGACGCTCGCCCGCCGCCAGCGAGCGTGTGGTGTCGTCAAAGCCCGCCGGCTCCACGAGGTAAAGCTGCGTGTCCGGCCGCCGCTCGGCCAGCGTCACCGCGATGCCCGCCGACAGCCCGCCGCCGCCGCAGGGGCAGAGCAGCGCGTCGAAGGGGATGTGCGGGCATTGGTCGAGCAGCTCCATGCCGCTGGTGCCGTAGCCCGCGATGACCCAGGCGTCATCGCCCGGCGGCACGATGGTCAACCCGCGTTGCGTGGAAAGTTCGCGCGCCATCTCCGCGCGCTGGGTTGGGTTGGCGCGCTCGTAAAACAGCACCTCCGCGCCGTAGCCGCGGCAGTTGCCGATCTTCACGGCGGGCGCGTCGCGCGGCACAATGATGGTGGCGGGAATGCCGAGCAACTTCGCCGCGCAGGCGGCGGCCTGGCCGAAGTTGCCGGTGGAAAAGGCCACGATGCCGCGCTGGCGCTCGTCTTCGTCAAGGCGGGAAAGCCGGTTGTAAGCGCCGCGAAACTTGTAGGAGCCGGTGCGCTGCAGGGACTCGGCTTTGAACAGCAGGCGCCCGCCAACGAGCGTGTTGAGCTCGGGCGACTCCAGCACGGGCGTGACCACGGCCTGCCCGCGCAATTTTTCCTGTGCGGAGACCAAATCGGCGAAGGTGGGAAGATCGGTGGCGGGATTCATCGGCCAGATGTCTAAACGCGGTTTCCCGAACTTCAATACCCCAGCGCCACCCCACCCGAGCGCGGCTCGCTGGCGCCGACCAGGGTGGTGCCATTGGGACCGACGCCAACCGCATTGCTGGCGCCGACACTGCTCTGCTCGTCCAGCTTGTGCCCGCGTTTTTTGAGCGCGTCTTTGATCTCGGCGGAAAGCCCGCGCTCGAGGCGGATTTCATCCGGCCGCCACTGGTGATGCAGGCGCGGCTCGGCGAGCGCTTCGTCGATGCGCAGGCCGAAGTCGATGATGCCGATCAAGTTCTGCACCGTTTGTGTGATGATGGTCGGCCCGCCGGCGGCGCCGAGGGCGAGCACGGGCTTGCCATCCTTCAGCACAATGGTGGGGCTCATGCTGGAAAGCGGGCGTTTGCCGGGCGCGACGGCGTTGGCCTCGGCGCCGATCAGCTTGAAGGCATTCGGCATGCCTGGCTCGGCGGAGAAATCGTCCATCTCGTTGTTGAGCACGATGCCGGTGCCGGGCACAACCACCTTGGAGCCGAAGGTGGTGTTGATGGTGGCGGTGCAGGCCACCCAGTTACCCTCGGCGTCGGCGGTGGAGAAGTGGGTGGTGTGCTTTTCAAACAGGCGCTTGTCGAAGTCCGGCGGCGTGCTGTGGCCGGGCACGTCGAGGGCCTTGTCCAGTTGGATGCGCGCGGCCAGCTCCTTGGCGTAGCTTTTGTCCGCCAGCCCGCGCGGCACCGGCGCAAAATCGGGATCGCCCAGCCAGTGGGCGCGGTCGGCAAAGGCCAGCTTCATCGCCTCGGCGATGACATGATGGCGCTCGCCCGGCTGCGTCATCGCCTTCAGATTGAAGTGCTCCAGGATGTTCAGGATCTGCGCCACATGCACCCCGCCGGAGCTGGGCGGCGGCATGCCGACGAGTTCGTAACCGCGATACTCGCTGCGCAGCGGCTCGCGTTGTTTGACGACGTAGTTGGCAAAGTCCGCCGCCGTCATGATGCCGCCGTTTTCGCGCATCCAGGCGGCGGCCTTTTGCGCGTACTCGCCGCGGTAAAACCAGTCCGGCCCCTGCTCCGCGAGGGCGCGGTAACTTTGCGCCAGGTCCGGCTGCTTGAGCACGTCACCCTCGCCGGGCGCGCTGCCGTCGGCGTTCAAAAAGATGGCGCGGGAGGACTCGAACTTGCGCAGGTTTTCGGCGGCGGCCTTGAGTTTGCGGGCATAAACGAAGTCGATGGGAAAACCCTCCTCGGCGATCCGTGCGGCGGGCAGCAGCAGATCGGCCAGCTTGCGCCGGCCGTGCTTTTCCACCGCCTGCGCATACACCGCCAGCGCGCCGGGCACGCCGCTGGCCAGCGCCCCGGTCTGGCTCAGGCTGGTGTCGGCCTTGCCGTCGCGCAGGTACATGTCGCGATGCGCCGCCGCCGGCGCCATCTCGCGGCCGTCGAGCGCGATCACCTCGCCGCTGGCCAGCCGGATGACCATGAAGCAGCCGCCGCCGATGCCGGAGTTGTGGCCGTCCACCACCCCCAGCGTGAGCGCCACCGCCACCGCCGCATCCACCGCGTTGCCGCCGCCGCGCATCGCCTCAATGCCCGCCTGGGTGGCCAGCGGATGCACCGAGGCAACAACGCCGTTCACGCCCTGGGCGTAGTTGGCGGCGGCCGGTGGGGAGCCGGCGAGAAGCGTCAGGCCGGCGAGGAAAGCGGGCAGCAGGGCGCGCAGGGGGGAGTTTGGGAGAGTCGGCGTCATGGTGTGAAAAGCGCCGTATTCTGTGTCAAGCCCACAGCGCTTTGCAATCCCGCGTTCTGGGGAGGGGAAAGCGGGTGGGTTGGAAGCATGGGCGAGGGCGGACAAGGCGGCGGGAACAGCGGCTTTTGGAGCGCACGCGTCCCGCGTGCCCTTGGCGGCGTCCAGCCGCTAAGATTGAGCGCAGCGAACGGTTGGCAAGCCGGCATTCCGTCCTGGACGGGAGGAAATTCAGCGGAGATGAGTCGAGGGTGCTCTGCTCCGCGGGCCGCGCGGGTGAGCGTGGGCTGCTGGCGCCGCCATGGTCTCCGGCGGGACGCCGGAGACGACACGCGGGACGCGTGCGCTCCATTTTACTGAAAAACAATCCATTATGGCGCAAAAGCTGCTTTCGGAATTTGTTCTGGTCATCTCTTGTTTTTTAGATCATAATTTCATTCGCCGGCTTCGCAAACCGTTGTGGAGTCACTCACATCGCTTTTTGGAAAGCCATGAAATCGAACTCTCCATCTGTGTGCGACCGTTTTGGGCCAGGCTTGATGACTGCTCTTGTGGCGCTGGCGTTTTGTATGGCGAGTGAAGTTCGCGCCGCTGTTATCGTCGCTTGGGACTTCAATGGTCTTCCTGGTGGAACAAATAATTTCGGCCCGTCTCCTTTTGCAGTCACAACTCAAGACAGCTCCGTGACTTCAGTGGGTCTGACACGTGGAAGTGGGGTAACAACATCAGCTACAGGAGCAACGAATGGTTGGGGAGGAAATGGTTTTGCTTCGATAGATTTGGCTTCAGCCATTTCAGTCGGGGATTTCGTGACCTTTGCCATTAGCCCAACCTCAGGGAATGCTATTTCTTTTGAGAATATCGCTGCTTACAACATTCGTCGTTCTGATGCTGGTCCAACAACTGGTCAATGGCAGTATCAGATTGGTTCTGGCAGCTTTGTGAATATTGGCTCCGCGATCACCTGGGGTTCAAACACTGTAGCTGCAGGAAACGCTCAAGGTGCCATCGATTTGACAGGCATTACCGCGCTTCAAAATGTGACAGAAACAGTCACGTTCCGGATTGTTAATTGGGGGGTGGGAGGGACCGGAAACTGGTATTTGAACAATTTCGGCACGGCTGTTAGTGGGTACGATTTAGCTCTGAACGGCACCGTCAATCCTTTTTCAGTCATCCCCGAGCCCTCCCTGTTCGCCTTGAGCGGGCTGGGTCTGACTGCCGTGATGCTGCGGCGGCGCCGGCCAATGGCTTGAATTGAAAGTAGCACGCTCCAAATCAAATCGACCCAATAAGCTACCCGCCAGCGTTTAACTTGGTTGTGGAGACAATCAGGTTGCGTGGCTGGCCTGCATTGGGATGCTGTCCGCATGAACGGTGCCCTGTCGATTGAAGTCCTGCAGCAGAACCTGACCAATCCCGCCGGTCCGCTGCTGCTGCATGTGCTCCCTGAAGCGGTGTTCGCGGCGCGGCATGTTCCAGGCTCAGCCAACGCCTGCGTTTATGAGATGGCCTTCGTCGAGAAGGTGCGGGAGTTGGCGCCGGATCTGACGCAGTCCATCGTGGTGTACGGTGCGGGCGAAGGTTCGCTTGATGCAGTCACGGCCCAGGAAAAATTGGCGGCGGCCGGTTACTCGCAGGTGAGGGTGTTTGAGGGCGGGCTCGCGGAATGGGCGGACGCTGGGCTGCCGCTGGAAGGCACGGGAGCGATGCCGGAGGAGGCGCCTATTCTGGATGGCAGCTACCGGGTGGACACGACGCAAAGCATGGTGCGCTGGACGGGACGCAACCTGTTCAATCACCATCACGGCACGGTGCGCCTGGGCGGAGGCGAGATCGTCCTGCGCCAAAACGAACTGCTTTCCGCCCGCTTCGTCGTGGACATGACCAGCATCGTTTGCGAGGACCTGGCGGACGCGGGTTATAATGCAATGCTGATCCGCCATCTGCGCGATGCGGATTTCTTTGAAGTCGAAAAGCATCCGACCGCGGAGTTCATCGCGCACGAGGCGCAGCCGATTGAGGGCGCGACGCCGGGCTGGCCAAACTACGAGCTGATCGGTGCTTTCACTCTGCGCGGCGTCACACAACCGCTGAGTTTTGCCGCGCTCATTGCCAGCGCCGATGGCAGCCGTTTGACCGGCCAGGGTCAGTTCGAGCTGGATCGCACGCGATTCGGCAGTTTTTACGGCTCCGGCAAGTTCTTCCGCCACCTCGGCCAGCACGTGGTCAACGACCTCATCCACCTGCACGTCAAACTGCACGCGGATCGGGCCTGACGCGGCCTTCACGGCATCACCTTCACCCGGATCCGGCGGTATTCCATCTGGCCGCGGTCGCCTTCGAGTCCGACCGGGCCGCTGGCGGGCACCGCCATGTCGCCGGTGAGCAGCTCGCCGTTGCAGGTGGCGCTGGCGATGCCGCCCTTCACGGTGATCACCAGCTCGTTCCAATCCTGCGGCTTGTAGTTTTTCAGGTCGAAATAAGGACCGGCGAGCGGGAAGTCGCGGCACTGCAACTGCGGCTGGCGGATGAAGACGCCGCTGTCGGCATTGGGCGTGGCGCGGAACTCGAGCTTGAGGATGAAGTCGGAGCCAAACTCGCGCTGGGTCCAGAGCTGCTGGATGCGGCGGCCCTCGGCGGGCGTGGTGACGACGAGGCGGCCGTTGATGGCGCGGTAGCGGCCGTCATCACTGGCGGTTTTGCGGTCAAAGTGGATGGGTTCCTTGATCTCGACAAACACCGGCGCGCCGGCCTTGGCTTTCGCTTTGCGAGGCGGGGTCGGACGGAAGCCCCAGCCGGTCAGGTCCCTGCCGTTGAAGAGGCTTGCAAAACCAGGCTCCGGCTGAAAGTCGTCGGGCTCGGTTTCGAGAAAGCCAAGGGTGGCGAAGAGCGGGCGCAGCGCGGCAGCCCAGCGTTCGTAACCCTCGGGATTGAGGTGGAGCAGGTCTTTGAACCAGCGCGGATCGGCATCGCCGGTGGCGGGGTCGGCAAAAAGCGTCCAGGTGTCGAGCACGGTGACACGGGCGTCGCCTTTCACCTTGGCCTCGTAGAGCGCGTTGATGCGCTGGATGGTCTCCGCCGGGCGGTTCTTTTGCGCCGAGCTGGGGAACATCCGGCAGAGGATGACCGGCACTTGCGGATGGCGCGCCTGGATGGCGTCGATGATTTTGGCGAAGTTGCGGCCGACTGCCTCCGGGTCGATGCCGACTTCGATGTCGTTGGTGCCGAGCAGGAGCACGATGGCGGCGGGGTCGAGGGCGAGCACGTCCTCCTCCAGGCGGATGAGCATGCCGCGCGTGGTATCGCCGCCGATGCCGCGGTTGGCCAGTTTCATGCCACTGAAGCTGCCTTTGAAATCAGGGCCCCAGCCTTGGGTGATGGAGTCGCCCAGGAAG
>CAZKMS010000135.1:0-14905 GCA_964553805.1 uncultured Verrucomicrobiaceae bacterium
GCCCGCTTTGACCTCAACGGCACCAGCCAGACCGTCAACGCCCTTACCGCCACCAACGGCACGGTCGTCATCGACAACACCTCCGCTGCTCCCGCCTCCCTCACCTTCGGCGCCAACGACGCGGCGGTGAACTTCGGCTCTGGCGATGGCAGCTACACGATTCAAAACTCCGGTGGCGGTCCGCTCTCGATTTACAAGACCGGCGCCACCTCCGCGGTCTTCGCTCCCGGCATCATGCTGGATCACACCGGCGCCACCGGAGCGCTTGGCGGCGGCACGTTCACCATTGCCGCGCCGCTGAATGGCACGAGCGCGTTGAGCGTGCTGGAAGCCAGCACGCTGGAGTTGATCGGAGGCATCACCAATCCCGGGCTCATTACGAGCATCGAAGTGGGCGGCGGCTCCACCCTTAGCTTGTTGGACGGTGCCGGCAGCGCCATCTCCAATTTGACCAACCTCGGTCTTGGCAACAGCGGCACGGGCACCGCCTCGTTGAAGCTCAACATCGGCGACGGAGCCACGGATACCCTGACGCTGCTCACCGGCGGCGCCTTCGATTTTGGCAACACGATCACCTTCAACCTGACCGACGCGGGGTTGAGCCCAAACACCACTTACACCCTGTTGAATGTGCCCGATGGCGGCATCGCCGCTTTCGGCATCGCCAACATGATCCAAGGAGCGGTCCCCGGCGGTTTCGATGGCTACACTTGGAATGTCACCGACAATCTCGTTCAAATCACCACCGGCAATCTGGTGTCCGGCACCCTTTATTGGCGCGGGCTGACAGACAGCGCTTGGAACGGCGCTGCCAACAACTGGTCGCTCGACAAAGCGGGAGCCACGCCCGCCACCAGCCTGCCGGGCCAGGATACGGATGTCATTTTTGCTTATGATGACGCTGGCGCGGGCGCGCTCGCCACCACGCTGGAGCAAAACTTCAAGATCAAGTCCCTGACCTTTGAGGCAGGAACCACCACCCCGGCTTCGGTGACGATCCTTCCGGGCGCGGACGTCGAGAACCGCCTTGAAATCGCTCCGGCGAGCAGCGCTGGCGGCATCACCCTCGCGGCGGAGGGACCGGCGGCTGTCACCATCGCCACCGCGTTGCGCCTCGGCGCGGATCAAACTTGGACGGTGGCCGGCGCCGGCTCCACGCTGACGCTGGGGGCGTTGCAGGGCGAGGCGAATGTTATGAAGGCGGGTCCAGGCAAGGTGGTCCTCAGTGCCGCCGCCGCCGCTTCCTTCAATGCCGGCCAGTCCTCCGTCTTCACGGTGGATGGCGGTGTTTTGGAAATTCAGGACCTGGGCGCCCTGGGCGCGGCGGCCAATGCCAATATGGCCTCGCTCGTGGTGAATGGCGGCGGCGCCTTCTACTACAACGGCGCGGCCGCGACCATCGCCAACGCCATCACCCTCAATGGCGGCACGCTGTCGGCGGCGGGCGGCAACCAAACCTACAGCAGTCCCATCAACGTCACGGGCAATTCGCTCATCCAGATGCTGGACCCGGTGACACTCGCCGATGGCCGCAACATCACTCTCTCCGGCGGTCTTGCCGGCACGGGAAATCTCACGGTGGACAGCGTCGCCACGGTGACTGAAGGCAACCAGGAAACCGGCACGCTCCTGCTCAACCAGGACAACAGCGCCTGGAGCGGGAGTTGGAACATCCTGCGCGGCACCGTTTCCACGAACAACGTCAACGGCTTGGGCAGTGGCGAGGCGATCCATTTCGAACTCGGCCGCATCCTGTTCACCGGCACCGCAGGCGTGCGTTCGCTGGAGCATGACATCAGCATCGCCCGCGCGGGCGGCGCGGCGGTCGCCGAATTGAACCTCGCCAACGGCATCGAGCTGGATCTCAATGGCTCGATCACCCTGGGTGCGGCTGGGGAAGGGGAGACCGGCGAGCTGCGCGTCCACCTGAACAACGCCGCCGCCTTCGCTCGGATCAATGGCGGCATCGTGCTGGCCAACGACGGCTTGATCGGCGTTCGCGATAACGCCGCCCGTGTGCTGACGATCGGCTCGATCATCTCTGAAACCGGCGGCTCGCGCAGCCTGCGCCTCAACGACGCCGGCTGGGGCGGCACGGGCGGCATTGTGCGCCTGACCGGGGCAAATACGTTCTCCGGGGATCTCTCCCTGGCTCGCGGGACGATCGAGTTCGATACCGCGAGTGATATCGGCGGCGGTCCGTCCAGCCTGGGTCAAGGCAATGCGATTGTGTTGGGCGATACAGCCACGGCCACGCTGCGCTTCATTGGCTCCACCAGCCAGTCCACGAACCGCCCCATCACGGCGGGGGCCGGCGGCACCAGCACCGTTGCCACAACGATTTCGGCCAACGGCACGGACGGCGCTTCCATCACCTTCGGCGGAAAAATCACCACCACCTCCACGGCGGATGGTTCCCTGCTGGTCTTTGCCGGCGCGGAAGGCAGTCAGGGCTACGTCACTGGGGGCGTTGACATGCCCGGAACGGCCACCGAACTCGCGGTGAATTCAGGCAATTGGACTTTTTCAGACGAGCCCGTGAAAGTGGCTGACGACTTGCTGGTTGCCGGTGCCACGACCGTGCTGAACCTGAACAGCACCGGGGTGCTTTCCAATAACAACCCGGCGGGCACCAGCAACGGCCTTTACATCCGCACCGGAGCGACCGTGAATCTCGGCGCGCACGATGTCACCGGCGTGAACAACGGCAATGGCGTGGACTTCTTTTACGTGGGCGCGGACAACAACCCCGGCCTCAGCACGCTCCACACCCATGCCTACAATGTTACCCTTCCCCGGCTTGATGTTGGAGCCATCGCGGACGGACGTGAGGGTCATGTGCTCGGCAGCGGCACCATCACCGGCACCTACACCGGCACGGACTACGCTCAAGGCTTCCGCCTCTTCCGCGGTGTGGTCGAGGCCAACCTCGCGGGCGGCACCACCATTCTCAAGCAGGGCTTGGGCGATGTCATCCTTTCCGGCGACAACAGCGGCCTGACCGGGGAGGTCAACGCCACGACCCGCATCGATTCGGGCAACCTGATCCTGGACTACACTATCCACAACACCAAGAAAATCAACACCAACCGCGGCGTGGACTTGCGCGGCGGCACACTGACGATCCTGGGCAACGACAGCGCGGCCACCAGCCAGGCCGTGGCCAGCCTCACCCTGGCCAATGGCGGCGCCAGCACCCTCGTCATCCAGCCCGGTGAGGGGCAGGATGCCGTGCTGACTATCGGCGCCTTCACCCGCGCCACCGGCGCCGGCACGCTCCGCCTCATCCTCCCCGAGGGCGAGCAAAGCGCCACCCGCGGCTTCACCACGACGAGCCTCAACAACCCCGCCACCGGCTTGCTCAGCACGGGCGCCGCGGGTGTGCTCACCAGCGCCGCCTTTGCCACCGTCGTGGACGCCACCGGCACCTGGTTTGCCACCAACGCCACCAACGCCGCTGGCGGCAACATCGTGGCACTGCACTCCACGCCGAAGAATGACGTCACCACCTGGCTGCCCACGGATCATGTGACCGATGAAGGCTCCGGCTTCACGGGAACAGTGACTCCGGACCGGGCCAGCATCCTCAGCCTGCGCTTCAATGCCGCCGGCGGCGCTGCCCTCAACCTGGCCGAGGCGGGCGTTTTCAATCTGGTCAGCGGCGGCATCCTCGTGACCGATCAAGTGACCGGCCCGCTCAGCATCAGCGGCGGCACGCTCACCTCCGACGTGGCCGATTTGGTCATCACGCACGACGGCGCGCAGCTTCTCACCATCAACTCCGACATCACGCGCAACCTGGCCATCACCAAGTCCGGCACGGGCGCCCTGCGCCTGACCGGCGCCAACACCCAAAGCGGCCTCGTGCGCTTCAACGAAGGCGTGCTGGAGCTGGCCGGCGGCCAGGCGGTGGGCGACAATAGCCGCATCCTGTTCTCGGTCGCCGACCCTGCCACCCTGCGGCTGCTGTCGAATGAGACGATCGGCTCCCTGGAGGGCGGCAGCGTTTCCGACGGGCTGCGCCACCTCGCGGTCACGGATATCGGCGCTTACACCTTGACCCTCAGCGCCCAGACCGGCGGCAACCGCACTTATTCCGGCCAGTTGGCCGGCAGCGGCACGATTGTCAAAAACGGCCCCAGCAACCAGGTCTTCAACAACATCAGCACGGGCTTCACCGGGACGGTGGTGATCAACGAGGGGCTGCTCCAGATCAGCAATGTCGGCCGGATTGATGCCTCCGCCTGGGTCATCAACAAGGGCGGCGCTCTCCTGCTCGACAACAACGGCGGCACCCGCAGTGGCACCCGCATTCTCGATACCGCCACCCTCACCCTGAATTCAGCGGACGGCACCTTTGCAGGCGAAACCATCCTCCGCGGTTTGGCGTTCCGCACGGATCAGAACAGCGGCACCAGCAACACCGAAACCATCGGCGTGCTCACCTTCGGCAGCGGCGCCAACTACGCCTCGCTCCAGCAGACCGGCGGCAACAGCAGCCGCGCGCTTGTCGTCGCCAACAATTTCGTGCGCGAAAACGCGGCGACCATGAACGTGCGCGGCCGCGCGCTCGGCTCCAACTCCGGCACCGGCGGCCAGTCCCATCTGCGCATTGGAGATGCCGCCAATCAGACCAGTTTCATCAACACCGCTCTGATTGGCGGCGGCGGCGCGCTCGGCTCCACGACGTTGAGCATCGTGCCTTGGGTGATCGCGGAAAACACCAGCGCGGCGATTGCCGCCACGCACATGGGCAACAGCCTCGCCACCTACGTCTCGGGCCGCGGCTTCATCGCCTTGACTCCCGCGGAATACGCCACCTACGCCACCGCCGGCGCCGCCAACAACACTCGCGAAGTGCTCTCGGCAAACCTGACAGGCTTGGCCGGACGCACGCTCAACTCCCTGGTGCTGCACAAAAACACCACGGGCGCGGCGAGCTTCAACGTGACCGGGACCGGCGCCGGGCAAACGCTGGCCAACACCAGCGGCGCTTTCCTCTTCACGCTCAATCCCTCCGCCGCGGCCGGCGCTCACGGCATCCAGCTTGGCGGGTTCGATGCCGGCATCACAGTCGGTTCCACCAATGAATATGTCTTCCACGTGGTCAATCCGTCGGCCGCCACCGCTTCGGTGCTGACCGCCACCATCAGCTCTCCGCTGACTTCCGCCGCTGACATCACCAAGTCAGGCCGCGGCACGCTGGTGCTGTCCACCGCCAACACCGCCGGCGGCGGCGCTCGCAAAACCACGCTCAACGAGGGCATCCTCGAAATCGCCGGCCTCGACAACATCGGCGGCAACACCGGCGGCCTGATTTTTGCCGGCGGCACGCTGCGCCTCGGCGCTGGCTTCACGGACGATCTGTCCGCGCGTGCGGTGGCTTTCCTGCAGGGCGGCGGCACGATCGATACCAATGGCCTTGACCTGGCCCTGGCCGGCAGTCTTGGCAGCGGCATCGGCGGCTTCACCAAGGCCGGCGCGGGCAACCTGACGCTCTCGGCTTCCGCCCCTGGCCTCACCGGCGCCACCACGGTTGCCGCCGGCACGCTCACCCTCGGCGCGAGCAACGCGATTGGAAACGGCAACCTGACCGTTCTCGACAACGCCACCCTGGACTTGGGCGCGAACTCGGTTTCCGTCAGCCTGCTCACCACCAGCGGCGCCAGCCCACAGATCCTCGGCACGGGCGCCATTCAGTCGAGCGGCGGCTTCAACTTCAACCACACCAGCGACACCGCCGTCGGCGCTGTCCTGTCCGGCACAGGCGGTTTGTTCAAGACGCAAAACAATGTGCTCACGCTGACCGGCGCAAACACTTACAGCGGCCGCACGGAGGTTCACGCCGGCGGTCTTGCCTTTGACAGCGTGGGGAATGCCGGCGGCGGCGCCAGCGCTCTGGGCGCGCCTTTGAACGCCCATGAAGGTGTCATCCGCATGGGCTTGACCACGGGAGACACCTCCCTGACCTACCTCGGCAGCGGTCACAGTACGAATCGCCTCATTGCCATGCAGGGAACGACCGGCGGCCTCGCGCTCAACGGCAACGGCACGGGAGCGATTGTTTATGCGGGCGGTGTCACCGGTTACGCGGCGGGTGCGAAGACGCTGACCTTGGGCGGCACCTCGGGCGCCGCGATCGCGAATGAAATCAGCGGCGGCATCGCGGATGGCGTGGCCGCGATCAGCGTCACCAAAACCGGCTCCAACACCTGGGTGCTTTCCGCTCCCAACACCTACACCGGAGCCACCACGGTGGATGGCGCGGGCGGTGTCTTGAGGCTGACCGGAGCCGGCACGCTCGGCGCGGGCGGCAGCCCCTTGATCATGACCGCCGGCACGCTCGATCTCAACGGGACCAGCCAGTCCGTCGGCGGCCTCAGCGGCACGGTTAACGGCCTCATTCACAACGAGGCGGCCGCCACGACCTCCACGCTCACCGTCGGTTTCGGCACGCTGGCGGACGCGGTCGATGCCTTTGACGGCGTGCTGACGGATGGCGCGGGCGTCTTGGGCCTGGTCAAAGACGGCTTTGGCAAGCTCGTTCTCACCGGCGTCAACCCCTACACCGGAGCCACCGTGGTGAACAGCGGCACCCTGTCCGTGACCCCCGGCTCGCTCACCGCCACTTCCGGCCTCACCGTCAACGCCGGCGGTGCTTTCGATTTGTCCGCCGCCAGCGGGATTGGCGCCTGGAATATGCCAGCCGGAGCCGGCCTCACTTTGGACGGCGGCGCGCTCAGTTTCCGCCTGGCTGCCAGCGGCACATCGGATCAAATCATTCTCAACGGCGGCGCGCTCACGATCCATCCTGCCGGCGGCTTCATCAATGGCACCGCCCTGGACGGGTTTGGCGCCAACAGCACTTACAGCCTGATCACGGGCGCGGCCTCCATCACCGGGGCGGAGTTCCTTCAATTCGGCTCGCTGCCCGCCGGTTATTTCTATGACTTGATCGCGGACAGCCTGGCCGGCACCGTGACGCTGGAAGTGGGCAATGCCGCCGAATTGGAAGAAGACCTGTATTGGACGGGCGCGGTCAACAACACCTGGGGCGGCCTCGCCGTGGGCGCCTCCAACTGGTCACGCAACAGCGATGGCAGCAACTTCGCCAATTACACACCCGGTCCCGGCAACCTGCTTCACTTCAGCGCCGCCACCGCCTCGGAGGAGGCCATGGTCACCACCCTGGACTCGCCTTATTCGGTCAAGGGCCTGCGCTTCCTCGACTCGGGCACCGGCGCGATCGCCATCGCACCGGGCGCGGCCGGCACGCTGACCCTGGGCGCGGCGGGCATCACCGTGGACGCTGGCGCGGCCGGTCCGGTGAGCATCTCGGCTCCGGTGGCACTGGGCGCGGCGCAAACTTGGAGCGTCGGCGCCGATGCGACTCTGGAAGTCAGCGCGGTGATCAGCGGTGCCGGGAACTTCGTGAAGGACGGCTCCGGCGCCTTGATCCTCTCCGCGCTCAACACCTTCACCGGCAATGTCGCTTTGAACGATGGCGTCCTGCGGGTGACGGCGGATGGCACCACCGGTCTCGGCACGGGCGACGCCACGCTGACCCTGAATGGCGGCGAACTCCAGATCGCCAACAGCACGGCGCGCAACCTCGCCCGGCCCACCACCATCGCGGGCGACGTCACGATCTCCACCGAGCGGCTGACGTCTGGAGCCGGCATCAGTCACACCGTGGGCACGCTTTCCCTGGGCGCGCACACGGTCACTGTCAACGCCGGCAGTCTCTCCATCTCAGGCACCCAGAGCCTGGTCTTCGGCGCCACCACCTTGACCGGCTCGCCGACCTTCGTGGTGAACAACAACGGCGCGGGAGCCGTCACCAACACGACGCTGGGCGCCATCACCGGCGCCGGCCATACCATCACGAAACGGGGCAATGGCAACCTGACCCTGCCGGGAGCGGCCACCACGATCGCCGGCATCCACGTCCAAGAGGGCACGCTCGTCGGCGGCAACAACGCGGCCAGCTTCGGCCCCGCCGCCAGCGCCATCCTCCTGGGGAACAGCTCCGGCAGCGCGGATGCCACGGTGCAAGCCAACAACAGCCTCACCTATCCCAACCCGATCCATGTTCTCGGCGGCAACACCGGGGTGGCGCGCATCAACGCCGGCACCAGCACCGGCAACGTCGTGTTCAGCGGGGCTGTCACGCTTGCGGGCCATGACGTGATCCTGGGCCGGATCGGCACCACCGGTACTTCGCAGTTCACCGGCGGCGTCTCCGGTGCCGGCAACGTCATCATCTCGAACAACGCCACCTTCGCGAACGGCTTGATGGCGACGCTGACCTTTGCCAACGCGGGGATCAATCCGATGGGCTCCCTCACGCACGCGAGCACGGGCCATGGCGATACCCTCATCAGCGCCAACATCGGCCACCGTGTCACCAGCATCACTCAGAGCGCCAACTCCACCCTCACCTTGTCCGGTGAAAACAGCAACACCGGCCCGGCCACGGTGACGGCCGGCGCGCTCGTCTTCACCCGTCCGGTTTCGTTGTACAACGACAATCGGTCGCTGTGGACGGAGAGCAATCTGACGGTCAGCCCCGGCGCCACGCTCGGCTTCGGCTTTGGCGCCGCGGACAGCTTTACCGCCGCCGATATCGCCGGTCTGACGGGGCTGGCATCCGCCACCGGCGGCTTCCAAAACGGCTCCTTGCTCGGCATCCATGTCGATGCCGGTCTCAGCGCCGAGTTCTCCATGGACCTCACCGATCTCAACGGTGGCGCCACGGCCATCGGCTTCAACAAACTCGGCGCCGGCACGCTGGTGCTCACCGGTACCAGCTCCTACTCCGGCTCCACCGTGCTTTCCGAAGGCGCCCTTGCCGGCAACCTGTCCAACAACCATCTCCTGCTCAATGGCGGCGTCTTTGAGGGCAGCGGCACGTTCACGCGCGCCATCGGCGGCGGCGGCGGGCAGGTCAGTTGGACGGCCACACCCCGCGGCGGTGGTTTCGCCGCCCAAGGCGGCGACCTGACCGTCACCCTCGCCGGCGCTCCCAACCCGCTGGTCTGGAACGGCACCGTTGGCTTTGCCATCACCGGCAGCAAGCTGGTCTTTGGCTCCACCACCGCCGACAGCACTGTGACCTTCACCCATGCCATCAACCTGAATGGCGCGGTGCGTCACATCGATGTCATCGACAACCCGGATTCGGACACGGACAAAGTGGTGCTCTCGGGCGTGCTCTCCAGCACCAGCGGCGGCCTTTACAAGATCGGCAACGGCGTGCTCGAACTCACAGCGGCCAACACCTACACCGGCACCTCGACCCTTTCCGCCGGCACGGTGATCATTCACCACAACGACAGCCTCGGCACCACCGGCGCCTTGGCGCTCGTCAATGGCACTTTGATGGGCAACGGCGGCGGCCTAAAGACTCTCAACAAAGCCGTGACCCAGACCGGCACCACGGTCATCGCCGGTGATGACCCGTTCACTTTCAGCAGCACCTGGACCAACAGCGGCGGCAATCGCACGCTCAATGCCAGCAGCACGGGCCTGCTCACCCTTTCCGGTCAGGTGCGCCTCTCTGAAAACACCACCGCCGCCCGCACGCTGACCCTCACCGGCACGGGCGACGCGCGGATCACCGGCGCCGTGGTCAACAACGCCACGGACACCGGCGGCACCGGCACCGTGCACAGCCACCTCAGCTACACCGGCGCCGGCACGCTCACCCTCACCGGGGCGAACACCTATTCCGGCAATACCACCGTCAACAGCAACTTTGCCCTCTATGGCGACACCGGCGTCCTGCGCCTGGATGGCGCCGCCAAATGGGGCAAGGCCAACGTGACGATCAGCCACGGCCTGCTGGAAATCCTGGCCAGCGGTCAGGATCAGGTCGTCGGCGGCATCCTGACGATGGGCCTCGCCGCCAGCACCTACGCGGAGCTGAGCATCGGCGCGGGCCGCACCGTGACGCTCAATGGCGCGGTGACCTACACCGCCAGCAACGCCGCCACCGCCAACCCGAATCCCGCCATCATCAGCGGCGCGGGCACCCTGGCGCTCGGCTCCGCGGAGAAGACCGTGACGATCAACGACAACCTCTCCGCGCCCGTGGACATGTCCTGGCAGATGGGCACCCTCACCGGCAGCGGCACTTTGATCAAGGCCGGCGCGGGCACCTTGGATATTTCCGGCATCGGCGCCAACAACTTCACCGGCGCTTACCGCCTCGACGGCGGCGCCATCCGCGGTCTCGATGCCGTTCTCGGCACCGCCAACCTCGCGCTCAACGGCGGGGTGTACGAAGGCAATGGTGTCTTCGATCGCGCGCTCGGCACGGGAGCCAGCCAGGTGCATTGGCAGAGCGGCGGCTTTGCCGCTTCCGGCGGCCCGCTGACCGTCACCCTCACCGGCGCGCCCGCTCCGCTGGTCTGGGCGGGCACCACGCATTTCCTGGCGGACGCGGCTCCGCTGGTGTTCGGCTCCAGCTCCGCCGACAATGTGGTCACCTTCACCCACGATCTCGATTTGAACGAGGCCCAGCGCACCATCACGGTGCTGGACAACCCCGCCTCGACGGACGACCGGGCTGTCTTGAGCGGCGTGCTCAGCAACGGCTCCCTGCTGCGCAACGGCACCGGGGTTTTGGAGCTGACCGGCGTCAACACCTATGCCGGCGGCACCACGCTCAGCGGCGGCGTCACCATCCTCGGCAACAAGGACGCGCTCGGCACCGGCGACATCACCGTGGCCACCACCGCCAGCACCCTGCAAGCGGGCGCTGACTTGAGCGGGGCGAACGCGCTGGCGCAGAACGTCGTCCTGCAGACCACCCTCACCCTGGCCGGCGACAATCCGATCACACTCAACGGTACGCTGACCAACAGCGGCGGCAACCGCACGCTGACGGCCAATGCCACGGGGCTGCTCACCCTCGCCGGCAGCATCAACCTTTCCGAAAGCAACACCGCGCGCACCCTGACCATCAACGGTTCCGGCGATGTGCTGATCTCGGGGGTCGTGGGCAACGGCGGCACTGGCGCCGGCGTCCTCACCTACAGCGGCAACGGCACCTTGACGCTCTCCGGCGCAAACACCTACACCGGCGCCACCAACATCGGCTCCGCCGTTCCCGGCGGCGGCACCGTCAATGTCGAACCCGGATCGAAACTCAGCAATGGCAACCTGGTGGTTCGCAGCGGCACGCTCAACCTCAACAACGGCACGCAGGCCATCGGCAGCCTTACGGTCGGCCTCGGCACCGTTGCCGCGACAGTCCCCACGTCGCTCATTCAGCTCAACGGAGGATCCCTCTCCCTCGGCGGCAACGTCACCTACACGGCCTCCACGATTTCCGGCGCCTCCACCATCGCCGATGGCACGATCTTCCTCAATGCCAACCGCACCTTCGCCGTCAACGATTCCACAGAGACCGATGAAGAACTGGTCATTACGGCCAGCATCGCCAACAACCTCGACGGCGCCACGGCGCGCACCCTCACCAAGACCGGCAACGGCACCCTGGTATTGGCGGGGCAGAACAGCTACAGCACCACCACGATCAACGCCGGCCAAGTCAAGGTCACCGGCCAGATCGGCGGCACCGGCACCGTCACGGTTGCCAACAACAGCCAGCTCTGGCTGGACCACACCGCCAGCACCAGCAGTGAGGACCGGCGCCTCAACGGCAATACCCTGACCCTGACCGGAGGCTCCGTCCGCATGACCGGGTCCAGCACAACGGTCACCCTCGAAAGAGTGGGCACCGTCAACATCAACGCGGGCGCCTCGACCCTGCGCGTGGAAAACGGCGCGGGCCACGTGGCGTGGCTGGATTCCGGCAACCTCGTCAAAGGCGTCGGCGGCACCGTGGACTTTGAATTCGCCTCGCCGGATGCCCAGTTCCAAACCAACGCCGTCAATGGCGTGGGCGGCCTGCTGGGCGGTTTTGCCACGGTCGGCAAGAGCCACTTTGCGACGGTCAATTCCCGCGTCGTGGAAGCCTTTGCCTCGGCCGCGCAGGATGATCTGGCGGCCTGGGCGGCGGGCATGAACGTCACGGACGCGGCGGGCTACCACGGCACGCTGCTTGGGATCAGCATCAACAGCCTGCGTTTTGCCGCCGCGGACGCGGCCTCGGCCGTGACGGTGACGAACGATGGCGTCCTGCACGTGGCCAGCGGCGGCATCCTGGTGACGCCGGAGGTGGGCGCGGGCACGGCTTCGATCTCCGCCGGCGCCTTGTTCGGCAGCGGCGGCACGGGTGTGGAAGTCATGATCCACCAGCACAACACCGGCGCGGACTTCACGATCGATGCGCGGCTGCTCGGCGGCACGGTGCTGACGAAATCCGGGGAAGGCACGCTGCTGCTCACCAAGCAGAATGCGCATTCCGGCGCCACCTATGTCAATGAAGGCACCCTGCGCATCCTGGCGGACACGGGAATCCACGGCGGCAACCTGACCACGGTGGGCATGGGCGCGGTCTTCGTCAAAGCCGATCCCACCACCCGGCTGGAGATCGGCAATGGGGTTTCCGCCACCTTCGGCGGGCTGGCCGGCGGCAGCGCGGTCGGCGGCGTGGTGGACATTCCCAGGGACAGCCAGTTGACCCTGCGAGTCGCCGGTCTTGCCACCACCTCCAGCGCTTTCTCCGGTCTTGTCACCGGCGCTGGCCTGTTGATCAAGGACGGCCCCGGCATTCAGCAGTTCGACACGCTGGCCCACACGTTTACCGGCGGCATCGTCGTCAACCAGGGCCAGCTCACACTCGCCAGCAACGGCGTCTCCAACTTCGCCCAGGCGAGCTTCGTCACCCTGAACGGCGGCAGCCTGCTGATCAACCAAGGCGGCGGCACCAGCACGGCCGCCAACAAAATCAGCAACACGGCGCTCATCACGCTCCTCAACACCGGCGGCATGAACGGCTTGGCGGTGCAAAGCGACCGGACCGATGCGAACAAGAATGAAATTGTCGGCCACACCAGCCTGCTGGCGGGCGCCAACACCATCTCCGCCATCCACACCAGCACGGCCACCACCGGGACCCAGCGCAACGTGATCCTGACGCTGTCCAGCCTGGGCCGCCTCAACAACGCCACCCTGCTGCTGCGCGGCCGCAACCTCGGCACCACGGGCGGCATCTCGACCGGCCACACCGGCCGCGTGGTGGTCACCGGCGGCCTTCCGGTCATGACTCCCTATTTGGTCGGGGGCGGCTCCGACACGGAAGGCACACCCAACCTCAGCATCCTGCCCTGGGCCGTGGCCGAGGACAGCCCCACCGGCCTGGGCAATACGTTGGTGACGTATGGCGTCAACGGCTTCCGCCCCTTGAACCTGGACACCGAATACGAGCAACTCGCGGCGGCGGGCGGCGTGACCCCCGGCAACAACGTGCGCTACGCCGGCGGCGTGGATCTGACACTCGACGGCGCCAGCAAGACCATGAACGCGCTGCTGGTGGACAACAGTGGTGATGCGCCGGTCACGCTCGACGGCGCCGGCGCCAGCCTCAGCGTCGCCAGTGGCGCCTTCCTGCTCGGCGGCACCCAGGGCATCACCCTCACCGGCTTCAGCGACATCCAAGCCGGCCTGAATTCGGAGTACCTCTTCCATGTGACCAACACCTCCTTGGACGGCGTCGTCCTCAACGCGCCGCTGACCCAGGCGGGAGCCGCGCTGACCAAGTCCAGCAACGGCCTCTTGATCCTGGCCGCCACCGGCAGCGCTTACACAGGAGCGACGACCATCAACCAGGGCGTGCTGCAAATCGACGCGCTCGACAAGCTGGGCGCCAATGGCAGCGGCGGGCTGATGCTCAACGGCGGCACGCTGCGCTTCGCCGGTGTGTTCGATCCGTCCACCGTGCCGGTCACCCTGGGCGTGCCCGCGCTGGCGGAAATCACCGCCACGGCCGGCGGCACGTTTGACACCAACGGCTTTGACATCGTGTTCAACCACGCGGTGGGCAACGGCGGCAACGGCGGCCTGACCAAGGCCGGCCAGGGCTCCCTCACGCTCAACGCGGCGGCGGGCTACACCGGCGGGACGAACATCCTCGGCGGCAGCCTCATCCTGGGCGCGGACAACGCCCTCGGCGCGGGAAATTTGAACCTTGCCGATGGTTCGCTGAATCTCAACGGCCACGGCGTGAGCGTGGGCGTGGTGAGCACCAGCGGGATGAGTGCCGCCATCGACGGCACCGGCAGCATCCACTCGACGGGCGGCTTTTTGTTCAACCACTTTGGCGACCTGGCCATCGATGCCGATTTGAGCAGCACCGGTGGTTTGGTCAAAAACCAAGCGGAGACCCTGAGACTGAACGGCGAGGTGAGCCTGGGCGGGCCGGTGCAGGTGAACAGCGGCGCGTTGTTGATTGCGGACAGCCTTCACACCAGCTTGGTGACCGTGGGTTCGGGGGCGACCCTGGGTGGCGTCGGCACGATCAGCGGGGATGTCTTCCTCTTGGGCGGCGGCAATGATGCGCAGTTGACGCCCGGGTTTGCGGACATCACCGCCGGCGTGGAATCGCTCCAGATCGGCGGCAGCCTGTCGCTGGGAGCGGGAAGCTTGGTGAACTTCGTGCTCGGCCAGGCGAACTTCACGGCGCTGGAAATGGAAACCCTCGCCTATGTGGACCTGACGACAAGGTTCAGCGTCAGCTTGGCCGGTGGCTACGTGCCGCAGGCGGGAGACAGCTTCCAAGTGATGAGCTGGGCAAGTTCGCAAGCGGTGTGGGACGGCTTTGATTGGGAAAGCAACCTGCTGCTGGAGCCGCTGGCTGGAGGCCTGGATTGGGATTTCAGCCTGTTTAGCTCCGAGGGCGTCGTTCGGGTGAAAAACGCGGAGGGCGAGGTGCCGGCGGAGCCGATCGTGATTCTCTCCCATCCGGAGGGGCCGGTGTCGGTGGACCCCGGAGACC
>CAZKMS010000136.1:0-14855 GCA_964553805.1 uncultured Verrucomicrobiaceae bacterium
TGGATGTGCCGGTCAGCGGCCCTGGAGCAGGGGTGCCGCGCTTGCATCGCGCCCACGCCTGGGGCCTGGACCAAAGCGGCACGCTGACCGGGGCGGGCGGGGTCGGCGGGCTGCTGCTCAGCGCCCATCACACGCCGCTGCCCGGAGGTGGTACCCAGGTGCAGACTCTGACCCCGCTCTACGATCTCAACGGCAACGCCGTGGGTTACGCTGACGTGGCCACCGGCGCGATCACCCACCGCTTTGAGTTCGACCCCTTCGGCGCCGAGTTGGCCCTCGACACCCTGCTGCCCAACCCGAACGACCCCGAGCCACCCAGCTTCCGCTTCAGCACGAAGTACACGGATGCGGAGACAGGGCTAGTGTACTACGGCTACCGGTACTACTGGCCGGAGATGGGGCGGTGGCTGAGTCGCGATCCGATTGAAGAACGTGGGGGAATGAACCTTTATGGCATGGTGGGGAATGATTCGGTGAATCGATGGGACTACCTGGGATTAAAATCTCTCCCAGTAAATTTGGCCGGCGGCTTCGCCGCCATGGTAAAGCACATCGAAGCAACTGGCGCGTCGGCATTGGGTACAGTTGCATATTCCGGCGATGGTTATTGGGTAAAATATTATAACTGGGAAGATGCGTGTCCAACAGGTGCAATAAGACTAGTTCAAGCCATGCACCAGCGAGGCATCCAGGGTGGGAGTCCGTTTATGGATGCGCTGCCTTCACAGGACCACGCAAACTCGACAACTTCTGGAGGAACGCCATACCCTGCTTATGCAGGCGTGGCGAATGAGTTTGATCCAGTACAAGACGCTCCAGGCGGGAATGGAGGAGCATTGGGCCACATAGTTTCGGACGTTGAGATTTGCGCGTTGTGTGCGTGCAGCGCTACAGGAACGGAAACTATCCTTGGGTGTACGACTTTCACCTGGTCTACTGCAACAAAAACTGTTTTAAACTGGTCGGGTCCAAGTCCAAAATATCCAACGAAGTTGTGGAAATCTGCTGCAAAAGCTTGGGATAACGCAGGGGCACCATGAATAAAAATACACACAAGAGATGGAACGTTGATCTGGTAGTGGCCACTCTATCAATAGGATTGCTAGGAAGCGTTATAGTTTACTCCATGAGCGTCATCCAATGGCTATGCGATAAGGCTTGGGATGGGATTCAAATTTCAGAACTACCTCTGCACAAATACTCCTATTGTTTCAGATATGTGGCCTTGCACTCAGGTTATCTGTTTGGCGGCCTTCGAGTTGTTATAATAATGGGGGCTGTCATTTGCATGGTTTTCGGTAGAAGAAACCCAGGACTCTACACTGCCGTCTTTATCGCATGTTCGTTGGCTTTGCTTTTGTTGGTTGGCATAGTGGTGGTGGTGGCCGTGAATGAAATTCCGTTGTTGAAGGGACCCTTGCAGACTTGACAAGAAAGGGTCATGAGTCAATACTTGACAAACGATGCCTGAGAGGTAGCCTCACAGGCATGCTCCGCATTCAGTATCCAGGCGCGCTTTATCACGTCACCGCGCGTGGCACCGGCGGGAGGTTGGAGGTCGATGGGGTGAGAAGTCTCCGGTTGAAGGAGTCGGACTCAAAAGCACCGTTGGCAGAGGAAACGGGGTCAGGCTGCAAAAAATCAACAAAAATCTCCTCGTGCCCGACCCGGGCCAGGAGACGTTTTACGCTGAGGCGGCGCTCGCGCTGGGTTCCGCCCCGTTCTGGCAGCGGCTGAGGGTCAAGGCCAGCCGACCCGGCACCGGACCCAACGGCGAGGACCTCGCCGTGGGCCGGGAGGGCTGGTTGTTCTTTCCCCCGGCCACCGAAACCCTGGCCTACGATCATGATGGCAACCTGGTCTCCGACGCCCGCTGGAGCTATGGCTGGGACGCGGAGAACCGTCTCATTTGGATGGAGGAGCACGTGCTGCCCGGAGCCGGCCCGCGCCCGGCGCGGCAGCGGCTGGAGTTTGGTTACGACGCCCAGAGCCGCCGGGTGAGCAAGACGGTGCTGGAAAAACCGGTGGCCACGGGCGCATGGAGCTTGCTTCGGCAGCGGCTGTTCCGCTATGATGGCTGGAGCATGATCGCGGAACCGAGCCGAAGGATGGAGGCGAGATGGACGGCCGAGTTTCGAGGCTGCCCCACAGGGGCGAGTGCGCGGATGGAGCGCACGAGTCAACTGGATGTGCCGGTCAGCGGCCCTGGAGCAGGGGTGCCGCGCTTGCATCGCGCCCACGCCTGGGGCCTGGACCAAAGCGGCACGCTGACCGGGGCGGGCGGGGTCGGCGGGCTGCTGCTCAGCGCCCATCACACGCCGCTGCCCGGAGGTGGTACCCAGGTGCAGACTCTGACCCCGCTCTACGACCTCAACGGCAACGCGGTGGGTTACGCTGACGTGGCCACCGGCGCGATCACCCACCGCTTCGAGTTCGACCCCTTCGGCGCGGAGCTGGCCATAGACACCCTGCTGCCCAACCCCAACGACCCCGAGCCTCCCAGTTTCCGCTTCAGCACGAAGTACACGGACGTAGAGACGAGGCTGGTGTACTACGGCTACCGGTATTACTGGCCGGAGATGGGGCGATGGCTGAGTCGTGATCCGATTGAGGAAAGCGGCGGAATCAATCTTTATGGGATGGTGGGGAATGATGCGGTGAATCGAGTTGATCACCTGGGTCTAATTCAGTTGCCATGGACATCATTAGGGAGCCCGGCGGGTGCAACAGCGTGTGCAGAATTGGCCGCAGCCCGCACCTTGGCTACTGGCGGCGGCATAATCAAAGGAGCTGGTTCAGTGGCTGCTACTACAGCAGCCACAATGACTGCTGCACAAATTGCTCAGCGCATTGCCAGGTGCAAAGAAGTGCATGACAGCTACGATAAATTCAAAGATGGCAATGGTAAAAGTCCTTGTAGTGCGGCAACTTCTTGCACGCAAGTATCTCTCTCGATAATGCTGCTGATGGGAGAAATATCGGGGAGGAAAGAGTATCTCCAGTTAGATTGCGACTCGTTCATTAAGACTACCAAAAATCATCCTGAAGCATTGCGACAAAATCTTGCCGCGTTTGATAAATGTATCGAGGTGTTCAATCGATTGTGTGGATGTTGTCAATGATATGAAATTGAGTGAAAAGATTGTAAAAGAGTGGATCGACTTTCAGCCGCCCTTAGACTTGGGGATAGAATCAGATTATTTGGAATGCGTGAACGTTGCGAAGTGGCTTTCCGGGAAGGATTTTATCACGGTATCTAATGATGGCCCCCAAATGTCTTCTGAATTGCCTTTTTTGTGCCTAAACGCGGAAAGTGCAGCATATTATATAGCTTCATACATGCTGCGGATTCAGCGATCCATTGAATCAGGTGACACCACCAACTTGCGGAGTGATTTTTGCTTGATACACTTCATTTATTTTATCTCTAGTGACCTTGGGGTTTCGATTGCCTTAGATTACCTTAACTCAACACAGCGTAATCTGTTAAATTTTCTCTTATTGGAAATTCTAGAATCAAATAATCTTGGGTTAACTTTGGAGGAGTGGCGGTCTATGGCGTTATCGTATGATAGAATAGCAGGATAATGAATCCCACGCGCCAACCAATGGCATTGGTCGTGCCAACCTATTCGAAAAAATTTGAAATCCGTTCAGCATCTCGACTATGAACACCCCATTTCAGGTCCGGCACGGGAGGTTCTCCATCAGCGGCGCTTTGTTTTCGCTTACCTTCTGTCGTTGATTTCGCGCTTCCAACACCAAGGACGCTTTATCCGGGGTAAGGTTTGCCTGCATCTGACTGGACATGCCAACACAAAGCCCCTTTCGGTGTTTGATTCGCTTGCTCCACCCGCAGGCTCACCCTTCGGGCTGCGCTGCGCTCCGTCCAAAACGCCTCCGCCCCTCGGCGTTTTTCGGTTAACCCAACAAGCCTCCAGCACGCGCGGGGATCGGCAACGAAGGCTTGAATACGAATTCGGTAAGACATGCGACTGCACGGACGATGTCCTTTTTTCAATGTGCCTCTCCGGCTTCCTGTCAAGAGCAAGCGTCACGCACAGCGCCTTGGGGCTTTGCTTGCGTGCGCAGCGCCGAGGGCTTTGCTGGCGGGTTTGACCGGTTGGTGGGCTGCGGCCCAGGCCGCGGGCGTGAGGCGGGGTAGTCGGCGGCCGCCATCTGTTGCATGCGCGTGAACACGTCGAACAGGTAGGCGAAGGGGGCGATCCGCCTGCGGCGGCAGGCTGCCGTCCTTCCTTGCCGGGACGAGGCCAGGACGTGAAAGAGTCGCGGGCAAACGCGCGTTGCTTTCCCGCCCTTCCGCGGCAAACATCGTCCCAGCCGGAGCAGGGGTCGTTGACTCTTGCGGAGGTCTTTTTTGATGATGTTTGTCAAGGTTTTGAAACAGTTGCTGGTGCTGGCCCTGGTGCTGGCGGGGATGTGGGCGGGCTGGAAGGCACTGGAGAAGCGGCTGGAGTCGCGGTCGCAAGCGGCGGGCGACGGCAAACAGGCGTCCGGGCCGGCGCGGGTGGTGATTTATGAGGTGGAGGAGCGGGGGTTTCGGGATGTGATCGAGGCGCTGGGGACGGTGCAGGCGGCGGAGTCGATCGAGATTTCGGCCAAGGTGACGGAGACGGTGGAGGAGCTGCTGTTCGAGGACGGGCAGATGGTGGAGCAGGGGCAGTTGCTGGTGCGGCTAAGCTCGCAGGAGGTGGTGGCCACCCTGGAGGGCGCCAAGGCCATGCTGGCGGAGCAGGAGCGGGAGCTGACCCGCCTGGAAAAGCTGGTCGAGGATGGCGCCGCGCCACTGGCCCGGCTGGATGAGCGCGGCACGCTGGCGGAACTGGCGCGGCGGCGCATCCAGGAGAGCGAGGCGCGGCTGGCGGACCGGCGCATCGAGGCGCCATTCTCAGGCCGGCTGGGTTTGCGCCGGATCAGTCCGGGCGCGCTGGTGGCTCCGGGCACGGTGCTGGCGACGTTGGACAAGCTCGACACGGTGCGGCTGGATTTTCAGGTGCCGGAGGTTTTTTTGGCCGACTTGAAGCCGGGCTTGAAAATCGAGGCCAAGAGTCCGGCGTGGCCGGGGCGGGTGTTTGCGGGCAAGGTCAGTCAAATCGATTCCCGCGTGGATCCGGTGACACGCTCGGTGACGGTGCGGGCGGAGCTGCCGAATGAGGACTTGGCTCTGCGCGCGGGCATGCTGATGACCACCACCGTCGGCCGCAAACCGCGGCAGGCCCCGGCGGTGCCGGAGCGCGCCATCATTCCGCTGAATCGGCGGCAGTTTGTGTTTGTCCTGGACGAGGCGGGAACCACGGCACGGCAGGTGGAAATTCAGACCGCCGCGCGGCTGCCCGGCTTCGCCGAGGTGGCCTCCGGTGTGAAGAAGGGCGACAAGGTCGTGACAGATGGCTTCATGGGCTTGAAGGACGGCGATGTGGTGACGGTGGCAGGCCAGTTCGGGGCACCGGCGAAGCCTTACAACCCGCGCACTGCGCCTGGAGCCAAGTGATCGATTTTTCAGGCGCGCATGATCCTGTCTGACGTTTCCATTCGCCGGCCCGTGCTCGCCACGGTGTCGAACCTTTTGCTGGTGGCGTTTGGCGTGGTGGCCTTCACGCGCCTGCAAGTGCGCGAGTATCCGGACATCGAGCCGCCGATCGTGGCGATTGAGACCACCTATCCCGGGGCCGCCGCGGCGGTGGTGGAGCGGCGGGTGACGCAGATCATTGAGGACCGTATCGCGGGTGTGGAAGGCATCAAAACGGTGTCGTCCACCAGCAGCGACGGTGTTTCTGAGATCAGCATCGAGTTCAACATCGAACGCGACATCGAGGCGGCGGCCAGCGACATTCGCGAGGCGGTGTCCAGTGTGATGGACGAGATGCCGGAGGAGGTGCGCGCGCCGGAGATCACCAAACAGGACACCGCCACCGAGGTGCTGATGTGGTTGAATCTGGCCAGCGACCGCATGAGTCCGGTGGAGCTGGCGGACTACGCGGAGCGCTACCTGGTGGACGGCTTTTCCCAACTGCCGGGCGTGGCGCGCATTCGGTTGTCCGGGGCGACGCGTTTTTCGATGCGCATCTGGCTGGATCGCGAGGCGCTGGCGGCGCGGCAACTGACCGTGCTCGATGTGGAGGAGGCGCTGCGCCAGCAAAACGTGGAGCTGCCGGCCGGCGCGGTGCAGTCCAGTGATCGAACATTGACGGTGCGGGTGCGGCGCGAGTTCACGACGCCGGAGGAGTTTGCCAGCCTGGTGCTGAAGCGCGGGGAGGATGGCTACCAGGTGCGGCTGGGAGAGGTGGCGCGGGTGGAAATGGGGGCCGAGGACGCAAGGCGAAAGTTTCACGGCAACGGCGTGCCGATGGTGGCGCTGGGGGTGATCAAACAATCGCAGGCCAACACGCTGGACGTGGCGCGCGCGGCCAAGGGGCATGTGGAAAAGGTGCGCGCCATGCTGCCGGATGGCGTCGGCATCAGTCAGAGTTACGACACCTCCCAGTTCATCGAGGCATCCATTGATGAAGTCTATGAAACCCTGGGCATGGCTGTCTTGCTTGTGGTGCTGGTCATTTATCTGTTTCTTGGCACGGCGCGAGCCACGCTGATTCCCTTTGTCGCGGTGCCGGTGTCGGTGATCGCCACTTGCACGGTGCTCTACTTCATGGGCTACTCGATCAACGTGCTGACGCTGCTGTCCATGGTGCTGGCGATCGGTCTGGTGGTGGATGACGCCATCGTCGTGCTGGAGAACATTCACCGGCGCATTGAGGAAGGCGAGCCGCCTCTCGTCGCCGCGTTGTTGGGAGCGAAGCAGGTGGGTTTCGCTGTCGTGGCCACCACACTGGTGCTGGTGGCGGTGTTTGTGCCCATCAGCTTTCTGGAAGGGGATCTTGGAAAGCTGTTCGCTGAGTTTGGCATCACCCTGGCGGTGGCGGTCTCCTTCTCCAGCTTCGCGGCGCTCACCATTTGTCCGATGATCGCCTCCCTGCTGCTGCGCAAGGCGGAGCGCGGCAATGTGATCACGCGCACCGTGGACAGGGTGTTTCGCTTTTTGCAGACGCGTTATGAACGCCTGCTGGGTGTCGTGCTGGGTTATCCCGCGGCGGTGTTTGTCTTCCTCGCAGCCTGCATGGCGGTGACGTTCTGGTTGCAGCGAAGCCTGCCGAGCGAGTTCACGCCGAAGGAGGACCGCGGTTCGTTTTTCGTCATCAGTTCCGCGCCGCAAGGGGCATCCTACGGCTACAGCCTGGAGGTGTTTGAGGAGATTGAAAACCGGCTGATGTATCTGGTGGACGCCGGCGAGGTGACGCGCCTGTTGGTGCGGGCGCCGCGCGCGTTCGGGGCGAACTCGGATTTCAACGAGGTGATCACCATCGTGAACCTCAACGACCATGACAAACGCCGCGATGCCTGGACCATCATGGAGGAGGTGCGCGGCAAACTCTCCGAGATGCTGGGGGTGGAGTCGTTCGTGATCATGCGCCAGGCCTTGAGCCGTGGTTTGACCAAGCCGGTGCAGTTCGTCATCGGCGGGCCGAATTACGAGGACTTGGTGCAGTGGCGTGACCTGATTCTGGAGCGCGCAAGCACCAATCCGGGCCTGGTCGGTTTGGACTACGACTACAAGGAGACCAAGCCGCAGATCAGCATTGCGATCGACCGCCGCCGCGCCTCTGATCTCGGTGTTTCGATCGCGGGCATCGGCCGCACTTTGGAGATCCTGTTCGGCTTCAAACGCGCGACAACCTACATCGACCAAGGCGAGGAATACGACGTTATTTTGGAGGGCGACTACGAAGGCAAGCGCACGCCGGGCGATCTCGAAAACGTCTATGTGCGTTCCGATGCCAGCGGCCAAATCATTCCCCTGTCCAACCTCGTCACTCTGGAGGAATTCGCAGACAGCGGCACGCTCAATCGCTACAACCGCATGCGCGCGATCACCATCGACGCCAGCTTGGCGCCCGGTTACTCGTTGTCGGAGGCGATCACTTATTTGGAAGGCCTGGTGGAGGAGTTGCTGCCGGAGATCGCGGTGGTCGGCTACCGCGGCGAGTCGCTCAAGTACAAGGAGAGCAGCAGCAGCGTCATCTTCGTTTTCGGGCTGGCGGTGCTGGTAGTGTTCCTGGTGCTGGCGGCGCAGTTTGAGAGCTTCGTGCATCCGCTCACGATCATGCTGACCGTGCCGATTGCCGTTGCGGGCGGTTTGATCGGGCTGCTGCTCACCGGGGAGAATCAAAACATCTACAGCAGCATTGGCCTCATCATGCTGGTGGGGCTGGCAACGAAGAACGGCATCCTCATCGTCGAGTTTGTGAACCAGCTTCGCGATGAGGGCGTTCCTTACCTGGAGGCGATCACACGCGCTTCGGCGATGCGTTTGCGGCCGATCACGATGACGGTGCTGACCACGCTGATGGGATCGCTGCCTTTGATTCTGTCGTCGGGACCGGGCGCTGAGACCCGGCGCGTGGTGGGCGTGGTGATCTTGTTTGGCGTCGGTTTGTCGGCGGTGTTCACCCTGGTGGTGGTGCCGGTGGTGTATCGGGTGGTCTCGGCGCGAACGGGCAGTCCGGAGACGCGTTCGCGGGAGGTGGATGCGGCGCTGGAACAAGTGGAGCGGGAGGCGCAGGCATGAGGAAAGCAATCGGGATGGTGCTGCATGTGCTGTTGTTAAGCGGTTGCATGGTGACGGTGAAGCATGAGGTGCCGGTGATTGAGGCGCCGAAGAACTTCAAGGCGCAGGGGCCCTGGCGGCCGGCCCGGCCGGCAGACGACCAAGCCAAAGGCGAGTGGTGGCGCGTCTTCAACGATGCCGAGTTGAACCGCCTGCAGGCGGAGCTTGCCGCCCAGAACCCCACGCTGGAGGGAGCGCTCAAGCGCGTCGAGCAGGCGCGCGCGGCGGTGGATGCCCAGCGCGCGCTTTTGATTCCTGAGATCGGCATCGGCACCAATTTCGTCCAAAACCGCACCTCATCGAATTCGCCCGGCTTCCGGCCCGGCCAGACGATCAACATCTGGCGCGCGCCGATTACCTTTCAGTATGAGTTGGATCTTTGGGGGAGCGTGCGCGGTGGCATCGCGGCCTCACGCGCCACGCTCTCCAGCCAGGAGGCGCTGGCGGAAAACGCGCGCCTGCTGCTGCACGCCGAACTCGCTGCGAACTACTTTCAACGCCGCGCGCTCGACGCGGAGAAGGCCATTCTTGAGGACGCGGTCAAGCTGCGGCGCACGACGCTGGGCATGGTGGAGACGCGTTTCAAAGCGGGTGATGTGGCGGAATTGGATGTGGCGCAGGCCAAAACCGAGCTGGCCGAGACGCAAAATGAGGCGATTGCCATCGACCGCCGCCGGATCGAGCGCGAGAATGCCATTGCCGCCTTGTGCGGTCGTTTGGCCTCCAACTTGTCGCTGCCCGCGCGCGTGTTGTCGGGCCAGCCGCCGCGTCCGGGCAAAACATTGCCGTCGGACTTGTTGGAGCGCCGCCCGGACATTGCCGCGGCAGAGCGTGCTCTGGCGGCAGCCGCTGCGCGTGCCGGTCAGGAACGCACGGCGTTCTTTCCGCAGGTGGGCATCAACTTGAGCGGTGGCTTTGAAAGCGCGGTCGTGGAGAAGCTCTTTGATCGTGACAGCTTCCTTTCCAGCATGGGCGCCGGTGTCGAGCAAACCGTCATCGATGGCGGCCTGCGGCGGGCGCGATTCAAACAGGCGCTTGCAGTGCGGGATGAAGCCGCCGCCGCTTACAAGGAGACCGTGGTGACCGCGTTTCGCGAGGTGGAGGACGCGCTGGCGGCGCTGCGGGTCCTGCAACAGCAGGCGGGGGTGCAAGCGGAGGCGGTTGCCTCGGCGCGGCGCATGCTCGAGTTGTCGGAGAAACAATACCGGGCCGGTTTCGCTTCCTATTTCGAAGTGGTCAATGCCCAGCGCACGCTGCTGCGCACGCAACAGAGCGCCGCCCAGGTGCTGGGTTTGCGTTATGAAGCGACGGTGCTGCTGGTGCGCGCGCTCGGCGGTGGCTGGTGAGGCAAGTCAACCGGCGGGAGGCACGCGAATTTCAAGCCAAACGGCGTCGGTGCTGGCGTCCAGGAAACGCGCGGAAGCGGAGGCGCTGGCGGGCATCAGCGCGAAGTCGCCTGCCTGCAACGCAGGACCTGTTCCGGCGCGGAACCTGCCGCTGACAACCGCGATCGCGAGTCCTTCGCCCAGCTCGCCAATCCGGGTCTGCGACGCGGCGTCGCGCCGGGTGACCTCGAAGTAAGGGCAGGAGACCAGTGGCTCACCCATGGCCGGATGTTGAAAGTCCGGTTCGAAGTCCGTGAAATCAATCGAAGCCAGGGACTCTTCAAGGTGAAGCTCGCGCGGTTTGCCATCCAGCCCGGCGCGATTCCAGTCAAACACACGATAGGTGGTGTCGCTGTTCTGCTGAATTTCGTAAATGAGCAGGCCTGCGCCGATGGCATGCAGGCGGCCCGAAGGAATGAAAAGGCAGTCGCCAGCGCGCGGATGCAGCACATGCACCAAGTCCGCGACCCTGCCTTCGGCGAGCGCGGCGGTGAACTGCTCGCGCGTGACGCCGGGTTTGAGTCCGGCATAAATTTTCGCACCGGGCTCAGCGTGAGCGATGAACCACATCTCGGTTTTCGGCTCGCCCTGCAGGGAATCAGCGATGGCAGCGGGTGGATGCACCTGCAGGCTGAGGTCGTCGCGGGCATCGAGGATTTTCATCAGCAGCGGGTAACGCGGCGCCGGATGATCGCACAGCTCCGCGCCGAAGACGGCTTCGCGCTGCATGGTCCACAGATCATGCAGAGTCGAACCGGTTGGAGCGCCGCTGCTGACGATGCTTTGCGCTTCCTCGCGGTCCACCAAGTCCCAGGACTCGCCATAAGGCGCGTTCGCGTCCGGCAAGTAGCGATGGAGCAGGGTTTCAAGCAAACGCCCGCCCCAGACGCGCTGCTGATGCAGGGGAGTGAAGGTGATCAACTCGTTCATGGCGGGCAGCGGTGATGCAATGGGTGTCAAGCAGCGGTGGCCGCTTCGGTGGCGTCCACGGTTTGATGACAGACGGCAGGATGGCCGTCAAAGGTCAGCCAGTGGTGCTGGCGGTAATCGTAGAGCTGGCAGGCGCCCAGCACCATGCGCAGGTTTTTGAGACTGAACGGCGAGCGAATGACGTCCTCAGGGTAGGCATTCTCGACCGCTTTCTGCGCGGCGGGCAGGTTGTAAAGCGGCACGCGCGGGTCGATGTGATGGGCGGTGTGCTCCATGATGTGGTGCAGCAACGGGCCGGCCGGCCAGGGAAAAAGAATGTGCACCGTGCCGCCGACCTGGCCGGCGTAAAAAGACCACTCTTCCGGGTCGTCGAACCAGCGCACACGCGGATGGGTGTGATGCAGCAGGATGACAAAACCCATCAGCGTGTTCCAGAGCGCTTGCGGAATGACGACGGCCAGCAGGAGCGAGATCCAGGGCGAGAGCCCGAATTGACGGGCGCTGAAGACGGCGGCGAGAACCTGGGCGATGATGAAAAGGCCCACCAGCAGCCGGTCACCGTGCAGCACCTTCTTCGACAGGCGTTTCATATCGGAGGCGCGCGGGAAGATCATGTGTTTGACCCAGATCTCCCAAACGTAATACACACCGACACCGGGCAGGGTGCGGTAGAGGCGCTCAAGAGCGCGCCTCCAGGCGGGCAAGGCCTCGTATTCCTCACGACTCAAAGGCGCCCACACGTAGTCGCGGCCGCGCAGATTGGTCCAGCTATGATGCAAGCGGTTGTGGCCCAGATCCCAGCAGATGAAGGGATGCCAGGAGGGTAGAAAAGCCACGCGGCCCAGCGTTTTGTTCAGCCAGGACATGGGTGTGAGCGAGCCATGGCAGGCATCATGGCCGACAATGAAAAGCAGGGCGACCATGCCGCCATTGATCACACTGCAAATCAGACGCAGCACGGGATGCAAAGGCAGCAGCAGCGCGGTAAAACTGGCGGCATAGAGCCCTGCGGAAAGGGCAAATAACGAAACACCTTTGACGAGGCTGCGCTTGCGGGCGGTCTCCGGCAGCACGGCTTTGGTGCGGTTGATGCTGGGAGGAGTTTTGGCGGTCACTGAAGGAATCGGTGTCGATGTGCGCGGCGTTTTAGAATGCCTCAGCGCGATGAGGCTTCAAGCTCGCATTGGCGCGGCGTTCCAGATCACTCAGAGCAGGCTGAGCGGATTGACGCGCGTTTCCAATGGCAGCGCCACGCGTTTGCCGCCAAGGCGGTGCGACTCGAGCACGGCGCAAATCATTTCGATGCTGGTGCGGCCCGCTTCGGCACCGCAGAGTGGAGGGCGATCTTCAGCGATCGCGGCGAAAAGATCCTCCGCGGCGGCGAGATGGCCGCCGACATGACTTTTTAGATCGGCAATTGGTTCCTTGCCACCCAGGCCCGCGCTGGTGACGACCTCCCAGGGCTGGCTGGCGCTGCGCGGATCAAAAGGGCTGCCTTTGCGCAGGTGCGCCAGCGGCTCCATGTCGATGCGCAGATCGATGATGCCTTCGTTGCCGATCAACTGCAGCCCAAAGCCCGTTTCCTTGCGGCCGGCGTTCTGCACTGAGTCAAAGAAAAGCGGCAGGCCGTTGGCCATCTCGAAGCGCGCGTGGGCCTCGTTGCCGGCAAGGGCGCCGATGCCTTCGGCGCCTTCGATCACATGCTCACGCGTGCAGGGCGCTCCGTTTTGATAAATCTGCGCCGAGCAGAAGCGCGGGGCACCCATGAAATACTCCGCCAAGTTGAACAGGTGGCAGCCGAGCACCCAGAGATCGAGCGTCCCTCCGCGCTGGTCCTCTTTGCCGCGCGCGCGCGCTTCCAACAATCGGCCGATGGCGCCCTCATCGAGGAGGCGTTTGCAGGTCGCCAGCGCGGGATGGTAGCGATTGCGGTGCGCGATGGCGAGTTTGGTTTTGTTATTGGCGCAGGCGGCGATGATCTCGTCGGCTTCCTTTGGACTGCGGCAGAAGGGCTTTTCGATGTAAATGCCGCGTGCGCCGGAGGCTGCCGCGGCAAGGCACATGGCATGGTGCTGGTCGATCTGGCGTGGTCCGATGACGACGATGTCGGGTCGCGTCTTTTCCAGCATGACGCGGTAATCGGCAAAACCCTCGGAGACGTTGAGCCGTGATTTTGCCTCCGTCAAACCGGAGGGGTCGGCGTCTGCCACCGCGACAATCGTGGTTGAGGGCAGCTTCAGCCACATGGTGTCGAGGCCATGGCCATAGTTGCCTTTCCCGGTGTGGCCGATGACGGCGACGCGGTATGCGGGCTTGGCGGCGCTGAGAACCGGCGTGGCGAGTGCGGAGGTGGTGGCGAGGAGAAAACGGCGGCGTGTCTGCGGCATGGAACGGGAACGGCCCAGCGTCGGCCGGGCTTGCAGTGCATGAGTCATGGCGACAAGAGTTGACAGCAGGGTTGCTTGCCACAGAATCGTCCACCGGTGATGAATGCCGTTTCTGACCGTGACCTACCCGCCAGGCTGCTGCAGGCGGCGCAAGCAAAAGTTCCCGAGGCGCTGGCTCATCTGCGCCGTTTGGTGGAGGTGAACAGCTTCACGGCCAACGCGGAAGGAGTCGAGGAGCAAGCGCGCCTGACGGCGGCCTTGTTTGCATCGTTGGACTTTGAAGCGGAAATGGTGGCGTCACGTCATCCAGAGCACGGTCCGCATTTGTTTCTGCGGCGTCGGGGAGCGCGCAGCGAAGGCACAAAACCGCTGGTGCTGGTGACGCATCTGGACACGGTGTTTCCGCCGGAGGAGGAGGCGCGGCATGAATTTCGCTGGCGGCAGGATGAGGCGGCGGATCGCATCTACGGGCCGGGCGTGGTGGACATCAAAGGCGGCACGGTGTTGATCTGGCTGATGCTGCAGGCCCTGCTGGAAACCGCGCCGGAGATGCTTGAAATGACGGATTGGTTGATCGCGGCGAACGCGGCGGAAGAGGTGATTGGCTACGATTTTGCGGACCGCGTGAAAGAGCGTTGTCCTGAAGGCGCGCGCGCGGTGCTGGTGTTTGAGGGCGGACCGGTGGAGGCTGGCGCGCACCATTTGCTGACGGCGCGCAAGGGCCGCCTGGAGTTTTGCCTGGAATGCCACGGGCGCGGGGCGCATGCGGGCAGCGCGCATGACGATGGCATCAATGCGGTGCTGGCCTTGGCGGCGGTGCTGCCGCTAGTGGCGGGGCTGGCGGACCCCGCGCGGGAGCTTTCGGTGAATGTCGCTTCCATTCAGGGCGGCACCGTGCTGAACCGCGTGCCGCATCATGCCACGGCGGAATTGGAGATGCGGGCCTTTGACCCGGCGGCGCTGGACGCGGCGGGACAGGCCTTGCTGGCTCTGCGCGGCGAGTTGGCAGGCGGGGCGCGGTTGGAGGTGCGGCTCCTGGGACGCACCCAGCCATGGCCGCGCAAGGAGGCGAGCGTGGCTTTGCTGAAGCGGTGGGAGGACGCCGCGCGGGAACTGGGTTTGGTGGTGGTGGAAAAGTCGCGCGGCGGGTTGAGCGATGCCAATTATCTGCACGATCTGGGGCCAACACTGGACGCGCTCGGCCCGTTCGGCGGCAACGCGCATTGCTCGGAGTTCGATCCGGAAGCGGGCAAAATCCCGGAGTTCGTGCATCCGTCGTCCTTCGCGCCAAAGGCGGCGCTCAATGCGCTGGCGATCACACGTTTGCTGGAGCGCCGCACGAACGCGCAATAAATTGGCAAGTCGAACCCGCGTATCGCGCTTGTTTTGCCTTCCCTCATTCAACCCCGGAGGGCAATGGAGCGGGTGACGCGATTCGAACGCGCGACATCTTCCTTGGCAAGGAAGTGC
>CAZKMS010000137.1:0-14831 GCA_964553805.1 uncultured Verrucomicrobiaceae bacterium
GCGGCGCACATCTCCGCCTCGGCGATGGTGGAGCATTTGAACTTGGTGATGCCCAACTCCATCTGCCGCCGGATCAGCGCGGCCATCTTGTGCGTTTTCACGTGCGGCCGCAGCCGCTCAGGGCCGCCGGCGATTTGCAGCATGAGCGCCAGATTGCGCTCAATGCGGTCGGCGTAGAGCAGCAGCGCCGGGCTGGCGATCTCAGCTTCGTTTTCGATGTGGTACCAGGGTTTGTTATCGGGCATCGGGGAAGGGATTGTGGTTGGCTGCCTGTCTTAACAGAGGTGAAGGGGGCAATGCCAGCAAAACCCTCGTCCGATGAACATGCGACAGTGGCTTTGCCATTGACGCGCCTGGGGCAATGGGTGTTTAAGGGCGCGTGGCTTACCGTACCTCTCCCGTCCCGAGCGCGGGCATGCCCACCGGCGTGCCTTACATCATCGGCAACGAACTCGCCGAGCGCTTCAGCTTCTATGGCATGCGGACCATCCTCATGCTGTTCATGACTCAGGGGCTGGTGGATCACGCGGGCATGAAGGACGTGATGAGCGAGCCGGAGGCGGCGAAGTGGATGCACGTTTATATGGGCGCGGTCTATTTGACGCCGCTGCTCGGCGGGCTGCTGGCGGATCTGTTGCTCGGCAAGTACCGCACCATCATCTTCCTCTCGCTGCTCTACTGCCTGGGGCATCTGATTCTCGCGCTGGACAACACCCGCAGCGGTTTGTTTTGGGGCCTGGCCTGCGTGGCGCTGGGTGCGGGCGGCATCAAACCCTGCGTGGCCTCGCACGTGGGCGACCAGTTTGGCACGCGCAATGCGCACCTGCTGCCGCGCATCTACTACTGGTTCTACTTTTCGATCAACCTCGGCTCGGTCATCTCCACGCTGCTGACGCCCTGGCTGATGAAGCATTTCGGCCCGCATGTGGCCTTCGGCATTCCCGGCATCTTCATGCTGCTCGCCACGGTGGTGTTCTGGCTCGGCCGCAACCGCTTCGTGCATGTGCTGCCGCAGCCGCGCCGCTTCTGGCAGGAGCTCACGCAGCGGGAGGTGTTGAGATCGATTGCGGGTTTGATTCTGATTTACCTCTTCATCGCCATGTTCTGGAGTTTGTTTGACCAGACCGCCTCGCGCTGGGTCAGCCAGGCCACGCGCATGGATTTGACCATGTTCGGTGTCGAGGTGCTGCCGGATCAAATCCAGGCTGCCAACCCGCTGCTGGTGATGCTCATGATTCCGTTTTTCTCGCTGGTCATCTACCCCTTGCTCGACCGCGTTTTCAAACTGACGCCGCTGCGCAAAATCGGGCTCGGTTTCGCGGTGGCCGCGTTTTCCTTTGTGATCCCCGCCTGGGTGGAGGGCTGGATCGCGGCGGGTGAAAAGCCGTCGATCTGGTGGCAGGTGCTGGCGTATGTGCTGATCACCGCCGCCGAGATCATGGTCTCGATCACTGCGCTGGAGTTCAGCTACACGCAGGCGCCGGCGCGGTTGAAGTCCTTCATCATGGCGCTGTTTTACGCCAGCGTGTTCACCGGCAACCTGTTCACCGCGCTGGTCAACGCCTCCATCGAACGAGCCGGCCTGGCCAGCAGCCTCAACGGCTCGGCTTACTACTGGTTCTTCGCCCAGTGCATGGCGGTGACGGCGGTGCTGTTTGTCTTCATCGCCCGCTTCTACCAAGGCCGGACCTACCTGCAGGACGAGGCCAGCGCGACGGTGGACGCTTTGCACGCCGGTTGACGAATGCGTGTGTGCCGTCCAGCATGGCTGGCATGCATCGTCTTTGACTTTCCCCCGGCAACGGGGTATTCTCTTGCAAGTCATGCGTCGTGTTTTGTCAGCCATCTTGCTGATTTGCTTCGGGCTGGTCGCCCCGTTGCAGGCCGAGCCGGCGCGGCTGTGCCTTTTGGAGAACAAGGTGCTGCCGTCCACCATCGGCGCCTGTCCGTATGAGGTCGCGGAGCCAGCGTGCTGTGATGCATGCGATTCGAGTGGCGCCGGTAATAGCGGCGAGGATTGCTGTGTGAACCTGGACACGCTGTCTGACACGACCGTTCCGGTTCTTTTGGAGAAACTGTCGTCGCCCCTGTTGCTGATGCTTTCCTTCCAGGAAAACGAGTGGCAGCGTTGCGCCGACATTGCCGTGCGACAGGAAACGGCTCCCTTGCCGCCACCAGCGCGAAGAACGGCCAATGCGACCAGGCGGCAGGCGGTTTTGCGGGTTTGGACGGTTTGAAGCCGCAGGCATGATCCTGTGCGGCCGTTGACACGGCTTTCATTCCCCATCCCACCCGAACGGATGGGGAAGTGTGCTCACCCTCGTCTCCAATACATGTGACTTCTCCTTTGGATTTTTTATCGCGCCCAAGTGCCGCGCCTTCGTCCTCCCGGCGTCTTCCCGCCTGGCTGCTACCCGTCTCCATCCTCACGGGTTTCGGCCTGCTGTTTGGGGCGTTGTTTCGCGACCGCCTGCTGCCCGCACCGGCCGTGACGGTGGCTCCGGTGCTGGCAACAAGCGATGCGCCTGCCCTCGTCAGCCGCAACGACGCCGTGCCCGCGGCCGCCGCGCCTTTGTTCCAGGCCAGCGGCTGGGTGGAGCCTGAGCCGTATCCCGTGAAGGCCTCCGCGCTCATCGATGGTGTGGTCGCCACGGTGCATGTCCTTGAGGGTGAAGACGTCGAAAAGGACCAGTTGCTGGTGTCCCTGGTCGATGAGGATGCCCGGCTGGCGCTGGCCGCAGCGGAAGCCAGGCAGCAACTGCTGCTCTCAGCCCGCACCGCTCATCTATCCGCCATTGAGGGGGCAAAACGGAAACACGCCGCGGCCCAGGCCGAAACCGTGGCGGCGAAGACACGGGTGGCGGAAGCGGACGACCAGAAGCGGCGTCTCGACCGCCTGGTGGTCTCGCAGGCCGTGTCTGAAGCCGATGCCATCTCCGCCCGCCTGCGGCTCGAGCGCGAGCAATCCGGCCACCTCGCCGCGCAGGCGCGGGAAGCTGAACTGGCCGCCGAGGTGGAGCGCATGGTGCTGGAGACCGCTGTCAAAGAGAGCGAAATCACCCAGGCTGACGTCATGGTGGAGCAAGCCAGGCTCGCTTTGGCCAGGACGCAGATTCGGTCGCCCATCCAGGGCCGGGTCCTGCGGCTGCTGGCGGCGCCTGGCGACAAAAAAATGCTGGGCATGGACCCTCCGGACAGCTCCACTGTTTGCATCTTGTATGAACCGGACCGGCTGCAAGTCCGCGTCGATGTGCCGCTGGCGGATGCTGCCGGATTGTTCGTTGGACAGCAGACGAGGATCCACACCAGCCTGCTGAGCAGCGCGGTTTTCCAGGGAGAGGTGATCCGTGTCGCGGGTGAGGCCGATCTCCAGCGCAACACGCTGCAGGCCAAGGTCCGTCTCCTGCGGCCAGCGGATCAACTGCGCCCGGAGATGCTCTGCCGGGTGGAGTTTTTTGGCGAGGCCGGCCCGTCCGCCTCAGGTCCGGCTGCCGCCACCGCGCTCGCGCTCTGGCTTCCCACCGAAGCGCTGCGAAAAGACAAAGTGTGGGTTTGCGATCCGGATTCCAAGCGGCTGACCCTGCGCAGCGTGGTGACGGCAGGCGAAACACGCGACCAGCACGTTCGTGTCATGGAAGGCCTTCGTCCAGGCGAGTGGGTGGTGCTGACGCCCGGCGACTGGCAGAAAGGCCAACGTGTTCACCCCAAAATGACGACACCATGAGCGACCTCATGATCCAATGCCAGGGCGTTGCGAAAAGCTACCGCAAAGGCAGCCTGCACGTCACGCCGCTCGAAAACCTCAATCTCACGGTGCCCTGCGGCGAGTTCCTCGCCCTTATGGGGCCCTCCGGTTCGGGCAAGACCACGCTGCTCAACTTGCTTTCCGGCATTGACACGCCAAGCAAAGGGTCGCTGGTCATCGCGGGAACGGAACTGGCCGGCTTGTCCAGACAGCAGCTCACTTCGTGGCGCGCGCAGCATGTCGGCTACATTTTTCAGCTCTACCACCTCGTGCCGGTGTTGACCGCGTTTGAAAATGTCGAACTGCCCCTGCTGCTGTGCCCCATGTCGAAACGCGAACGCCGGGAGCGGGTGCGCTCGATGCTGGGGCTGGTGGGTCTGGACGACCGTTTGCAGCACACCCCTGCGGAACTCTCCGGCGGCCAGGAGCAGCGGGTGGCGATCGCGCGCGCCCTGGTGGCGGACCCGCCTCTGCTGGTGGCGGACGAACCCACCGGCGATCTCGACAAAGACTCCGCCGCCCATATCCTTGAGCTGCTCAAAACGCTCTCGGGCAGGCATGGCAAAACCATCGTCATGGTCACGCATGATCCGCGTGCCGCCGCGGCCGCTGACCGCGTCCTTCATCTCGAAAAAGGCCAGCTTCTGGAGAACGCATGAGGGCGCTGCTGAATCTCCTTCACCTCGCCGCGAAGCAGCTCGGGCGGCATCGAATGCGTTCGCTGCTCACCATCCTTGGTGTTGCCTCCGGCATGTTTCTGTTCACCGCCGTCGAGACCCTGCAGCGGTCCCTCGGGCGGGCAACGGAAACCAGCGCGGCGGACACCGTGCTGGTGGTCTATCGGCAGAATCGTTTCTGCCCTGCCACCAGCCGGTTGCCCGAGCACTATGCGGACGAGATCCGCCGCGTCGAGGGCGTGCGCGAAGTCATCCCCATTCAAATTGTCGTCAACAACTGCGGCGCGTCGCTGGATGTCATCATCTTCCGCGGCGTCCCGGAGCAGTTGCTGACCGCCTTCGCCCCTGAGATTGAGCTGGTCAGCGGCAGCGAGGGCGAATGGCGCAAGCGCGATGACGGCGCTCTGCTGGGCGAGGTTTTCGCCACGCGGCGCGGCCTCAAACCGGGCGACAAGTTCAACGCCGCCGGCGTCACCATTGCCGTTTCCGGCATCATTCGCTCGCCCTTCGCGCAGGACAACAACGTGGCGTATGTGAAGCTGCCGTTTTTGCAGCAGGCGTCGCGGGCAGGCCTGGGCGTCGTCACCCAGTTCAATGTGCGTGTTGAAAGTGCCGCGGATCTGGCACGCGTTTCCAAGGCCATCGACGAGCGCTTCCGCACCGACCAGCAACCGACGGACACGCGGCCGGAGAAGGCCTTTTTCGCGGAGACCGCCGCCGAACTGATCGAGCTCATCGGCTTCACACGCTGGCTGGGTCTTGGCGCTGTGCTGGCCGTCACCGCCCTTGTCGCCAATGCCCTGCTGTTGATCGTGCGCGGCCGGGTGAAGGAAAACGCCGTGCTGCGCACGCTCGGCTATCCGGGCCGGGCCATCGTCTGCCTGGTGGTGGGAGAGGGCGGCCTGCTCGGCATCCTGGGGGGCCTCGTGGGCGTGGGTGGGGCCGTCGCGTTCCTGCGCTGGCAGAGCTTCACCCTCGGCAATGAGGGCCAGACCCTGGCGATTCGCCCGGATGCCGGGGTCGCCCTGCTGGGGGTCGCCGCCGCGCTGGCCCTGGGATTGATCGCCTCGTTGTGGCCCGCCTGGCAGGCCATGACCCAGTCCATCGTGAAAAACCTCCGCGCCTGAAGCCATGCTGCCCTTCTCCTACGCCGTGCGGAATCTGTTCCGCTCCAAAACGCGCCTGCTGCAAACCGTGGGCGGCAGCGCGCTGGTGGTGCTGCTGGTCATGGCCGCCACCGCCATCAATGACGGCATGACGCGCGTGCTTTCGGCATCCGGCTCGCCGCGCAACGTGATCCTCGTCGGTGCCGGCTCAGAGGAGAGTGTCCAACGCAGCGAAGTGGCGGAGACCAGCGCCGGCATCGCCGAGGCCGCGGTTTCAGGCATTGCGGAGCGCCTCGGCACACGCGCCGTCTCCAGCGAGATCCACTACATGAACTACGTGGAGTTTGCGGATGGGCGCCGGGCCCAGGCCCTGCTCCGCGGCGTCACGGCCGCCGCCCTGCGGGTGCATCCCGAGGTGCGGCTTGTTACCGGTGCCTTTCCCGCCAGCGGCCAGCTCATGGCAGGGCGTCTGGCCTGGAGAAAGCTCGGGGTCGCCCCCGCAACCCTGCAGCCCGGCAGGCTTGTCCGGCTCGATGGCCAGGAACTGCTCATCAGCGGCACTTTTGCCGCGCCCGGCACGGTCATGGAATCCGAATTGTGGATCACGCTGGGCGACTTGCGCGTGCTGGCCAAGCGCGACACCCTGTCCTGCGTGGTGCTGCGCCTCGAGGAGACGGCGGACTTTGCCGAAGCTGAGCTCTTCACCAAACAACGTCTCAATCTCGAACTGAGCGCCTTGCGGGAAAGCGACTATTACGCGCGCGTCACCGCCTTTTTCCGCCCGCTGCGCGCCATGACCTGGATTACCGCAGGATTGATCGCCGCCGGGGCGGTCTTCGGCGGCCTCAACACGCTTTATGCCGCGTTTGCCTCGCGGGTGCGCGAGCTGGCAACTCTGCAGGCCGTCGGCTTTGGCCGCGCCTCGTTGCTGGCGAGCCTCATTCAGGAAAGCACGCTGGCCTGCCTCATCGGCACGTTCCTGGCTTCGCTGGCCGCCTTGCTTTTGTTGGAGGGCCGCAGTGTGCCGTTTTCCATTGGCGCATTCGTGCTCGAGGTGAGCCCTCGCACAGCTTTGACCGGCATCCTGACCGGTCTCTTGCTCGGCCTGCTTGGCGCGCTGCCCCCGGCGCTGCGCTGCCTGAAGCCAGCGCTTGCCGTTGCCCTGCGCTCCTGATGCTTTCACTCAACCCCAACTGCCAACCTCGGCAACCCATGAAAAAGACCCTCCTCTGCCTTGCGCTCACCAGCCTGCTCACCGCTTGCGGCGATAAAAAAACCACCGTCTCCTCCGCGGCATCCCAGCCTGCGACCAGCCCCGCCTTGGCCGCGGTATTTGCCGCCCAACCCGCTGACGCACCCGTGGCCATTCATCAAGCCCGCACTTCCGCCAAACCCGGGGACGAACTGACCTTGCAAGGCCGTGTCATGGGCAGTCTGAAGCCCTTCGTGGAAGGCCGCGCCGCCTTTATCCTCGGCGACCCCGCCAAACTCACGCCCTGCAACGAGCAGCCCGGTGACGGCTGCGATACGCCGTGGGACACCTGTTGCGACACGCCGGGGGACATCAAGGCCGGCACCGCCACCATCCAAGTCGTGGATGCCGAGGGCAGGGTTCTCAAGGAGTCCATCGAAAATGTCAACGGCTTGAAGCCTCTGAGCACGGTCATTGTCAGTGGTGCCGTCGCCGAAGGCTCCCATCCTGGCCTTCTGATCCTCAATGCCAGCGCCATCCAGCTCGCCCCGTAGGCGCTGCCGCCGCAGTTGACGGCCAAGCCAGCCCCGTCCAGCATGGCGGCATGCACCCCGACCGCCGCCGATTTCTTGCCGCCGCCGCGGCCACCGCTGTCAGTACGCTCGCCAGCCGCGCCAGCGTCGCGCCAACGAAGCTCGCCTTCGGACTCGACCATTTTTCTTTGCGCGCCACTGGTTGGAAGGCGGGTGATTACCTCGAGTATGCCGCCGGCTTGGAGCTCGACACGCTGTTCCTTTCCGAGCTCGGTGTGTTCGAAAGCTTCGAGGATGCCTATCTGCAAAAGCTCAAGGACGAGGCGGACCGCGCCGGCTTGAAGCTCTACGTCGGCACCGGCAGCGTCTGCGCCAGCTCGAACACCTGGAAGGACACCTTCGGCTCGCCCGCGGAGCATTTGAAGCACACGATCCGCGTGGCGAAAAAACTCGGCTCACCGGTGGCGCGCTGTTACCTGGGCAATCAGAAGGACCGCGCCAGCGATGGCGGCATCGAAAAGCACATTGAGCAGATCATCGCCACCTGCAAAGCCTGCCGCAGTTTCGCCGAGGGCGAGGGCATCAAAATCGCCGTCGAAAACCACGCCGGCGACATGCTCTCACACGAGCTGGTGGCCTTGATCGAGGCGGCGGGGCGCGATTACGTTGGCGCCAACATCGATCCCGGCAACGCGGTCTGGTGTCTGGAGGAACCGCTGCGGCATTTGGAGGCCGTCGGTCCGTACACGATTTGCAGCAGCGTGCGCGACAGCATGGTGTGGGAAACGGACGAAGGTGTGATGGTGCAGTGGACGGCGGTGGGTGAGGGGCTGGTGGACTTCAAAGCCTACGCGAAGCGCTTCGCCGAGCTGGCTCCGGGCGTGCCGCTCCAGGTCGAGACGATCTCCGGTTTCGCCCGGCCCTTCACCTGGCGCGCGGAGGAGTTCTGGAAGATCTTCCCGCAAATGCGCGCTGCGGATTTCGCCGCTTTCCTCAACTTCGCCAAACGCGGCCAAGAAATCCCTTCCTTCAAAGCCCCTGACGGCGACGCCAAAAAGCCGGCCGAGATTGCCTATCAAAAAGACGAGTTTGAGCGCAGCATCGACTGGCTGCGCGCTAACGCAAACTGACCGCGCTCAAAGCTCCTTGAGGGAGAGGTTGCGGAACTGCATCAAGCTGGAGGCGGGTGACAGCTCGCCGGTTTTTGCGTTGCGGCCGCCGTGATGCTGCAGGGCGATTTTTCCCGACTCGGGCACGCCGGGTAGTTGCGCGTTTTCAATGACCGTCTGGCCATTGAGCACGACGGTGAGACGGTCGCCCTTCATCGTGATTTCGAAGCGGTTCCATTCGCCCACGGGTTTGTCCGCCCGCACTTTTGGGGTGACGCCGGCGCGCACGGCGGGCGGCTGGGTTTTGTCCATGCGGTAGCCATAGACCTCGCCGGAGCCGATGGGCCAGCACCAGATGTTGATCTGCGCCTTGCTCAGGCCGCGCAGGTAAATGCCGCTGTCGGCGTTCGGCGTTGGATTTTTGATTTCCTGGCCGTTCGCGTCGAGTTGATGCGTGCCATCCGGCAGCACGACCGGCATGTCATACAGGCCGGTGGTCTCCTTGATGCGCCAGTCGATCTTCAGCGTGAAATCCTTGAACTCGCGTTCGGTCCAGAGGTTCTTGTCCTTGCCCGGCGCCTCGCTGCAGGCGTCGTAGTCGATGACGCCGTCGAGCACTTTCCAGTGGCCGTTGTCACCCTCCGGCACGACCCAGCCGCTGAGGTCCTTGCCGTTGAAGAGGGAGACGAAACCGTCCCCGGCGAAAACCGGAGTGGCGAGTGCGGCGAGAAGAAAAAGGAAAGCGCGGGACATGGTCTGGATAAAACGTCCGCGCCGCGCGCTTCCTTTTCGGCGGCAGGTGGAATATATCGCCGGTGCAGTCATCGTAGTGTGAAACGAACAACGGGCGGTGGGCGGCGCCACCTTGGCGTTCAAAGGTCCTCAATTCGCCGCCTCACCGAACGCGGGTCTTGCCGCAAGTCGAGCAGCGCGTGCAAAATCAGCCCGCGATTTTCGATCACGTAAAACAAGCCGTAGTGCCGGTTGAATACTAAAACCCGGCGCACTATGCCGCGATGAACAACGGGACCAATCTTTGGAAAAGCTTCCAGTAGTCTTATCGAGGCAAGTACCTCGTCATAAGAGCGGTCACCCATGTCTTCATCCAAAAGCTCCATTCGCTCATACAGTCGCTGGACATCCGCTTCGGCGGCCGCTGTTCACCTGCGTGATGCGGCGATGCGTTGCTTGATCTGCAGAATCCCGGTAGTGACCTCTTCCGTGTTGCGCACGTCTTCAGGGCGCGCTTCAAAATCCTCCAATCGCTGATCGAGAAGTTCGGTGGCCTCTGCCGAAATGCTGGCGTCATGGGAGACATCCTGCCAAAGCTCCCAGACAAGCCGGAGCTTCTGATCGACGGTGAGCGAGCTCACGGCGGGCAGGGTTTCCAGGATCATGGGCAAAGGATACCTTTTGACGGTAAGATGGCAAAGATTTCTTGTCCTCTCATGCCACACCTCCTTCACGCAGCCTCTTTTCGGCGGCAGGCGAAACGAAGGATCAAGGCGGCGATGATGGTGCCGGTGAGGTTGGCCACCAGGTCCCAGCCGGTGTTTTCATAACCGCCGACGTTGGTGTTGGGAATCGTCAGCACCGCGATGAACTCCACCACCTCGTTGAGCGCGCCGAAGCCCATGCCGGCGGCGGCGCAGAGCAGCAGCAGGCCGCCCGTCGGTTGCAGCGGGCTGCCATCGGGGGCGCGCACGCTGCGGCTCAGACCATGCCAGCACAGCCAGGTGGTGATGCCGAAGCCGTAGGCATGCACGATTTGATCGTACTTCAGCAGGCCGGGAACCAGCCACCAGCTATAAAGCACCGCGTGCTCGCCGTTGTAAGGCCAGCCAGCCGGCAGCGGGCAGAGCCCGCCCGCCATGTGCAGCAGACCCCAAAGGGAGAACGCCCACAGCAGCGGCGTGGTCAGGCGCACGCGCCGGTGCACCAGGACCATCACACCGATCAGCAGCAGCATGACAATGATGTAGAAGAGGAACTCGCGATTGCCGTTCGCCAGCGAAGCGGTGATCGCCGCCGCCATGTAGAGCGCGTTGAAGACGATGACCGGCAGCAGCTTGAGCGGGCGTTCCTCCGTGGGCATGGCCCATGATGCGTCATCGCCACCTGCGTGCGAATGGTTTCTGCGGCGCCAGGCCGCGCAAAAGCGGCGACTCGCGCGGCGTAGTTTCCCGCATGCTCCGATCCCTCGCGCTCCTCCTGGTTTTGCTGTCCGCTCCCGTCGCCACGCACGCCGCCGCTTTGCACGCAGGCGCTTTCACGGTGGACATCACGCCTGATCAACCGGTGGGCCTGGACGGCCAGCGCAGCATCCGCATTTCGCAGGAAGCCGAGACACCGATCCAGGCCTCGGTGTTGGCGCTGGAGGCGCGCGACGGCGACCGCGTCATCGACCAGGCCGTGATCATCTCCTGCGACCTGGTGGCGATCCGCGATGGTGTGCTCGACGCGGTGCGGCAGGCGCTTGGCGATCGCGCCACTGGCCTCGATCCCAAAAAACTCTTCCTCTGCGCCACCCACACGCACACCGCGCCCGTGACCATCGATGGCAAATACGCCCTGCCTGAGGACGGCAGCGTGATGCGTCCCTCCGATTACACCAAGTGGATGACCGCGCGCATTGCCGACGGCATCGTCGAAGCTTGGAACAAACGCGCGCCCGCCAAGGTCGCCTGGGGGCAAAGCCAGGCGGTGATCGCGCAGAACCGGCGCCCGTTTTTCGTCGACGGCACCGCGGTGATGTATGGCAATCCGGACTCGCCCAACTTCCGCGGCATCGAGGGTTATGAGGATCACAGCGTCGATGTGCTCTACTTCTGGAACGCGGCGGACAAGATGATCGCCACGGTCATCAACCTGCCTTGCCCCTCCCAGGAGGTTGGCGGCGGGAAGAATGTGAACGCGGACTTCTGGCATCCGGTGCGCGAGACCTTGAAGCAAAAACACGGCAGCGACCTGCACGTTCTGGCCTGGACCGGCGCCGGTGGCGATGTCACCTCGCGCCTCGCCTTCAACCGCGCCGCCGACGAGCGCATGCGCAAGCTGCGAGGCGGCATCTCCCGGCTCGACGAGATGGCCCGCCGCATTGTCAACGCGTGGGAGGAGGCGCTCGAAGGCGCTCGCCACGACATCCGCGACGACGTCGAGCTGGCCCACACCGTGCGCGACATCGAGCTGCCTTACCGCAAGGTCACCATCCTCGAGCGCGCCGCCGCCATGACCGAGGCCGCCAAGTTCAAGGACGATCCGAAGCAGCGCTGGAACTGGGCCTGGAATCAGCGCGTGGTGGACCGCTTCAACGAGCAGAAAGCCGGCACCGGCGAGCCTTATCGCATGGAACTGCACGCGCTGCGTCTCGGCGACTGCGCCATCGCCTCCAACGACTTCGAGCTCTACACCGACTTTGGCGTGCAGATGAAGGCGCGCAGCCCTGGTGTGCAGACCTTCATCATCCAGCTCGCCGGCTCCGGCGGCTACCTGCCCACCGAACGCGCCGCCAAACACGGCGGCTACGGAGCGGTCATTCAAAGCAGCCGGATCGGTCCCGACGGCGGCCAGGTGCTGGTCGAGGAGACGGTGAAGGCGTGGAAGGAGTTGTGGGGCAAAGACGCCGAGTGAGCGCCGCGCTTTCGCTAAAGCAGCCTGTCCAGCAGCCCCGCCAATTCGTCTGTGCCAGTGATGGAATGCGTCGCCGGCATCGTCACCGGTTCGCCGTCCGTCAGCACGCGCACCGTCACTGGCACACCGGCGTTGAGCGCCATCTGGATGTCACGGTCGTAATCGCCCACCAGCACGCTGCGGCTCAAATCCAGGCCCAGTTCGGCAGTGGCGCGCTCGATCATCTCCGGGCTCGGTTTGCGGCAGGTGCAGTCCGGATCGCTGGCCAGGCAGGTGCAGGCATGGATGGCGTCAAAGGCCGCCCCTTCCGCCGCCAGCGCCGCCTGCATGTTGGCGTGGATTTCATCCAGCTCCGCTTGCGACATGAAGCCCTTGCCCACCCCCTGCTGGCTCGTCACCAGCACGGTGGCGTAGCCGCGATCTTTGCACAGCCGCAGCGCCGCCATGATGCCGGGCGAGAACTGAAATTCCTCCCAGCGCAGCACATACCCCGCGCCGGGCGACACGTTCACCACGCCATCGCGATCAAAAAACACCGCCGGCCGCATCGCTTTCATGCCTCTGAATAGACCGGATAACCGCTGACCAGCACGTTGTCGCCCAGCGGCGTGATCGTCACCTCAGACAGCTCCACCGAAGGCTCCAGCAGCGGCCCGTCCAGCGCCGGACGGCCGCCGCCGGCAAAACGCGGCGCCAGGTACCAGTGCGCCTCATCCACGCAGCGCGCCGCGAAGGCCTGCCCCAGCACCGCGCCGCCGCCCTCCACCAGCACGCTGGTGATTTCCCGCCGCGCCAGTTCGCGCGCAACTTCGGCAAAGTTTGTGCTGTTCAACACCAGCGTGCGGTCCTTGAACTCATCGGTGAAGACATGCGCCTCCGGCGGCAACGGCCCGCCGCGGGACAGGATCACGCGCCAGGGCTGCGACTTGCCCGCCTGGGAAGCCTCCCGCAACGTCAGCCGCGGATTGTCTCTCCGCACCGTCTCCGCACCCACCAGGATCGCGTCCACCCGCGCCCGGAGCTGGCGCCCGTGCGCGCGCGCCGCCTCGCTGGTGATCCACTGCGGCTCGCCCGGCGGCCGCGTCAGGCGCCCGTCCAAAGTCTGCCCCGCTTTGGCGATGATGTAAGGCAGGCCGGTGGTGATCCACTTGCGGAAGCGCCGGATCACCTCGTCGCACTCCCTCTCCAGCACCCCCGCCGTCACTGCCACCCCCGCCGCCCGCAGCAGCGCCGCCGCGCGGCCCTGGTGCGCCGGATTCGGATCCGCCGCGCCATACACCACCCGCGCCAGCCCCGCCTCCAGGATCGCCCCCGTGCAGGGCGGTGTGCGCCCCTGCGTGCTGCACGGCTCCAGCGTCACGTAGATCGTCGCCCCATGCAGCGATTCAGGAAAGGCCCCGCGCACCTGCGCCAGCGCCGCCACCTCCGCATGCGGCCCGCCCGCCTGGCGATGATGCCCCGCGCCCAGCAGCGTCCCATCCCGCACCACCACCGCGCCCACCGGCGGATTCGGGCTCGTCAGCCCCACCCCCAGCCGCGCTTGTGCCAGCGCCAGCGCCATCCAGTCCTCGTCGGCGGGATCAAAATCGGGCACGGAGCTGGCAGGCATGCAGCGCACCAGTAGGACCACCCGCCGCCGCGCACAAGCATTTGCGCTAACCTAGCAGCTTGCCTTTGCGCGTCAGTTGATCTGAAATCGACGTCATGACCAAACTCAGGTGCATCTTTCTTTGCTGCGTGACGATGGGCTCGCTGCTGGTGACCAGCCACGCGCAGAGCGACGCGGCCAGGGCCTTCTTTGAAAAGCAGCTTCTCATCGACGGCATTTGCTTTCCGAACTTCCGTCCTGGTTCTTCTCTCCAGCGCTTTCAACGTGACTCGAACGGCAAGTTCGACATGGCCGAGCACGTGCGGGGGACGGGGGTTGATGTCGCCGTCTGGGACATTCGGCACCACGCGGAAATGATGAAAATGATCCGCGGCGTGGAGCTGGGGCACTTCATCAATGTCCAAGTCATCCGCACCTTTTCCGACATGGAGGCCGCCTACCGCTCGCAGCAGCAAGGCTGGCTGTTTTACACCCAGCATCCATGGGCGCTCAATGGCAGTGTCGAACCGATGGCGGGCTGGCACCGCGATGGCTTGCGCATGCTGCAAATCGTCTATGGCAGCACGATTCCAGTGGAGCCGGGCAACGCACTGGGCACGGGCTCGAGCAAGGATGACGAGGAGTCCGGCGGCTTGACCTCGCTTGGCGCCCAGGTCGTGGCGGAATGCAACCGCCTCGGCATCATCGTGGACGTTTCCCACTGCAGCCGCCAGACCACCCTCGATGTGGCGCGCTTGAGCAAAGCACCCGTCACCGTGACGCACGCAGGCTGCGAGGCGCTCACTGCATCGAAACGCAACAAGAGCGACGAGGAAATCCGCGCCGTGGCCGGGACCGGCGGCGTCTTTGGCATCACGCCCGTCAAGTTCATGCTCAGCGACGCGGCTGAAGGTGCCACAATGGACGATTTCATCAGGCACCTCGACCATGCGATCGCCATCGCCGGCATCGATCACGTCGGCATCGGCTCAGACATCCCGCGCAACGGGGTCGAGGAAAGCGAAAAACCAGCCTACACCTGCTCCGAACTGAACAGCGAGCAGCGCTGGTATCACCTCTACGACGCGCTCAAAGCCAGAGGCCGTTCGGATGAGGATCTGGCAAAGATCTTCGGGCGCAATTTTCTGCGCGTGTTTCGCGTGGTGCTCAGTCCTTGAGAGGGGCGCCCCCTGTCCTCACCCCAGCACCGGCTTCACCACGTGCCCGTGCACATCCGTCAGGCGGAAATGG
>CAZKMS010000138.1:0-14827 GCA_964553805.1 uncultured Verrucomicrobiaceae bacterium
TGCTTGAGCATCTCCCATTTCAGCAAGCCCGCGAACTTTGGCAACCCCATTGATTTAGTTAACTTGATAATTTAAGCTGGACGCACCACTAGGTTCACCGCTCTCCAAACACCTCCCGCTCCGACCGGAAGCCGTCGGCGATCACGGTTTCCCGCAGGTTCTCCCTGGTCACCGCCACGATCTCCAGCAGGATGCTCGGCACCTCCACTTGACCGTTGTCGATGCCGGCGCTGGCAATCACCGGCCGCCGCTGCGCCAAGCGCACCGCGGCTTCAGCCGCGCGCGCGGCGAGGTTCTTGATCGGCTTGTAAACCGTCATCGTCTGCGTGCCCTGCGCGATGCGCTGGCAGGCGGTCAAATCCGCGTCCTGTCCGGTGACCAGGATTTTTCCGGCCAGGCCCTCCTCCGTCAATGCCTGAATCGCCCCGCCCGCCGTGCCATCGTTGGAGGCCAGCACCGCGTCGATTGCCGGGCCGCTTCGAGTGATCGCGGCGTTCATGATTTTTTTCGCGTTCTCCGGCTTCCAATCCGCCGCCCAATCCTCAAACACGACCTCAATTTTTCCGGCCTCAATCAACGGCCGCAGCACCTTGTCCTGCCCTTGCTTGAACAGCAGCGCGTTGTTGTCCGTCTTCGAGCCGTAGATGCGCACCACACGCAGCTTTCCCGTGGACGGCAGGCGCTCCGCCAAAAACCGCGCCTGCAGCTCGCCCACCTTCACGTTGTCAAAGGTGATGTACAAATCGAGGTCGCAACCGGTGATGAGGCGGTCGTAGGACAGCACCGGCACGCCCGCCGCCTGCGCCAGTTCCACCGCGCGCGCCATGGCGCCGCCGTTGTGCGGGATGATCACCAGCGCATCGACGCCCTGGGTGATGAGACTTTGCACCTGGCTCAGTTGCGCCGCGTCATCGCTGTTGGCCGACTGCACCAGCACCTCCGCGCCCAGCGCCTTCGCGCGCGCCGTGAACAAATCCCGGTCCACCTGCCAGCGCTCTTCTTTGAGCGTGTCCATCGACAACCCAATGAGCGGCGCGCTGCGGTGGCGCTCCTGGGTCTGCCCCTGCCGCGACATCACCCAGCCGATGGCCACGCTCAGTGTCAGGGAAAGCAGAACGAGCAGGATGCGCGGATTCATGGCGAGTACAGGGTTGGTCAGGCGGAATGCTTCGCAGTGAGCACCAGGTAGCAGGTATAGCCCAGATACGCCGCCAGCAGCAACGCTCCTTCGACGCGATTGATCCGGCCCTGCCGGCGAATGCCCGCGCTCATGAAAAACAAGGCCAGGGTCAGCGCCGCCATCACCAGCAGATCGCGATCCCGCAGCACCGCCTCAGCTTGCAGCGGATGAATGGCGCCCGCCGCTCCCGCCACCGCGAGCGTGTTGAACAGATTGGAGCCGATCACGTTGCCCAGCGCCAGATCATGCTCCCCGCGCCGCGCCGCCACCAAGGCCGAAGCCAGCTCCGGCAGCGAGGTTCCCAGCGCCACCACGGTGAGACCGACAACCAGGTCACTCACCCCGCAAAAGCGCGCAATGTCCACCGCTCCAAACACCAGCATGCGCGAACTGACCAGCAGCAAAGCCAGCCCGGCGCCAAGATAAAGCAAAGCGCGCCCCGTCGTCATGGGATGCGCCGCCAATTCACGGCTGATTTCCTCGCTCAACGTGTCATCGCCCGAGCGCAAACCCTGCCCCACACTCCATCCCACCACCACCGCAAAACCCGTCAGCAGCACCATCGCATCCAAACGCGAGAGATCCAGATCCCACAACTGCGCCACCGCCAGCGCCGTCACCGCCAGCAAAATGGGCAGTTCTTTGCGCAGCACGCTGGAGGCGACCGCAATCGGGCTGATCAGCGCCGTCACTCCCAAAATCAGCGCGATGTTGGTGATGTTCGAACCGTAGGCGTTGCCCAGCGCCAGGCCCGGATTGCCTTGCATCGACGAAAACACCGAGACCACCATCTCCGGCGTCGAGGTGCCAAAGCCGATCACCACCATGCCCACCACCAGCGCCGGCACGCCCAGACGCCGCGACAGCATCGCCGCGCCAGACACGAACATGCCCGCGCTCCACAACAAAAGCGCGATGCCGGCCGCCACACATGCAAATGACCAAGTCATGATGCCAATCAAGCCTGCCGCCAACGACGCAGGACACCCATCGTTGAGTGTTTACGCGCGGGTGGCAAGCACGGATGGCTGAGGAAAAGCCAAACCCGGACGCAAGCTTCTTCCTGGCCCCGCAAACCTCTCACGTTTCTTGTTCCCAGGCTTTTCAATTGGAACGCTTCCGGCTATCTTGATCCAGGCATGAGCGAGCAAGAACGAAACGACTCTCTGCCACATGGCGCGGCACTGGCCAGGATCCTCGACTTCCGCCGCCTGCCCAAGGTGCTGTTGCATGAGCACCTCGACGGCGGCCTGCGACCGGCGACGGTGATCGATCTTGCCCGCGATAATGGCTACAAAGGCCTTCCCACCGAGGATGCGGGCGAATTGGCGAACTGGTTCCATCGCGGCGCGCAGCGCGGCAGCCTCGTCGAGTATCTGGAGGGTTTCCGCCACACCACCGCGGTCATGCAAAGCGCCGCCGCCCTGGAGCGTGTCGCCTTCGAGTTCATTGAGGACATGCATGAGGACGGCGTGGTCTATGCGGAGGTGCGCTTCGCGCCGGTGTTTCACACTGAGGGCGGCCTGACGCAGGATGAAGTCGTCGCCGCGGTGGTCGCGGGCTTGAATCGCGGAGAGCAGGTTTATGGCGTGCGCTGGGGTTTGCTCATCTGCGCCATGCGCCACATGCCGCCGGTGAAGTCGCTGGAAGCCGCCGAACTCGCCATCCGCTCGCGCCCGCTCGGGGTGGTCGGTTTTGATCTCGCTGGTGGCGAGGACGGCTTTCCGCCAAAGAAACATGTCGATGCGTTCCAAGCCGTCGAACGCGCCAATTTCTACATCACCATCCACGCCGGCGAGGCCTACGGCCCGGGTTCGATCTGGCAGGCGCTGCAATACTGCGGCGCCCACCGCCTCGGCCACGCCACCCGCCTGCGCGACGACATCGACATCCAGCCGGACGGCAGCCTGCGGCTCGGCTCGCTCGCGCAGTACGTGCTCGACCGCCGTGTGCCGCTGGAAATGTGCCTCTCCAGCAACCTCCACACCGGTGCCTGCGCCAGCCTGGAGGAGCACCCTTTCGGTGTGTTCTTTCGCCGCGGCTTCCGCGTCTGCCTGAACACCGATGACCGCCTCATGAGCGACACCAGCATGAGCCAGGAAACCCGCCTCGCCACTGAGCTCTTTGACCTCACACTGGCGGATCTGGAGAAACTTTCGATCAACGCGATGAAAAGTGCTTTTGCCGATTTCGACAAACGCCTGCGCCTGATTTACGAAACGCTGAAGCCCGGCTTCCTCGCCCTGCGCGCATCCTGTGGTTTCACCTGAGCGCGGGCTCACTGCCGCCACAGTTCGCAGGCATGCGCGGTGAACCCCGCGCCGAAAGTGCTCAGCCACAAACGCTGGTCGTCGTGACCGCCGGCAAGCCGCCGCTCCAGCGCAAACAACACCGATGGGCTGCTCATGTTGCCGTGGTCGTTCAACACCGCCCGCGTCTCCGGCAGCTCGCATGACAGCACCGCCTCCAGCGCCTCGATCACATCGCGCCCGCCGCCGTGCGAGATGACTCGATCAGGCTCCGCCGTGCGCTTCGCAAACAACTCTTCCACCGCCCTCGCCGCCACCTGCGGCACGTCGCGATGCAGTTTGTTTTTGAGCCGGCCTTCCGCATTCACGAAGCGGATTTTCTCCCGCTGCTGCGGCCGGTGCAGGGATTGAAACTTCCCCACCCGCCAATCTCCGCGCGAGCCCTGGCCGCGCCACAATGCCGCCGCCGCGCCGTCGCCGAACAAACACAAGCTGATCAGCACCCCGGTGTCGTCATCGACATAAAACGCGGACGAGCTGATCTCGACCGCGACCGTCGCCACCAGCGCGTCCGGTTTCGCCGCCAGCAGTCCTTCGGCGGAACGCAGCAGCGGCAGCGCCGCGCCGCAGCCAAGCCCGGCTTGATCCAACAAGAACGCATCGGCGCGCAATCCCAGCCGCTCCGCCACGTGACTGCTGACACCCGGACACAGATAACCGGTGCAGGTGCAAACCAGCAGGGCGTCGATGTCTGACGCCTGCAGGCCCTCCCTGCTCAACGCGCGCTGCAAAGCCTCCGCTGCCAGCTCCGGCGCCGCGCGCTCGAAGGTCTCGTTCAACTCCTGCGCGCCGCGCTCGAAGACCGGTTCGATCCTCTCCGCCGCAAACTGCCGGCGCTCAATGCCCGACGCCCGGCCGGTGAGCACCTTGCCCAGCAGCGCCGCCGAGCGCGGCTGCAACCGCTCCAGCAGTCCGCCCGCTTGCATCGCCTCCCAGCACTCTTCCTGGGTGAAGGATCGGGGCGGCACGGCAGTGGCAAGCGAGGCGAGGAACATGGGGAAGGGAAAATCAACGCACGAGAAAATAGAAAAAACGGAATGGCAGCAGGCCCAGCAAACCGGCTGAGACTAGCAGCGCGCGGCCCGCGCGCCCAAGCAGAAAAGGATGCAGGCGCCCCGCAACGCGGAGCCGCCGCGCGAAGCGCCGCTTCAAAACCTGGCGCGAACGCGTTGCCGCCTCAGCCCAGCTCAATTCGTCCTGCGCCCAGGCAGTCAGCGGTTTCAGCACACTCTCCGCCGCCATGAACGCCATCGCCATGCCGTGGCCGGTGAAGGGCGGGATCAAGCTCTCCGCGTCACCAATCGAAACCAGCTCGTCCCTCTCCTCCGCTTGCAGCCCAAAGTCGAAGCCTGCCACCGAAGAAAACGAACCCTCGCGCACCTCCGACTCGCGCAAGGCCTGCGCCAGGTCCGCATCGCCACCCGCCTCGATCAACGCTGGCAGCAGATCTTTGGCCTCGATTCTGCCACCACGCGGCGGACGAAAGAGCCCGCAAACATTGACCCAGCCCTCCTCGACCCGCGCCAGTCCGGTGTAGCCGTTGGCACCGCCGCGCATCTCCAAATCCGCCCGCATGAACGCACCCAATCGCGCATGCACCTTCAAGCCCAGCCAGGGACTGCCACCCCGCACCCGCCTTCTGCCCGCCGCCCACACGTGACCTTCGCCAGCCTTCGGTTGCGCGCGCTGTCCGCAGCACACCTCGCCACCGAGGTCAGCGACATGCTGCCGCAATCGCTCATCCAAAACATAACGCGACATGCCCAGCGCAGGCTCCGGCAACTCGCCCTCGAAAAAGACCCGGCCGCGATCACTCCAGCGCACCCGGCGGTGTTGCAAGGCATCGGCAAACACCTCCCGCAACCCCAGCGCCTCCAGCGTGGCCTCCGGCAAACCCGAGATGAATTCGCCGCACACACGATGACGCGGATAACACCCCGCCTCCAGCACCGTGACCGCCACGCCGTTTCGCCGCAGCCCCGCCGCCAGCGCCAGTCCGGCCAGGCCTCCGCCCGCGATGGTGACTTCACGCCTCATGCCTTCCACGCCAGAAAGCGCAGCGCGCCGCGCCACGTGGTTCGCTCCGCCCAAGCCCAGCCGCCCGTGCGCAGGCCGAGCAGTTCCGGCAGCTCGCCCGCTCGAAAACCCGCGCGCACGCTGACATGCAGATCGTGCCGGGTCACGTGATTGATCAACGGCCACAGCAGCCAGCCCAGCGCGTGCGGCCACGAAGCCCGCAACGGCTCATTGCAAATCAGCACCTCAAAACAGCGGCAGCGCTCAGCCAGCGCCGCCAGCTTCTCCCCTTCAAAGTGATGCAAAAACAGATTCGCCAGCAAGACCCCGCCATCGCTTGGCGCCGCCGCCAGCAAATCTCCCTGCTGCCACTGCACCCGCTCCGGCAAACCCGGCGGACGCGGCGCGAGATCACAGGCGGTCACTCGCAGCTCGGCATGGTCCCGCGTCAAACGCCGCGCCAGACCGCCGTCCCCGGCGCCCCATTCCGTGACGCCTTTTTTGGCCTCCGGCGCGAAGCGTGACAGGCTGCGCGCCAGCCAGCGCTCGTTGCCCATCAACGCGTTGATCAGCCGCAGGTCACGCCGGCTTCGGATCGCCGCCGCATCCTGAGCCGGCAACTCATCCAGCCACTCCGGGACAACGGCACGCGAACTCACAGGACGATTTACGTTCTGCGGCTGCCATCGGTCGTGACGACCGCGTGTTCACGCGCCTCAATCGTTGATCTTCAGCATCAAATCCTTGAAATAGACCTTGCTGTTCGGATCGTGCGCCTGGATGGCGATGGTGCCGCCTTCCGGATTGAGCTTGCGGCCCGCCATGTTTTTCAATGCCGTCGCCGGATCCCAGTCCTCCGGCTGCGTCCAGTCGGTGGTGACCTTGCCGTTGATGGCAATGGTGATGTGCTTGCCGTCCACTTTGATGTGGTAGTCGAACCACTCGCCGTCCGGCACCGGTGCCTCATTCAGCACGTCCTTCACCGCGTAGAGACCGCCGGTCTTCTTCGGGTCTTTGTGCGCGGTCGAGTTCACCTGGCACTCGAACCCATCAAACGGCCAGCCCTCAGCCTGGTAAGCGGTGTGGATGTAGATGCCGGAGTTCGAGTTCGGCATGTGCTTCACCTTGGCCTTGAACTCGAAGTTCTTGAACTTGGCGTCACCCGACTCGCCCATGTAAAACAGGTGCGCGCGCCCATTGACCACCTGCAGTTCGCCCTCCTTCACGACGAAGCTGCCGGGCGTTTCCTCGTTCGACTTCCAACCCGTCAGGTCTTTGCCGTTGAAGATGGATACAAAACCGTCCTCAGCCTGGCTGGCAGCGGACAGCAGAAGAAAGGCGGCGATGGCGGCAAAGGAGAGACGTTTCATGGGTGACGCGCACCAAAGCGCTGCTCGCGTCCTTGTCCAGAGCCGAAAAGCCGCCCCGGCGGGCAAGCCCGGCGTCTTTCTCCGCTAAGCCGTTGCTCATTTTCGAATGCACGCTACTTGTCCCTCCCCCATGTCCACAGAAGTCAAAATCCCCGCGCTTGGCGAGTCCGTCTCCGGCGGCATGATCGCAAAATGGCATTTCAAAACCGGTGACAGCGTCAAGTCCGGCGACATTCTGCTGACTCTGGAAACGGACAAGGTCGCGGCCGAAGTCACCGCCGAAGTTTCGGGCGTGCTGACCATCGCCAAGCAAGAGGGCGAGGACGTGGAGATCGGCACCGTTGTCGCCAGCATCGACGAATCCGCCACTCCGGCCGCCGCCGCGCCAGCCGAAGAGCCCAAAGCTTCCCCCGCCCCCGCCGCCAAGGAAAAACCCGCGGCGGAAAAGAAAACCGAGCCCGCACCCGCACCGGCCACCCCCGCCAGCAACATCACCGCCTTCAAGGCCCCCGAGCCAGCACCCGCGCCCGCGCCGGCAAAGCCCGCCGCCAGCGCCGACGCCGAAGGCCGCGTCACCCGCAAAAAGATGTCGCCCCTGCGCCGCAAGATCGCCGACCAGCTCGTCAGCGCCCAGCAGACCGCCGCCATTTTGACCACCTTCAACGAATGCGACATGTCCGCCGTCATGGAGATGCGCAAAAAGCTGCAGGACGGCTTCACCGCCAAGCACGGCGTCAAGCTCGGCTTCATGTCCTTCTTCATCAAAGCCGTCGTCGAGGCCCTGCAAGCCGTGCCCGCCATCAACGTCCGCGTCGAGGGCGAGGAGATCGTGCAGCAGCACTACTATGACATCGGCGTCGCCGTCGGCACCGAGCGCGGCCTCGTCGTGCCCGTCTTGAAGGACTGCGACCAGAAAAGCTTCGCCGGCCTCGAGAGCGACATCCTCGACTTCGCCAAAAAAGCCAAGGACGGCAAGCTCGCCCTCAGCGACCTCACCGGCGGCGTCTTCACCATCTCCAACGGCGGCGTTTACGGCTCCCTGCTTAGCACGCCTATTTTGAACCCGCCGCAAAGCGCCATCCTCGGCATGCACAGCATCCAGCAGCGCCCCGTCGCCGTCGATGGCCAAGTCGTCATCCGCCCCATGATGTACCTCGCCCTCAGCTACGACCACCGCGTCGTCGATGGCAAAGAAGCCGTCACCTTCCTCATCCGCGTCAAGGACTGCATCGAGAACCCGGCGCGCATGCTCGTCGGCGCGTGAAAGGCTGTAGCCGGGGTCTGTGACCCCGGTGAGAGGGGAGGCGCGTGGAGAGACCGGCCTCTCGCTTGTACCTGGCCTCTGTGAGGCCGGCTTCTCAGCGCGCCGCCTAGCCCGCCTCTGTGCGGCGGGTTGGAGAGTGTAAAACAGAGCACGGACTGTTTTTGCCAGATCACAGACCTGGGCTGCCGCGCCGGTCGCCTGCAACAGCGCGCGTCCGGCGCGCGTAGGAGGGCTTCCCGCCATGAAGCCTCTCCCCGCCGCCGCGCTCGCCCTTCTCCTTCTCACCCGTCCCCTCACCGCCGCCCCCGACTGGGCCAGCGTCGCCGATGGCAAAGCGGACGCCGCGCCGCTGCTGGAGCAAGCCTTCAAAGAAACCGGCTCCGTCACCCTGCCAAAGGGCACGTACCGCCTCAGCCGCACCGTTGAAATCCCCTTGCCCGAGACCGGCTGGGCCGCCCTCAGCGGCGACGGCACCGCCCGCCTGGTCATGGAGGGCGCCGGGCCCGCCCTCCACTTCACCGGCACCCACGAAGGCTCCGCCGCGCCGCGCACCTTCAAGCCCCAGGTCTGGGAAAACGAGCGCTCCCCCATGGTCTCCGGCATCGAGATCCTTGGCGCCCACCCCGAGGCCGACGGCATCCGCGCCACCCGCACCATGCAGCTCACCCTGCACCGCCTCGTCGTCCGCGGCTGCCGCCACGCCGTCCACCTCACCGAGCGCAACCGCAACGTCCTCATCAGCGACTGCCATCTCTACCACAACAGCGGCATCGGCGTCTTTTACGACGACGTGAATCTCCACCAGTCCAACATCATCGGCAGCCACATCAGCTACAACGGCGGCGGCGGCATCGTCAGCCGCGGCGGCAATGTCCGCAACCTCCACATCGGCACCTGCGACATTGAGGCCAACCACGCCGCCGAAGGCCCCCCCACCGCCAACATCCTGCTCGACTCCACCGGCGGCTCCATTGGCGAGGTCGCCATCACCGGCTGCACCATCCAGCACACCCACAGCGCCCCCGACTCCGCCAACATCCGCATCCTCGGCGGCGGCACCGACCCCTCCCTGGAGCGCCGCCAGGGCCGCCCCACCACCCGCGAAGGCAACGTCACCATCAGCGCCAACGTCTTCAGCGACGTCCAGATCAACATCGACATCCAGGACGCCCGCGGCGTCGTCATCACCGGCAACACCTTTTGGGAAGGCTTCCAGCACGACCTCCGCGTGCAAAGCAGCAGCCACATCCTCGTCAACGCCAACAGCTTCGACCGCAACCCCCGCTACCTCGTCAACGGCTTCGACAACGCCGAGAGCAACGGCCTCCTCTTCATCGCCACCGCCGATAGTGCCCTCACCGCCAACACCATCCACGGCGTCTGGAAAAAACCCGCCGCCGTCGAGTTTCGCGACTGCCAGCGCCTCCGCATCGCCCAGAACAGCATCCTCGACTCCGACGGCGCCGCCCTCCGCCTGCAAAACGTCCGCGACAGCCTCATCACCCACAACCTCCTGCGCGACGACCGCGAAGCCAGCGCCGCGTCCAAAGACCGCCCCCTCCTCCAGGTCGAAGGCGGCAGCGGCAACCTCATCGAAGCCAACCTCACCGGCCCCAAGGCCGAGTGACGCCCCACCGCCTCAGCCCACGCGCGCACACCACTGGCCACGCCCGCTTTGCCTGTCGGGCTCTTGATCCCGGCCAGCGCATCCTCGATGATGTCGTGCACCGTGCCGCCATCGCCGTCACTGCCTGGCGCCGTGCGCTGCGGGATGACAGGGACGTCTGCGAGCTCCGGATCGAGCGCGATGTAAGCGCACAGATCGAGTTGCGTTTGCAGCAGGTGATCACTCAGCATTGCAGCCACCGTGCATGGCTGCTGCAGCGCTGTCGTTGTGCGCGTGGTGCATCGACATCACGCCGATTTCAGGCCAGCCCGGCGCGTTTCATTTGCTTGTCCAAATACCACGACGCGGCGCGCTCCGCCACGCGCCCGAGCTGCTCCGGAGACGGCAGCAGCCCGGCATCCTGCGGCAGGACGACCTGCGTCTTGAGCGCGTAGTAAGGCGTGATGCTGCCATCCGCATTGGGGCGCGCCAGCAGCAGGTTGCCCCGCCGCGAGCGGATGAAGATCAGCCCCTGCATCATCCGGCGCCGGCGGCTCGCGCGCGGGCGCGTGCTGGGATTCGCGGGCCACCACAGCTCCTGCGCCCGGCGGCCCAGCGCCTCGGCATGCACCGGGATCGTGAGGTATCGTCTCTCGCGCGGCCGCACTGTCACCGGCCCGTTGACCCGCCTGAAGATCGCTCCCGCCACATGCAGGGAGACGCCGTCGCGGTCTCCGGAGGCCTCGACACTGCCCGCCGCATCACTCAGATAGCGGCCGCTGCTCGCAGCCAGGCCCAGCCGCGTCCGCGTCGTGTGCCGGGTCCGCGCCGCCTCGCGGATGTGGCGCCGCGTGGCCTCCGCCATCTCCATCGCGAGCTGGCGGTGAAACTCAGTCAGGTCCTTCTCCGACTCCATCAGCTCGACCAGAGCCGGCGTAGCGGTGTCGCTCACTTCAATTTGCAGGTTGATCATAGGGTCGAGCGTGCTAACATTTCACGTGAAGCCTGAGGCCCCGCAAGGGGCGTGGGGGGAACCGTCCAGGACGTAAGGCCAAGGACCGCGCAAGCGGGACATGAACCGGCCCCCCGAGGCTTCACACTTTTCTCTCCGCATACGTCTTCAGGTGAAGTTCCCCGGCAGACCCGGAAAAAGGAAAGTGGATCGTAAACACTGCCTCCATTTGATCGCGGCCGCGCGGGAAACGAAACTCCACCGCCGCCTCCTGCGTCTTCGTTTGGAAAACCGGGGTCAGGCTGCAACTGACTGACAATGCGTGGACATTCATGATTTCCTGATTTGGCTTTGAGCTTCCTTCAGAAGGCGGTTCAGCTTCCCGAGCAAAGGATCGAAGATGCCTGGCGGCAATCCGTGTCATCCCTTCTCAATCCTCAGGAGATGAGGCGCTGGGTGGCCTGGGCGGGGTCGGGGAGGGCGACAGCGACGCGTTTGACGCGGCTTTTTCCCGGCGACGAGCCGCACCTGGCTGCGGCGGAGGGCGAGCTTCCCGGCCAGCCAGCGCTGCAACGCCTCATTGGCTTTGCCGTCCACGGGCGGGGCAGCGAGCCGGATTTTGAGGGTCTGGCCGTCGTCCATGAGGCCGGCCGCCACGCGCCCGTTCACCCCCCCGGGGTCACAGACCCCGGCTACAGCTTGGGCAGGCGTGGGACGGTGCTGTGTGGAATTGCTTTGGGGGAGAAATTGGCTGGGGCGGACGGCCAAGCTTTGCCCGGCCGTCGTAAGTTAGGGTGCCGCGAGTAAACGAGGCTCGCGGCTCAACCGAGGAGGTTCACTATGAAACGAGTTTCTTGCAAAGCGCGGTGGGAGTCGGGGAAGATCGGCTGGGTGTTGCTGTGGCTGATTGGCATTCCGATCCCTGTTCTTTTGGTTTTGTTCCTGCTGCGCGGCTGCACGTGAGCGCGGGGGGCCTGTCCCGCCCGCGGCGGCGGTGGATTTGCTCTTGGCAGGTGAAAGAGCTGGCGCATGGTGGCGTTCGCCTTTGCCTGCCATGAAATCCGCTTTTTTTGCTTTGCTGCCGCTCGCTGTTCTGTCCGCCACCGCCGCTGCCCAACCGGCGGAGAAGCCGAGTCCGATTGGTTACTCTGACACGCCGGTCATTCCAGGGACGAAATGGAAGGTGCACGACATCGACCGGCCGGCGCCGCCGGTGGTGCCGCCCGGGGAGAAGCTGGGGATGCCGCCAGCGGATGCGGTGGTGCTTTTCGATGGAAGCAGCACGAACGCTTTCCAATCCAAGGTGAAGGGGCCGGACGGGAAGCCGACGAAGGAGATGGGGCCGTGCGCGTGGAAGATCGAGAACGGGGAGCTGGTGGTGGACGGGGGAGACTCGTGGACGAAGGAGGTGTTTGGCTCGTGCCAGTTTCACATCGAGTGGAAGAGCGAGCCGCACACGAAGGGCAGCAGCCAGAAAAAAGGCAACGGCGGGGTTTTCTTCATGGACCTCTATGAGAGCCAGATGGTGGACTGCCACAACAATCCGACCTATGCGGACGGCATCACGGGAGCGATCTACGGGCAGACGCCGCCGCTGGTGAACGCAATCAAGCCGCCGGGCCAGTGGCAGACCTACGACATCGTGTTCACGGCGCCGGTGCTGAAGGACGGCAAGGTAACGGAGCCGGCGCGCATCACGACGTTTGTGAACGGGGTCTGCGTGCAGAACAACACGGCGATCATGGGGCCGACGAAGCACAAGCAGGTGACGAGCTACGAGGGCGAATTCCCGGAGGCGGCGCCGCTGCGGCTGCAGGACCACAAAAACGAGCCGCCGCTGCGGCTGCGCAATATCTGGGTGCGGCGGCTGCCGTGAGCCTCAGCGGCGGAATCAGCGGCCGCGACACGCCGCGGCCCTGCCGCCGATGGCGGGGAGCGGGGAGTGATCTCCGCTTTTTTTGCGCTTACTCGACGTCGGGGATGCCCTGGCGGCCGTTGACGGAGGTTTTTTTCCAGCGGCCTTCGAGGCTGTAGTGGAGGTGGGGGGCGTAGAGCTCGGGCTCGAGCAGGAAGGAGTCGTGCCCTTTGCTGGAGTGGACGGTGATCATCATGCTGGAGGTGCCGCTTTTTTCCAGCATGGCGGTGAGTTCGGCCTGCTCCTCGGGATAGAAGCAGAAGTCGGAGTCGATGCTGAAGATGAGGTAATGATGCTCTGCCTGGCGGGAGCGCTCGAAGAGGGCGGGGTAGTCGGCGACGCCGGCGTCCTTGAGGGGGTCGAACTTCAACCACATGTCGGCGATGCGGAGGTAGGTGTTGGCGTCGAAGCGCTTCACGAATTTTTTGCCCTGGTGCAGCATGTAGCTCTCGACGTTGTTGCGGACGCGATACCAGGCGAGCTGGTCGTCTGACTGGACGAGGTCGTTGCGGGCGCGGCGCTCGATGGCGTCGAGGTGGACGAAGGTTTTGTGGCTGATCATGCGCGCCAGGGCGAGGCCGTATTCAGGGGCGGTGCCGTTGTAGTAGTCGCCGCCGTTGAAATGGGGGTCGTTTTCGATGGCGAGGACCTGCTCGAAGAGGGTGAGGCGGGTCAGCACGGTGGTGCGCGGGCCAGCGGCGACGGGGATGACGAGCTTGACGCGCTCGGGGAAGAGGGTGGCGAAGTTGATGGCCAGCAGGCCGCCGACGGAGGGGCCGATGACGGCGTGCAAGCGCTCGATGCCGAACTGGTCGAGCAGGCACAACTGGGAGCGGACGACGTCCTTGGTGGTGACGGCGGGGAAAGACGCGCCGTAGGGGCGGCCGGTGGCGGGATCCACGGAGGCGGGGCCGGTGGAGCCGTAGCAGCCGCCGAGGTAATTGGCGCAGAGGACGAAGTACTTGTCGGTGTCCAGCACCTTGCCGGGGCCGATGTAGAGGTCCCACCAGCCGCGCTGGCAGTCGGCGGTCCAGCGCTCGCCGGCGTCGGCCACGGAGGCGGTGAAGCCGGCGGCGTGTTGGGAGCCGGAGAGGGCGTGAAAGAGCAGGATGGCGTTGTCCTGGCGGGCGTTGAGTTTGCCGTAGGCTTCGTAGGCGATGCGGGCGTCCGGCAGCAGGGCACCGCTGTCCAGCCGGAAGGGAGCGTCCGGGGTGCCGATGACGCACACGCCGGCGTCGATGATAAGCTGGTCGGCGGGATCAGGCATGGGAAGAGTGGGCGGCCACCAAACCGCATAAAGCCGGGACCGGCAATGTGAAAGTGGCTAGGGTGGCTGCGCGCCCCAGCCCCCGAAAAACCAGTGCTCGGCACTTTGCCAGCCGCTCCGGCATTCCATCTGCTTGCAAGAGACCTCATTTACTGCATTTTAACCACCCCCGTACCGGCAGGTCGTCTCCTGGAACGGGGGTTTTGCGCCCTATGAAACACCCATTCTACGACGAAAACATCCCCAACGAAGGCAGCCTGCACCTGATGGAAGCGGAGCGCGACGCCTGCGGCGTCGGCTTTGTGGCCAACATTCACGGCAAACGCAGCCGTTCCATCCTGGACATGGCCATCTGCGGGGTGTGCAGCGTGCAGCACCGCGGCGCGGTGGACGCTGACCGGGTCACAGGGGATGGCGCCGGCGTGCTGACGCAAATCCCGCACGAAGTGCTGCTGCCTGAGGTCGAAAAAATGGGCCACGCGCTGGATCATCCGATGGATCTCGCTGTCGGTGTCTTTTTCCTGCCGCACGATCCGATGCAGCGGATGAACATCCACATGATGACGGAGAGCATCCTGCGCTACCGCAAGATCCGCGTGCTCGGCTGGCGCGATGTGCCGGTGAATCCGAACGAGCTCGGTGACAAGGCGCGCCGCACCATGCCCTTCATCCAGCACCTCTTCCTGGAGCGCCCGGAGGACATGGGCGACAACGAATTCGAGCGCACACTCTACCTGGTGCGCCGCGAGCTGGCGATCAAGGCGCGCGAGCAGAAGCTGACGGACTTTTACGTCGCCTCACTGTCGCACCGCACCATCGTCTATAAGGCGCTGCTGTTGCCGTCGTCGCTGGAGAAATTCTACACCGACCTCCAGGACGACAACTACGCCACCGCGCTGGCGCTTTTCCACCAGCGCTTCTCGACGAACACCTTCCCCACCTGGGCGC
>CAZKMS010000139.1:0-10294 GCA_964553805.1 uncultured Verrucomicrobiaceae bacterium
GGATTTGTCGAGGTTGGCGCGGATGATGTCGTGGGTGCGGGGGTTGGTGTAGGTGACGTGGCAGGGGAGTTGTTCCACGTGGAACGTTGCGGGGCGCCAGTCGTTCAGCGTATGCGGAGCGCGGAGCGGGGAGCGCGGAGCGGGGTCGGCGGGGGTGCCGCTGAGGTAGCTGAAGCGGGGCGGGGGGACGTCGCCGGGCTGGGGCTCGCATTGGGTGAAGTCGATGGAGCGGCCGTTGATGCGGCAGGGGGTGCCGGTTTTGAAGCGCTGGACGTCGAAGCCGAGGTGGAGGAGGCTGTCTGAGAGGGTGGAGAGGGTGTCGCCCATGCGGCCGCCGGACTGGTTTTGCAGGCCGACGTGGAGCAGGCCGCGCATGAAGGTGCCGGAGGAGATGATGACGGCGCGGGCGCGGTAAACGACACCGAGGGAGGTGCGGATGCCGGTGACGCGGTCCTCGGAGCCGGTGAGGATTTCGGCGGCGTTGCCCTGGTGGAGGTCGAGGCCGGGCTGGCTTTCGAGCAGCCATTTCATGCGGAGCTGGTAGGCTTTTTTGTCGCACTGGGCGCGGGGGGCCTGGACGGAGGGGCCTTTGCGGGCGTTGAGCAGGCGGAACTGGATGCCGGTGGCGTCGGTATTGAGGGCCATGACGCCGCCGAGAGCGTCGATCTCGCGCACGACGTTGCCCTTGGCGAGACCGCCGATGGCGGGGTTGCAGGACATCTGGGCGATGGTGTCCAGGTTCTGGGTGAGGATGGCGGTGTGCGCGCCGAGGCGGGCGGCGGCCATGGCGGCCTCAACGCCGGCATGTCCCGCGCCGCAGACGAGGACGTCGTAGGTGGTCGGGTAGGTGAAGAGGGCAGGGGCGGCCATGGCGGGAGGAAGTTTAGCCGAGTCTGGCGGGTTTGCATCCCAGGAAAAGCGGCGGGTTTGTTCCACGTGGAACAAGCTTTGACAGGATTGACGGGATTTGGGTGTGGATTAACAGGATTAAAAGGCAGGGATTAACTATCGGGGTTAATCGAATCAATAACAGCTCGCTTGTAGAAGCGATACCGTCCTTGCTTCCCCGGCAAAGCTCGTTAATTTGCGCCCTCTTTCATCATGGCCAAAGCGACTTCTCCCGCTCCCCCCGCCAGCAGCCACGCTGGCGCTCCGATCAACCAATCTCTGACCGCTGCGGACAAGATCGAGTTCTACCGCAAGATGGCGCGCATCCGGAAGTTTGAGCAGGTCTCGCTGCAGCACTATCAGGCGGGTCGCATGGGCGGGTTCCTCCATCTTTACATCGGCCAGGAGTCGGTGGCAGTCGGCACGATTTCCCTGCTCGGAGAAAATGATCACGTCATCACGGCCTACCGCGACCACGGCCATGCGCTGTGCGCGGGCATGGGCATGGACGAATGCATGGCGGAGCTTTTTGGCAAGGCCACCGGTTGTTCGAAGGGCAAGGGCGGGTCGATGCACTACTTTGCACCGGACAAAAACTACTGGGGCGGGCACGGCATCGTCGCCGGCCAGACACCGCTCGGTCTGGGGTTGGCCTACGGTCTGAAGTACAAGAAGCTCAAGGGCGCGGCGCTTTGCTACCTCGGCGATGGCGCGGTGAACCAGGGTTCTTTTCATGAGTCGCTCAATCTCGCGGCGCTTTGGAACCTGCCGGTGATCTATGTCATCGAAAACAACGGCTACTCGATGGGCACCAGCCAGCGCCGCAGCTCCGCCTACCCGTCCTGTCTGGCGGAGCGTGCCGCGGGTTATGACATGGCTTGGGAGCTTTTTTCCGGCGAGGATGTTTATGAGATCCGCGCGCGCACGCAGGTGGCCATCGAGCGCGCCCACAACGAGTCGAAGCCGACGCTGCTGGAGGTTGCGACCTACCGCCACTACGGCCACTCCGTCGCCGACTCCAAGCACAAGGACGGCTATCGCACCAAGGAGGAAATCGAGCGCTTTCAACGCGATCACGACCCGATCCAGCGCTGGAAACGCGTGCTGCTGGAGGAAGGCGTCGCCAGCGAGGACGATCTCAAAAAAATCGACAAGGAGGCGCAGAAGGAAGCCGAGGCTTCCGCCGAGTTTGCCAAGAGCAGTCCTTACCCCGAACCGGAGGCCATTTTCGAGGATGTGTATTGGGAGGTGGACAACAAGACCGAGGCCGGTCAGACCGGACGCCACTTTTTCAACGACTGACCGCTCCTCCTGTTCAACGCCAGACTTTTCACTTTTCATCGCTCCCCCATGCCCCGCCGTCTTTCTTACCGCCACGCTCTCCGCGAAGCCTTTGACGAAGAACTCGCCCGCGACCCAATGGTCGTGCTGATGGGTGAGGAAGTCGCCCAATACGACGGCGCCTACAAGGTGACCGAGGGTCTTTGGAAAAAATGGGGCGACGATCGAGTGGTCGACACCCCGATCAGCGAGGCCGGTTTCATCGGCATGGGCGTCGGGGCTTCCATGCTCGGCGTGCGGCCGGTGATGGAGCTGATGTTCTGGAGTTTCTACACCGTGGCCTGGGACCAGATCGTCAACAACGCCGCCATGGTGCGCTACATGAGCGGCGGCAAAATTCACTGCCCCATCGTCATCCGCGGCCCGGCCAACGGCGGCACCAGCGTCGGCGCCACGCACAGCCACACGCCGGAAAACATCATGGCCAACTTCCCCGGCATGAAGTGCGTCTGCCCCAGCAACGCCTACGATGCCAAGGGCCTGATGAAGGCGGCGATCCGCGACAATGATCCCGTCATGTTCATGGAGAGCACTCAGCTTTACGGCAAAGAATGGGAGGTGCCCAGCAACGACGAGCTGCCTGACGGCGAGTTGTTCATCCCGCTCGGCGTGGCCGATGTGAAGCGTGAGGGCAGCGACATCACGCTCATCGCGCATGGCCGGGCGGTGATCACCTGCCTGCAGGCGGCGCAAATCCTGGAAGAAGAGCACGGCATCAGCGCCGAGGTCGTCGATGTGCGCAGCATCCGCCCGCTCGATGAGGAGACGATCCTGGAGTCGGTGGCGAAAACCCACCGCGCCATTTACGTCGAGGAAAACAAACCCTACTGCGGGGTCGGCGCGCAGATCGCCTACATGATTCAGAACGCCATCTTCGATGAATTGGATGCCCCCGTGCTGCGAGTCAATTCGCTCGACGCGCCGGCGATTTACAGCCCGCCGCTGGAAGCCATTCAATTGCCGACGCCGGAAGTGGTGGTCGAAAAAGCGCTGAGCATCTGCTAACCTAACTCCTTTTATTTTCTAACTTAGCCTAATAACCGCCGCTCTTATGCCAAAGATCATCGAAATGCCGAAACTGAGCGACACCATGACCGAGGGCACCCTCGCGAAGTGGATGGTCAAAGAAGGGGACGCCGTCAGCAACGGCCAGCCCATCGCCGATGTCGAGACTGACAAAGCAACGATGGAGATGACCTCCTTTTTTGATGGCGTGCTGCACAAGCTGCTGGCCAAGGCGGGCGACAAAATCCCGCTCGGCGCACCGATGGCCGTTGTCCTGGAGGAGGGCGAGGAAGCCCCGGGCAATATCGATGAATTGATCGCCAGCGCCGCGCCGGCGCCCGCCGCGGAGAAGTCTGAGAAAAAGGAGGCCGCCGGAGGCAAGCGCCCGGCGGGCTCCAGCCTGCTGCCGAAAGCCCCCAGCGCCAGCCGTCGTCCGGCGCGCGCCGCCGCCAATGGCGCGCGTGTCAAGGCCTCACCGCTGGCGCGCAAAGTCGCCGACGAACTCGGTGTCGATTTGAGCCAGCTCGAAGGCACGGGGCCTGGCGGCCGCATCGTGCGCGCCGATGTCGAAGCCGCGCCGAAGGGCGGGGCAGGGGGGCGCGCCGCGGCCGCCACTCCGGCGATCCGTCCGGTGGCTGGCCCCGAGGACGAGCGCGTGCCGACTTCGACCATGCGCAACATCATCGCCGAGCGCCTGCTGGCTTCGAAGACGCAGATCCCGCATTTTTATCTACAGATCGACATCGATGCCGAGCCGCTGATGGATTTCCGCGCGCAGTTGAACGCGACGGCGGAAAAGAACGGCGGCAACAAGTACACCTTCAACGACTTCGTGCTGAAGTCCGTCATCCGCGCCGCCCAGATCGTGCCGGCGATCAACGCCGCCTGGGACGGCGACGCCATCGTCAAGTTCAAGTCGGTTGGCCTCAGTGTCGCCATCGCGGTGGAGGACGGTCTTGTCACCCCGGTGATCAAGGAGGCGGAAAAGAAAACGCTGCTTGAGATCAGCGCGGCGGTGAAGGACATGGCGGGGCGTGCCAAGAACAAGAAACTCACGCCCGATGAGTTCAACGGCGGCACCATCACCGTCTCCAATCTCGGCGCCTACGGCATCGATCAATTCTCCGCCATCATCAACCCGCCGCAGGCTGCCATCCTCAGTGTCGGCAGCATCCGCAACACCCCGATTGTCAATGACAAGGGCGCGGTGGTTGCCGGCAAACGCATGTGGCTCGGCCTCAGCGGCGACCACCGCGTCGTCGATGGCGCCGTCGCCGCCACCTTCCTGGCGGAGATGAAGAAGCTGCTGGAGAACCCGGCGCTGATGCTGCTGTGAGGTGGCGCCAGCATCCTGCTTGCGCGCCCGCCATCCGCTTTCGGGCAATCAAGATGATTGCCCCACCTTAGGTCCACCGCCCAAGGCGGCTGTCGAGCTGGAAGACCTGGCCGGAGACGTGGTGCATGGAGTCGAGGAACACGATGAAGCGCGCGGCGTCCCCGACGGTATTGAAGCGGCGCAGGGCGTGCTGCTCCTCCAGCTCACGGCGGCGCGCGGGGTTGCTGAGCAGCGCCGCGGTCATGCGGGTTTCGAGCAGGCCGGGCAGCACGCAGTTGGCGCGCAGGCCGCGCGCGCCGTATTCGAGCGCGGTGGCTTTGGTCAGGCCGATGAGCCCGGCTTTGGCGGCGGCGTAGCTGGCCTGGCCGGCGGTGCCGCGCAGCGCGGCGAAGGAGCCGACCGTGATCAAGTGTCCGCGCCGTTGTTTGGCCATCAGCCAAAGCCACTCGCGTGTGCAGCGGAAAGCGCCCTTCAAGTTGACGTCGAGCACGCGCTCGAAGCTTTCCGGCATCATGGTTGCAAGCGAGGCATCCTCAATCACGCCGGCCTGGCAGATGAGCAGATCGACACGGGGCAGCGCGGCGAAATACGCGCGCACCTGCGCGCTGGAGGTGACGTCAAGTTCGTCGCGGCCGGGCGCGTGCGCCTGCCAGCCGTCGCTGCGGAGACGCTCCACGATGGCCTGCGCCAGGGTGCCGGCGCCGCCGGTGATGACGGCGGTTTTGTGGTCGGGCTCGCTCATGCAATCGGATCCGGGCAGACATCGCGGCGCTGGCACTTCACGCAGTGGTCGCCCAAATAAAACGCGTCGAGGAAGCGCATCAACTCGGCGATGGTATCGCGGTCCTCGGTGAGCACGCCGGCTTCGAAGTTGCGGCGGTGCGGGCTTTTGGCGCCCATGCCGGCGCCGGTGAGGTTGGCGGAGCCGATGTAGGCGCGGCGGCCGTCGGCGATCACGCACTTCATGTGCATGCGCGGGCAGAGGATGCGCTCGAAACCCTCTGCCTTCACCAGTTCGGGAAAACGATCAAAGTCCTCCCGAAAGCGCGGGCCGGGTTCCTTGGCGTGCACGAGCCGGATCTCGACGCCCTCGCGCAGCTTGTCCGCCAGCACTTTCAGCAGCGGAACAAACTGGGCGCCGTCCGCGATGTACAAGTCCTTGATGTCGGCGGTGACCAGCCAGAGCAGGCGCCGGGCCTCGCCGATCAACTCACGCAGCACGAGCGGGTAGGTGTCTTCGTTGAGCACGAGGCGGGCGGGCATGCGACAACCTGCCGGAAGCCGAAACGAAAGCAATCGCGGTTCAAAACTGGCCGGCGTGCTTTTCGGTCTTCCGCCCAGGCTCAGTTCGCGAACACCTTGAACAGCTCGACCTCGAAGATGAGGGTCTCGTTCGGACCGATGTCGTCACCGGCGCCGCGGCTGCCGTAGGCGAGCTCGGAGGGGATGAAGAAGCGGGTTTTGCCGCCTTCCTTCATCGTTTGCAGGCCTTCAGTCCAGCCTTTGATGACGCGATTGAGCGGGAACTCGATGGTTTGGAAGCGCGAGTAGGAGCTGTCGAACTCGACGCCGCTCAGCAGGGTGCCGCGGTAATGCACCTCGACGGTGTCGGTGGCTTTCGGGCTTTTGCCGCTGCCTTCCTGCAGCACTTCGTATTGCAGGCCGCTGGGGGTGGTGGTGATGCCTGCTTTCGTGGCGTTTTCAGCGAGAAAGGCGCGGCCGGTTTCAAGGGCGGATTGGGACATGGTGAAGAAAGGATTGGATGGGTGAGCTGTTTCTTGTGCGTCGGAGCTTGGCCGCCCGCAAGCGGGAAATGTCCATCCTGCGCGCGGTGCATGCTCAGCACGCGAAAGCGGCATTGGCGCGGCGTGCGGTTCGGGCGATGCTGGGCGTGTTATGAAAACAACATCAGATACCCTCACGGTTCGTCGTTCCCATGAGCGCGGCCATGCCGACCACGGCTGGCTGAAGTCGCATCACACGTTCTCGTTTGCCGATTACTACGATCCCGCGCACGTGGGCTTCCGCAGTCTGCGCGTGATCAACGAAGACCACATCGCCCCCGGCGGCGGTTTTCCCACGCATCCGCATCGCGACATGGAAATTTTTTCCTATGTCGTCAAAGGCGCGCTGCAGCACAAGGACAGCCTCGGCAACGGCCGCGTGTTGCAGCCGGGCCAGATCCAACTCATGAGCGCCGGCAAAGGCGTGCTGCACAGCGAGTTCAATCCGTCCGCCGACGTGACCACGCACATGCTGCAAATCTGGATCCAGCCGCGTGCCCGCGGGCTGGTGCCGAGCTACACCGAGTGGCATCCCGAGCCGGCGCGCGACAGCGATCCCAAAGTGCTTGTCATTTCCAGCGACGGCCGCGACGGCTCAGCCACCATTCAGCAGGATGCGGACGTGTACCGCGTGCGCCTTGCCAGCGGACAGTCCGTGGAGCAGGAAGTGCGCGGCGGCTGCGGCGTCTGGTTTCAATTGATCAAGGGCCGTGCCTCCGTGGGCGGTGTGGCCCTCGAAGCCGGAGACGCGGTGAGCAGCGAGACTGCGGGCACGTTGCGCTTCACGGCGGGCGAGGAAGCTGAAGGTCTGCTGTTTGATCTCGGCTGAACTCAATCACGACGAGAGGCGCCAGCGCGCTTGCCTGAGCACTGCGTTGGCGCCTTTTTTGGGCGCTTCATACCAAACCGTGAGCAGCGTGCCGTCGTCGAGTTCGACCGTGCTCGGATAACCGAGGTCGCCATTGGTGCCGTCGCCGGAAACAATCACCGACTCGCTCCAGGTGCGGCCGTTGTCAGTGCTGAGGCGGGCTTGGTTGCCGTAAGGCTGGCGGCGGTGGCCGTAGGTCATCAGCAGGCGGTCGTCGCGCAGGCGCAGCAGATGCGAGGGCAGACCCCAGACGCCGATGGGATGCGGCACGCTCCAGGTCTTGCCGCCATCGCTCGATTCGGACTGCAGGGTCTCGCCCTTGTGGCTGGCATTGTGGTTGCGAATCTGCGCGATGAGCGTGCCGTCCGCCGCCTCCACCGCATGCAGTTCGTGGTAGTCGTTGGAGGGTTGGTCGCCCTCCCGCGTCGGCATTTCCGCCAGCCACTGCCAGCTTTGGCCGTCGTCTTTGGACTCGGCGACGCCGATGCGGCGCTGTTTGCTCCAAAGCTCCTTGCCGGCGTAGAGCAGCCGGCCGTCGCTGAGCTGGATGGGACCGTGCGGGCTGTTGACCACGGTCGGAATGCGCGCCGACCAGGAAATGCCATCGTCGGTGGAACGAAACGCCCAGTGGCCGAGTTCGGCCTGACGTTGCTCGGCGGTGAGCCAGTCGCGCTCGGCCTGCCAGCGCCGCAGGCGCTCCGGCTCCCAGGCGGCCACGGCCTTCGGTTGGTTGAGGATACGGTCGTCGTAAGCGAGCGAGGAGAACGTCGTCACCAGCAGCGTGCCTTTAGCCGTCTCCAGCATGCCAGCGTCGCGGTCATCGATGGGCCCATCGTGCAGCACGCGCGGAAAGGTCCAGGTCGCGCCGTTGTCGGTGGACTTCATCGCGTGCACCTGGCCGAAGGGGCAGACATGCGCCTCGCGTCCGCCGGACCAGGCCAGCCACAACTCGCCGTTGGCGCGGCGCGCCAGGGTGGACCAGGCGCTGTAAAATTCCGGCTGCTGGGAGATTACCTTGGTGTCGAGAATCTTTGCCTCCGGTGTGGCGCCACGCAGCACGGCAGGCGCGTGGAAGGCGAGCGCGGCACCGGAGGCGCGGGCCAAAAAACGACGGCGGGAGGAGACAGCGACGGGTCGGGAGTCGGACATGCAATACCTACGCGCGTTGGCGGCTGAATTTTTGGATGAAGACCAAATGCAGTCGAATGAAAACAGGATCATCCGGGAAGTTAGAGTGGAACAGGCAGTGAGGTGTGGCGAGGCATTGGGAGCTTGGGGGGCAGCGGGGCGAGCAAGGAACGGCGCTTGCCCAAGCGCCGGTCAAGGAAGGGCACTTGCCAAAGTGCCAGGACAAGGGGGAATGCCCGGCATGGCAAGCCTGCCTCTTGGAACCGGAGGCTTGGCAAGCCTCCTTCCTTGCGCTTCGCGTCCTCCTGCCACCGAACGGAAAAAACGCACCCACTTCCCGGACGAACCTGAAAACAACGCGGCGGCGGCAGCGTCCTACTCTGTTCATGAAACCCGCCTCACCCGTTTCCCGTCGTCGTTTTATCTCCGCTGCCCTCGCCGGCGGAGCCGCCAGCCAGTCGTCCGTGCTCGCAGCGGATGAAAAGGCGCGTCCGGACCAGTTCCATGAGGAGGCGCGTGACATTCCGCTCACGAACGACGCGGACGTGATCGTATGCGGTGCCGGACCGGCGGGCGTGGCGGCGGCCATCACAGCGGCGCGGGCGGGGGCCAAGGTGCGGTTGTTTGAGTGGCGCGGTTGTCTCGGCGGCATCTGGACGGCGGGCCTGCTCGGTTATTTCCTCGACTTCAACAAGCCCGGCTTCGCCAAGGAGCTGCGTGATAAACTCGATGCCCGCGATGCCCGCGCGAACTCCAGCAGCACCAGCCGGTTTTGCTACGACCCCGAGGCGCTGAAGATGCTGCTGGAGGAACTGTGTGTGGAGGCGGGTGTCATGTTCCAGTTTCACACCAAGGTCTGTGCGGCTTTCAAGGAAGGCAGCCGCCTTACCACCGTCGTCACTGAGTCGAAATCCGGCCGGCAGGCTTGGAAAGCGCCGGTCTTCATCGACACGACTGGCGACGGTGATCTTGGCTACCAAGCCGGTTGCGCGTTCGAGATCGGCATGTCGGAGGACTGCCCCTGCCAGCCGATGTCGTTGAATGCGCTCATGGTCGTGAGGGATGTCGAGGCGCTGCGCGAATTCGTGCGCTTCGGCAAGCCGCAGCCGGGCGAAAACACCGATCAGGAGAAGAAGCAGCGCATCAAGGACGTGCTCGTCGGCACCGGCCATTTCCCGTCCTATGCCAGCCCGACGATGTGGCATGTGCGGGACAATTTGATCTTCGCGATGATGAACCACGAGTATGGCATCAAGGCCTGGGACGCCGCCGAGATCACTGCGGCCACGGTTCGGGCGCGCGCCGAAATGAACAAGATGGTCTCCAACCTGCGCCAGCTCGGCGGGCCGTGGGAGGGCATTCAAATCGTCGCCACCGCCGAGCAGATCGGCGTGCGCGACGGCCGCCGCATCAAGGGCCGCTACACCGTGCTGCAGGATGACCTCGCCCAGGGCGCCCGCCACGACGACGCGGTGACGCGTGTCACCTTCGGTATCGATGTGCATGCGTTGAGCGCGGAGCATAACAAGAACCACGCCATCATGCCGAAGGAGATCAAGATGAAGCCCTACGACATCCCGTTGCGCGCCTTGATCGCCAAAGACGTGGACGGCCTGATGATGGCCGGCCGCTGCATCAGCGGTGACTTCATCGCGCACTCCAGCTACCGCGTCACCGGCAATGCGGTGGCGATGGGCGAGGCCGCCGGTGTCACTGCCGCCCTGGCCGCGCTGTCGAAGCGCCTGCCGCAGGAGGTGGCCTGGAGCGAAACCGCCGCCAAATTGGAGGCGATCAGTGACCGCGCTTGAGCGCTGCCGCTTTCACCGCTAGAACAGGACCGGCCGCGCGTTCCATCGCCTGCCCCGCTCAATCACCCACCTCTTCCTTCCATGATGCGTCTTGTTGTTTCCACTCTTCTCGCCAGCGCCGCGCTGCAAGCCGCTG
>CAZKMS010000139.1:10304-14730 GCA_964553805.1 uncultured Verrucomicrobiaceae bacterium
TTCAACGGCACCGACCTCACCGGCTGGGAGGGCAACCCGCAGCTCTGGAGCGTCGAGGACGGCGCCATCACCGGTCGCACCCCGCCCGACCCGGCGAATCCGGAGAAAGGCATCCTCAAACACAACACCTTCCTGGTCTGGAAAGCCGGCACCGTGGGCGATTTCGAACTGACCTTCCAATACCGCATCGTTGCCGGCAACTCCGGCGTGCAGTACCGCAGCCAGGAGCTTGAGGCCGGCGAGTTCGGTCCGGTCATGACCGGTTATCAGGCCGACTTCGAGGCGGGCACCAAGTACAGCGGCATCCTTTACGAGGAAAAAGGCCGTGGCATCCTGGCCCTGCGTGGTCAAAAAACCACGGTGAAACCCGCCGCAGCCAGTGACGCCAAAGGCAAGGCCAAGGGCAAACCGAAACCAGTGGTGGAAGAGACCGGCAGCGTCGGCGACTCCGACGCCATCCAGGCCGCCATCAAAAGCGAGGACTGGAACGACTACAAGATCATCGCCAAGGGCAACCACTTGCAGCACTTCATCAATGACCTGCAAACCGTCGATGTCACCGATGAGGACAGCGCGAATGCAGCGAAGGAAGGCCTGCTGGCGTTGCAAATCCACCAGGGTCCGCCGATGGTGGTGCAGTTTCGCCAGTTGAAGCTGACCAAGCTCGACTGAGGCAGCGCAGGACGGCAGAGGTGGTTCGGCATGGAAACCCAACACCAACTGCCGGCGCTCTTCCATGCTTGGTGGCGGCGCGGCAGCGCGCGGGTGCTGGACGCGGTTTACCCGCCGGTTTGTTTTGGCTGCCGCGTGCCTCTGTCATCCGAGCGGCCAGCAGCGCCGGAGTTGGGCGCGTGGCTTTGCCGCGATTGCCAGGACGCTCTGCCGGTCATCGAGCCGCCGCGCTGCCAAGCCTGCGGCGAGCCTTACTCCGGTGCGTTGACACATGCCTTCCAGTGCTGGAATTGCGAAGACCGTCAGTTTGCGTTCGACTTCGCCACCAGCGCCTATCGCGCCGAGGGCGTGGTGCGGGATCTGATTCACGGGTTCAAGTACGAGCGCCGTCACGAACTGCGCGGCCTGCTTGGCAATCTGCTGCGCCGGGCATTGGAGGAGCCGCGGCTGGCCGGGCTCGATCCTGATCACTGGCTGCTGGTGCCGGTGCCGTTGCATCCCTGGCGCGAGATGCTGCGGGAGTACAATCAAAGTTGGGAGCTCTGTCTGGAGCTCTCCCGCGCCACCGGCATTCCCGCCGTCAAGGCCCTGCGCCGCGTGCGCCGCACCAGCGCCCAGGCCGGGCTCGACCGCGCCCGCCGCTTGCGCAACCTGCGCGGCGCCTTCGCCCTGCGCCGCTCCTGGCCCTGGCAATCCGCGCCTGCGCTTGCCGGGCGCGCGGTCTTGCTGATTGATGATGTGCTCACCACCGGCTCCACCTGCCACGAATGCGCCCGTGTTCTGCGTGGTGCTGGTGAGGTGGAAAGGGTGGTGGTGGCCACCCTGGCGCGCGGTTAAGCTGCTGGGTCAGCGCTTGCCAAGGTAGGCGTTGACTTCATCCCAGTCAGCAAAGCCATCCTGATTGCGGTCGGCATTGTTCAAGGTGGCCGCGATGTTGGGATCCTTGCGCGCATGGCGGCGGGCTTCATCCAGGGTGACGATGCCGTTGTCATCGAGATCGCGCTTGTGAAAGGGTTTCTTCTCGATCGCGTCCGCCCCGGGCCACCACTCATCCAGCGTCAGCTTGTTGTCGCGGTTGGCATCGCGCTTGTAGAACAAATGGCAGGCCATGAAGTCGGCCAGTTCGTCATGAGACAGCTTGCCGTCGCGATTGACGTCAGCCGTCTCCAGTTGATCATCAAAATTCGCGGGCGGCGGTGGCAGCTTGCTGGCGCAGGAGGCGAGGCTTGCGCAGGCCAGCAGGCAAAGAAGGGAACCGGGTCGGAGGTGCATGCGGAGGCAGCATAGCCTCAGCTTCAGACCTGGCAACCGGATCGAAAAAAGCCCGCGTTCTTCGCTTCCCTCCCCCCACGCTAGCTACGACGCGCGGCGGCGGCGGAACAAAAGCAGGCTCGCGCCGAGGCCCAACAGCAGCATCCGGCTGGGTTCCGGCGCGATGCTGAGGTAACCCGTGGTGTAGAGCTTCGACACGTCCCAGCTCAAGCCGCTATCGAGGTTGGGCAGGTCGTAGCTGGCAAAGGCACCGTTGACGGTGGTGATGCCAGCCCAGTTGAAAAGCTGCCAGGAACGATCACGCACCAGGAAGGATGGATTGAGCGCGGAGACCGAGAGCGTGCCGCCGACGGTGATCTGGGTGATGGTGGAGTCGGCGAATGAAATCAGGTCGTTGCTGCTGGCGCTGATCAGCTCCAGCGAGGTGGTGCCGTTGATCGCCAGGCTGCCGCCGGTGACGCGAATGTTGAGGCTGTTGGCGGCACCGTCATTCAGCACACCGGTGTGCAGGCCACCACTGATGACACTGGCGTTGGCTGTGGAGATGACGGTGCCGGTACCACCGAGGGAACCGCCAGCACCCACGCTGATTCCGCGACTGCTGACTGAGCCATTGACTCTCAGGGTGCCTGCGGAGACCGTCGTGCTGCCATTGTAGCTGCTGCTGCCGGTCAGGGCCAGCGTGCCGGTGCCGGTTTTGGTGATGCCGCCCGTGCCGCCGAGGCTGCCTGAGTAGGTGGTCGAAGCGTTGTTGGCGCCGATTCGGAGCGAGTTTGCGCCGAAGGCGAGAGCGTCCGCTCCCTGCAAGCCGCCGAGGTTGTAGGTGTTGCTGCCGCTCACGGTGAAGGTCACCTGTTGGCTTCCGCTTGTGCCCGTGTCGAGCGTGCTGTTTTGCAGGGCGTTGACGTGGCCGAGCGCCAGTGTGCCGGCGCTGACCAGGGTGGTGCCTTGGAAGGTGTTGGAGCCGTTGAGGGTGAGCGTTTGCCCGCCGGTCTTGGTCAATCCGCCGGAGCCGGAAACAACGCCGCCGAGGGTGATGCTGCCAGTGGACGCGGTGTGAACTGTGTGGGAGCCGGCAGAGAGCCCAATGGGAAGATTGAGGGTTTGCAGGTTGGCAGAGTTGTTGGTGATGCCGCCCGTCAGGGTAATCGCATTGCCGCCGATGACAAAGGCTCCCGCGCCGTTGCTGAAGCTGATGGAGTGCGCCGTTCCGCCGGTGCGGTCATTGGTATTGTTGGTCTGAGCGGTGCCGGTGAAAACGAAATGGGCATTAAAGTTGTTCCCTGGTGCGACGAAAAACCCGGCCCAGTTCCCTACCCAAGACCAATTGGAGGAGGAAAACAAATCGATGTCCCAAGTGTAGGTCGGGTAGGTCTGGCCTTGCACCATGGAAGAGCCTAATCCCATGGAAATGAGGGCAATACAGCGACAGGCGAGTGCCTGAAACCAAGTCTGCCGGCTGGACTTGGTTTTGGAAACGAATTCTGGGAGTTGTGAGTCGGGCGCCACGATTTTGTCAGGTGAATGTAAATGATCGCTTCGCAATGACCATAGTCAAAGATATTTTTCACAATTGTAATAATACACCCCCGAAATTTTGCAGAAAAAAGCCGGCCTGGTGTTTGCGTCGCTCACTGACGAGCCTGTCTGGCGGGACTGCCCTATTGACCTTGCTATCAAGCTGAAATTCAGGTTCTTTTGACTCGGGCAATTTGTCGCTTTCTGCCACTGCAACAACGAAAAATCAGCGGGTCTTTACAAAAAAAGCTTGGCCGCAGTCTGTTCGCCACGATTGGAGTCGGGCGCGTTTCATCATCCGCTCACATCCCTGCGAGAGTCTTCCTCCAACGTCAAGAGAAAGGGCTGGCACCGCATTTTCTGCCAGGGTCGATTGTTCATCCATGCTGCTGGGAAAAAATGGTGGTGATCTTCGGCCTGCGCGCTTAACAGTGTGCCCCGCACTGACCGACCATGGGATTTTTCAAAAAGCGCACCATCTCCGACCTCGGTGAAAAGAAGAAGGACATGCCCGAGGGGCTGTGGATCAAATGCCCGTCATGTGGCGAAAGTTTGTTCCAGGAGGCGCTGGTCAAGAACCTGCGCGTTTGCACCAACTGCGGCTATCACTTCACCATCAGCGCGCCGGAGCGTCTCGACAGCCTGGTGGATCAGGGCAGCTTTGAGGAAATCGACACCGCACTCGACTCGGTGGACGCCCTTGGCTTCAAAGGCTACCTCGACAAGGTGCGGGCCTACCAGAGCAAGACCGGCTTGAAGGAGGCGGTTGTCACGGGCCGCGCGGTCATCGATGGCGTGCCGGTGTTGCTCGCGGTGATGGACTTTCGTTTTCTCGGCGCCAGCATGGGCAGCGTGGTGGGGGAAAAAATCACCCGCGCCATTGAGGCCGCCACCGCCGAGCGCAAACCGGTGATCGTGTTCTCCGCCTCCGGCGGCGCGCGCATGCACGAGGGCATCCTCAGCC
>CAZKMS010000140.1:0-14501 GCA_964553805.1 uncultured Verrucomicrobiaceae bacterium
CCCCTTCAAAGAGGCTGCTGAAGAGGTCGCCTTCGATCCAGTAAGGTTTCTCGTCGGGGTGCTTGCGTATGTGTTCTTGCTGGAGGACGCGGGCGCGTTGGAAGAGGGAGACGATCTCCGGTGTGAGGTGCGGGGACAGGCGTTGCAACTGCGCATCGTCCGGCAGGCCGCGGACGGGTTCTCGACGCAGTTCGGCGCAGAAGGCGGCGGCCGCCGCGCGGATGGCATCCCGTTCGGCGGCGAGGTTGGTTTCCGTGGCGTTAACGAAGTTGTTGCCGGTCAAGTTCAGGACGCAGGCCAAAGCGATGAATGGCAGGTAGCGGGATGGTTTCATGACTGCTGGGAAACGGGGGCAGGAGCAACTACTTGACTAATCTGTCATTCGACAAAAGCCGGGGAATGCAACCCTCAGGCGAATTCCGGCGAGTTTTGGTGGTGAAGTCATCGTGAGCATTGAGGTGGTTGGATTATAGATTCTTGATGGATCGCTGGCAACTCTAACTCTGCTCTCATTTTGTCAATTTGTCTCCTAACCCTGCCCCCCCCCCAATACTTCATCGTCTGGCATGAACTGCTGATGCTTGATTGCATCATAGGTCGCCCAAGCAGCAAGGCCCAGCTTCATCGATAAACCCTGCGGACTCTTGGCTTTGTAGTGCCTCCTCCACGCTGCATCGAATGCACCTTTCAAGCCTGGGTAAAAATCACTTTTCACGGTCTCGTCGGGGAACGCCTTCAATTCATGGCGAAAAGCGATAAGGCTTCTAAGATGCGAAGCGTTTACTGGCTCGATTCCGGCAACGATGTTTCGGTGATGCTTTCCCGACAACAGTGCCTCGGTTGTCGGTTTTTGCGGCAGCGGGTCATCAACAAAGAATGGGAGTGCCTCGTTCGCTATCTTTGCTGCGTCTGGTCTAACACCTGGAAGAATAAATCCAGCAGGTAGTGACTTGGCCCAGTTTGGGTCTTTGGACTCGATTGCTTTGCGAACACCATCGGCCCAAATCAACCGAAGATCATCTGAGTTCTTGGCGACAGCGAAGATGGCCGCACCTGCCTCGTCATCGAGAACAGCGGAGGCGAAGGCAGTAGTTGCCCAATCTGGGTTTAGCGCAGTTTGAAGCGCAGCCAGTGTTTCATCTGTGCTGCCTTCATGAGTCGCCAGTTGTCCGGCGACAGGAAGCGTCAGATCAAAAGCTCGACGAGCAATCAACGCATTGCCGTAGCATTGCTTCGATGCCATCCAGCCTGCGAAAGCCATTAGCCGCTGCACTGATTGTAGCTCTCCAGCCGACTCCTTCGCTTTCAGCATATCCGGCAAAGCACGAAGAAGGTTTTGGCCGAGTTCGAACTGAGCATTGAGGCGAGCTTTCTCGTCTCTGTCTGCAACGTGACTGATTGCCCACTTTGATTTTATCTGTGGCGGATTCCAGCCTTGGCTTTCGGCAATCTCGTAAAACGCACTGATGCCTTTTTCGGCAAGCGTTTTCTGCTCCAATGCGACGAGTTCAAGGATTGGGTCTGCGCCTCGGACGCCGACCGACAGGAATACTAGGATGAGAGAGATGATGAGTATGTGAACATTCATGGCTTGAGTTGCTATTGTTTGAACCAGTCGAAAGTTTCGTCCCAATTGATTTCCCACCGATAAATTTTGCCTGTGGTTTGCCCAGGAAAACGGGGAAAACGGGGTGCAAATTTTTGACAGATTAGTCATTCGTCTGGCATTGAAGAATGGAATTGGCGTGAGCATTCCGGCGAATCTTTGTGATGGCGTTGGCGTGAGCACCAAGAAAGGGTCGGGAGTCAATACTTGGCAAGCGGGTTTCTTAACGTCCAGGCGTTTGATCATGTGGCGAAGGGCGAGGGGGGCCTTGCGCAGGCAGTGTAGCTTGTCCGGCAGAGGCTGTACCTGGCCTCTATGAGGCCGGTTTCTTTGCGCGGCGCTTCCCTCTGGGGTTACAGACCGCCGGCTGCTCCAACTCACCTCCGTGCCCCCGTGCAGCCGCTTCTGAGGCGGGGGTTTGAGGGTGGGAAGCGGAGCCCGCCCTGATTCTCCCAGGTCATAGACCTGGGCTACAGCAAGCTGCATTTGCCGGACAGGGCTCTAAAGATCGCGTTTCGCGCGCGCGGCGGCGCGTTTGAGGCGTTATTCCTTGTTGATGAGCGCGGAACCCTCCTCCGCCGTGAGCCAGCGTGCGCGTCCGCAGCGAAAGCGGGCCGTGCTGCTGGTCCTGCTGGCGTTGTTCATTGGCGGTGTGGCGTCACTGTGGCTCGCGCGGCACTGGCTGGGCGAAAAAGCCGCGACGACTATGCAGGCGCGTCTGGCCGAGCGCGGTGTGTTTGTGTCCTGGGAATCCGCCGCTCTGCTGCCGGGTTTTGGCATCTCGTTCGAGGGTTTGAAGTGGTACCGCGAGGGCGGGCAAAAGGGGCTGCTGCTGGCCTGGGACGAAGCGCAGGTCAAGCGCGGTCGCGCCGGCTGGCGCAGCGCCTGGGTGCAGGCGAACGGCAGCACCTTGCAGGCGGGTGAAGGCGATGCTGCACTGCGGCTGGAGGACTTGGATTTGGAGGTGCATGTCGATCGCGAGGGCCTCGAAGTGAAGGAGCTGCTCGGGCGTCTCGGGGGTTTGCAAATTGAGCTGGACGGCCAGGTGGTGTTTCAGCGCCTGAAACGGGTGCGCACCAGCGGTGACGTCGAAGTGGTGGACTCGCAGGAGCCGCAAACGAAGGCGGCGGAGGCGGTGCCGGACATGCTGGAGGCGGCGTTGGCGCGCCTGCGCGACTGGCTGCCGGAGCGCGTGGATGAAACCATGCCGCCGGTGCTGTCAGCGACCGTGAGCGCGCCGGAATCGGAGTCGGGGCACCACCTGCATCTGGAGCTCGACAGCGGCCCTCTGCGCTGGCGCGGGCAGGATCTGCCGGGTCTGGCGGCGACGGCGGACTGGCCGGTGCGGCCGGGGCGGCGCGAACCGGTTCGTTTGACCCGCCTGACCACCACGCCGGACGTACCGGGGCAGAAGATGGATGCCAGCGTGGACCTGGATCAGCGCGTGGTGAGCATCGCCGAAGCCGATGTCGTGCTGCATGCGCATCCGGTCGTGCTGGCCGTGGCGCCGAAGGCGCAAAGGTTCCTGTCGCGGCTGCGTTTGGCCGGGCCGGTGCGGGTGTGGGCGCAGGGCGAGATACCCTGGAAAAACGCGAACGCCATGCAGCTCGCCGGGCACTTGAGCGCGCCGGGCACGACGAACATCACCATCGGAGACGCAGACCGCACCCTGCCGCTGGTGGACGCCAGCATCGCGTTTCATCACAGCGGGGGCGAGTGGCGGTTCGCCCAGAGCAGCGCCGGGTTGTGGGGCGGGCGGCTGATGCTGGAGGACACCCGTCTCGAGCCCGCGCAGCGCGGCTGGCAGACCCGCATGGCGCGGCTGGACGGCGCGCAAGTGCCGCAGATGCTGCACAGCTTTGGCAAACAAGCCGAGCAGCAGGGCGAACTGTATGCGAGCTGGTCCGGCGGCGGCGGCTTCTCGCTGGCGAGCCTCCGTGGCGGCGGCGACCTGACCGTCACGCGCGCGGCGTTTTATCGCATCCCCTTGCTGGGGCCGCTGCACCTCATCTTCGACCGCCTTGCGCCCGGCTTTGCCCGGGACACAGCCACCGAGTTGCGAATGCGGCACCAGATGGCAGGCGGCATCCTGCAGGTTCGGCAGGCGCGGGTGCAAAGCGCCATCACCGAGATCCAGGTCGATGGCGCGCTCGACCTGAATCGCCGCTACGCCGACCTCACCGCGCGGGCGCAGTTGCGCGGCATCGCCGGCATCCCAACCGCCCTGCTCGGCATGCTGCTGACGCTCGATGGCGAGGGGTCATTCGATAACATCGAGTGGCGGCTGCGCTACACGCCGGGGTTGGAGACGATCACCGGCATCGCGGGCACCGTCGGCGGCACGGTGCTGGTGGTGGGCGGCACCGCGGGCGGGGTGGTGCGCGAGGTCGGCGGTACGGCGGTGGACACGGCCGCCGACGCGGTGAAAGGCGCGGGCAAAGCCGCTGGCGAGGCGGTGAAGGGCATCCTCAACCTGCCCGGCCGCCTGTTCGGCCGGTAGCGCCGCGCCAGTAGCAGAAACGTAGACCGGGTGTCCCGCAGGGCGCGCAGTTGCGGGAGGAGTGCGGGTGATGGCACACGCGTGGGGAAGCCGGGCGGGCTGCGCCACACTCGGCCTACGGACGCTGGCGCCGTCACTCATAAAGCGCGTCTGCAGCGTTGATTTGATGATTTGCCGGACAGGCTGTCAGTCCTGCACCACCGTCAGCCGCGCGCGCACCTCCCCGCCGCCGCAGCGCAACACCAGCACGTGCTCGCCCGGCACCAGCCGTGCGATCCAGCCGCCGTTCTGCCGCTCCAGTGCCAGCGTCTCGCACTGCCAGGCGAGGTCCGGGTGGCCGTCCTGGCTGCTGCGCAGGGTCAAAAGGCGGCCGCCGCCCGGCAGGTCGGGGTCCAGGTGGTACACCGCGCCATCGGCCGGTTGCAGCAGGCGCAGCACCGCGGTCGGGTTGGCCGCTGGCGCGCAGGCGACCAGATCCCCCAGCCAGTTGTCCGTGCTGGCGGCCCATGCGGCGTATTCCGGCGCCAGCAGGGCGCGGCCCTGGGCGTCGTAGTCGGCGGCGCGGGCGATCCCCGGCAGTTGCGCCGCCGTCAGTTTCTCCGTCCGGCTCAGGCGCGCGTTCGGCGACTGCGCGGTGAGGCGTTTGCCCGTGCGCGGGTCGATGCGCACGCTCTCGATGCTCCCCGGCGTGTCGAACCACGTCGTCTCCCCGAAGCGTTCCCGCACCAGCGCGAAGAGATCCGCCAGGATCGGCGCCGAGCCCGTCACCCCGGACACGCCTTGCATCGGCGTGCGGTCGAAATTCCCCGCCCACACTCCGATGGTGTACTCCGGCGTGTAGCCCAGCGCCCAGTTGTCCCGGTAGGACGTGCTCGTGCCCGTTTTCACCGCCACGCGGAAGCCCATGCGCAGCGGCGAGCGCGCGCCGAAGGTCAGCAGCCGCGCCTGATTGTCGCTCAGCATGTCAGCGATCTGCCAGGCGTGCGTCGCGTCGAATACCCGCCGCGCCTCCCCCGCTGCCGTCTCCGTCGCCAGCCGCCACGGCCGCAGCTCCCCCAGCCGCGCCAGGCAGGCGTAGGCGTTCGTCAGTTCGAGCAGGCGGGCTGGCGCGGTGCCCAGCGTCAAGCCCAGGCCGTAGTGCTCCGCCGGCTCGTCCAGCGTCGTCAGGCCTAGCTCCTGCAGCGTGTCCCGCAAGGCCGCCGGACCGCCGCACTGGTCCAGCAATTTCACCGCCGGGATGTTCAGTGAGTTTCCCAGCGCCGCGCGCAGCGTCACCGGGCCGAAGCACTTGCCCGTGTAGTTTTCCGGCTGGTAAAGCCCCGTCGCCGTCGGAAACGACACCGGCAGGTCCGCGATCACGCTCGCCGGTGAAAACCGCCCGCCCTCCAGCGCCAGCAGGCAGGTGAAGGGCTTCAGCGCCGAGCCCGGCGAGCGCGGCGTCCACGCCCCGTTGATCTGCCCTCCGTCCGGGGAAAAAAAGTCGCGCGAGCCCGCCAGCGCCAGCACCTCGCCCGTCGCATTGTCCAAAATCACCGCCGCCGCCTGCGTCACGTGGCGGTCGCGTAGGCCGTCCAGGCGCGTCGCCAGGATCTGCTCCACCCGCCGTTGCAAGGTCGCGTCCAGCGTCGTGCGGATCACCCCGTCCGCCGGCGGCTGCTCCAGGCGCAGCAGCTCCACCGCGTGCGGCGCGGTGAAGCCGCCCCGGCTCGCCCGCAGCACCAGTGGTTGCGCCAACGCCCGCTCCCGCGTCTCCGCATCGATAAACCCCTCCTCCGCCATCCGTTCCAACACATGCCGTTGCCGCTCCACCGCCGCCTCCTTCCGGCGCAGCGGATTCAACCGGCCCGGCGCCTGTGGCAGTCCCGCCAGCAGCGCGCACTCCGCCACCGTCAGATCCCCCAGCGGCTTGTCGAAATAGCCCTCCGCCGCCATCCGGCAGCCGGTCAGCATGTTGCCGTAGGACACGCGATTCAGCCACGCCGCCAGGATCTTTTCCCGCGGCCACTCCCGCACCAACCGGCGCGCCTTTTGCGCCTCCACAAACTTCACCACCAGCGTTCGTCGCGCCGGGGGCGAGCTGATTTTGACGAGCTGCTGCGGTAAAGTGGACGCCCCCGAGACGACCCGGCGCGTCCGCAAGTTGTCCCACACCGCCCGCAGCAGCGCGAAGTAATCCATGCCTCCGTGCGCGAAAAAGCGCCGGTCCTCCACTGCCACCACCGCCTCGATCAGCGGCCGCGGCAGCTCCTCCCAAGCCGCCTCCGGCCCGGAGCGATGCCCCTCCGGGTCCAAAAGCAGCCGCAGCGGCGAGCCATCCCGCGCCACGTAACGCCTTGAAACCGACGCCGACCCCGTGAGCGCCGGCGGCAGCGCAAACGCCCACGGCAGCCAGTGCCAACTCAACGTCGCCAAGCCGGCAAACCCGGCCAAAAAGGCAAGGCGGCGGCGGGTGAGGGCGGGCAAACGCATGGGCACGAGGCGAGCGGTAGTTGTGCGTCATTTTTTGGAGGAAGACAGCAGATTGTCAGACACCAGACATGAGCCCAGTATCGGCGGGATGCGGGCATCAATCTGGCGTCTGAAGGGAGGCGCGGCCACGCCGGCCGTCAGGTCAGCTTCAATCCGACGATGCCGGCGACGATGAGGCCCAGGCAGAGCAGGCGGGCGGTGGTGGCGGGCTCGCCGAGCAGGAGGATGCCGCAGAGCACGGTGCCGACCGCGCCAATGCCCGTCCACACCGCGTAGGCGGTGCCGATGGGCAGGGTCTTGGCGGCGAGGCCGAGCAGCCAGACGCTCACCACCAGCGCCGCGAGCGTGCCCAGCGTGGGCCAGAGGCGGGTGAAACCCTCCGTGTACTTCAGGCCGACGGCCCAGGCGATTTCAAACAGACCGGCAACAATCAGGATAACCCACGACATGGACGAACAACAGCAGCCAGGGTCGTCCCTGAGTTCAAACGCAAAGCCCCGGGGTTGTCCCCGGCGCCGAAGGAGGGGACATCTTCGCCAAACAACTGCCCTGAGTCAACGCCGCGCTGGCCGGGCGCTTGTGGCTGAGGTTTGGCGGCGTCCGTCGGGCACCAGGCCGGCCTTCACAGAGGCCAGCTACAACCCAGCCCCGCCTCCGCGTGCCTCCGGTTAGCGCCCTGGGCGACTCCTTTTTGCCGTTGTCAGGGGCGGGGGCTTACCCTTTCTGCGGCTTGCGCTGGCGGAGGATGAGACTTTTTCCTTCAATTTGCTGAAAGAAAGAGGGCGCGAAAAGCGCAAAATGGATTCATCCATTATTCGTCAAATACTCGTAAACTGTTGGCCGTTTCTTTATCGATGTGCAAACACCCCCTACCTTGTCACTGGTCTAAAACCTCTGCTGGCGGCGCCACCGGGCCGTTTCAGCCGTTGCTGGCCGGCTTCATTTGCTTCCTCCCCGCTTCCGCCAGCAGACTGGCTGCCGCTCTTTCATGACCAAGTTCTTTTCGGGCCGCCGGCTCGTATTGGGAATTTGCCTGACGCTCGCCCTTCTCTTCGTGGCGGGTCAGGCGGTGCGGGAGATCGAGCATTTCCGCGCGCTGACGGCGCGGGCTGCCATGCCGCCGGAGGTGGAGGCCATACCCGGCGTTCACGCGCGGGAAGTCCTCCTGCCCGCGGCCTCCACGGACGCCATGTGGTGGATCATGCACACCGAGGACATGCTGCGCAGCGGGGACTGGCGCCTCCGGGCAACTGAGCGCGACAATGTCCCCGCCGGGCGTGAAGTTCATTGGAGTTCCGGACTGATGTGGCTGCTGGCGCTGCTGGCCTGGCTGATCCATCTGGCGAGCGGCCTGGACACCATCGATTGCGTGCAGCACGCGGCTTTTGGGGCGGGGCCGCTGCTGCTGGCCGGCGGCCTCGTGCTGTTCTCACTCGTTGCGGCGCGGCGCTGGGGCGCGCTGGCGGGCGCGTTCCTGGCCCTGGCGTTTGCCACCAGCGGCTCGCTGTATGTCTTCCACAAGGTGGGGGAGGCCGACCATCACGGCATGGTCAGTTGTTCGGCGCTGGCCTGCGTCCTCTCCTTGCTCGCGGGCGGCGCGGGACGGGTGGCAAAGGCTGCGCATGCCGTGGAGCGGCGCGCTCTCATACCCGGCTTGTGGACGGCGCGGCGGTGGTTTGTGGTGTCCGGTTTTTTCGGCGCCGCCGGCCTTTGGATCAGCACCGCCACGATGGTGCCGGTCTTTGCCGGCATCGCCTTCGGCGTTCTCACCACCGCCCTGCTGGCCCGGCTCAGGACACCGGCGGAGCGCGCCCATGCCGGCGAAAGCGAGGCCGCGCCCCGGCTGTGGCGCTGGTGGGGCGGCTCGGGCGCGCTCTTCAGCCTGGCGTTTTATCTGATGGAATACGCACCCGCCCACATGGGATGGCGGCTTGAGGTGAATCATCCGCTCTACGCGCTTTCGTTTTGGGGCGGCGGTGAGCTGCTGGCGCTCGCGGCGTGCTGGGGAAGCCGGCAGCGGCTGGCGCGCGGCTGGCGCGGGCTTGCCGTGCCCGGCCTGGCCCTGGTCGCGCTGGCCAGCCTCCCCGCCGCCGTCTGGCTCGGCGGGCCGGACGCGTTTGCGGTTCGGGACTCCTTTCTCTGGCAGTTGCATCACGACTACATTCTGGAGTTCCGCCCGCTATGGGAGACCTTCCAGGTTTCGACATGGCAGAACCTCCTCGGCATCCTGCCGTTCTGGCCGCTGCTGGCCATCCCCATCGGCTGGGTGCTGGCCAGGCGCGCGCCGCCTGAGCTGGAGGCGCTGCTGGTTCTGCCGCTTGGCGCCGCGCTGCCGTTGAGCGTGCTGGCCTGCCTGCAAGAGCGCTGGATCGGCGTGGTCGGCGTGCTCTGGCTGGGCGTGGCCGTGGTCTCCCTGCTGGCCTGGCGCGCCCGTCTCGCCCCGCTGCCGCGTCTGCTGTCAGGCATCGGCCTCGGTGCCCATGTTCTCGGCCTGGGTGTTTTGCCCGCGCTGCTCCTGCCCGGCTGGGGCAAAAAGAGCGACACCGAGCTCACTCTGGACGGCGCCTGCTCAATGGTCATGCGCGACATTGGCTGGGCGTTGCGGCGCGCCGCCGGGGACAGGCCCGTCAACGTGCTGAGCGGGCCGACCTCCACCACCGCGCTGGCCTTTTACGGCGATGTCAAAGGCCTCAGCACCCTGTATTGGGAAAACAAGGCCGGCCTCGAAACGGCCGGAGCCATCTTCGGCGCGGCGGACGAGGAGGAGGTGTTGCGCCTCTGCCGCGAGCGCGACATCACCCACGTCGTTTTGTTTTCATGGGACGCTTTTGCGCAGCCCTACGCCCGGCTGCATCACCAGCGCCCGCCCGATGCCGGCATCGAGGATTGTTATCTCGCCGAGCTTCTCGCCAAACGAAGCATGCCGCTCTGGCTGCGGCCTCTGCATTATGAACTGATGCCGCAACTCGAGGATCTCGGGCACTGGGTGCAGATCTTTGAATTCCGGCCGGATCAAAAACCCGCCGAATCCTATTATTATCTGGGCCAGTATCTGACCGCCAGGGGGCTGGCGGAGGAAGCCCTGCAAGCTTATCTGCAAGCCTGGAAATGCGACTCGTCCCAGCCCCTCATTGGGCGTGAGCTGGGGATCGCGCTGGCAGGGTCGGGACACTATGCCGACGCCCAAACACTGGCCGCCAGCCTGCCCGAGGCGGAGCGCTTTCAGATCGAGGTCGCACTGGGCAGACGGCTCAGCGTCGAAGGACGCCATGCCGAAGCTGTGGCGGCGTGGCGGCGCGCGCTCGAGCTGGTGCCCAACGACCTCGACACCATGCTGAACGTGGCCTGGCTGCTCGCCACCTCCGATGACGCCAGCGTGCGCAACGGCGGAGAGGCGCTCACCCTCTTGAACGCGGCACTGGACGGGCGAGCCCCGCAAAACACCCGCGAGATCGACGTGCTGGCCGCCGTCGCCGCCGAGAACGGGCGCTTCACAGACGCCCTGGCTTTGATCGAACAAGCGCTCGCCCACATGCGCAATGCGCGGGTCTCGGACATGGTGGAGCAGTTTGAGCGCCGCAGAACGCGTTACGTGGAGAAGCTGCCTTTCCGCACACCCAAAGCCTGAGCGGCCAAGCAAGGAAAGGGGCTGGGCGCTTGTGGCTGAGGCCTTGTGGCCTCAGTGTGGTAGGTCTGTGGGGTCCGTCGAGCATCAGGCCGGCCTCACAGAAGGCCAGCCACAACCCAGCCCGCCTCCGCGCGCCCCCTTTTTGCCGCTGTCAGGGGCGGGGGCTCACCCTTCCTGCGGTTTGCGCTGGCGGCGGACGAGGCCCATTTCCTTTAATTTGCGCTGGAGGGTGCGGCGGGAGATGCCGAGGCGCTCGGCGGCGAGGGTGCGGTTGTTGCCGCTGCGGGCGAGGGCTTCGCGGATCATCTGGGCTTCCATGTGGTGGAGGTCGAGATCGGTCTGGGGGATGGGGAGGGTGGCGGGTGCGGGCCGGGCTTCCCCGCCGGGGCCGGGTTTGTGCCGGCCGCTGCTGACGGGGGCGCGCAGGCCGATGCCGCCGGGGAGGTGGGACAAATAACTGGGGAGGTGGCGGAGCTGGATCTTGCCGGTGTTGCTCATGACGACGCCGTGCTCGATGACGGTGCGCAGCTCACGCACGTTGCCGGGCCAGTCGTAGTTCATGAGGGCGGGCATGACGTCTTCGGCGAAGGGTTTGACGGGTTTGCCGTTGGCTTCGGCGAGCTCTTTGAGAAAGTGCTGGCAGAGGACGAGCAGATCGCTCTTGCGCTGGCGCAGGGGGGGCATGTGCAGGGTGACGACCCGGAGGCGCCAGTAGAGGTCTTCGCGAAAGGTGCCTTCTTCGACCATGAGGGCGAGGTCGCGGTTGGTGGCGGCGACGACGCGGACATCGACCTTGATGGGCTTTGAGGAGCCGACGCGCTCGATGGTCTGCTCGCCGAGGGCGCGCAGGAGCTTGATCTGGGTGCTGGCGTCGATCTCGCCGATTTCGTCGAGGAAGAGGGTGCCGCCGTCGGCCTGCTCGAAGCGGCCGATGCGGCGTTCGGTGGCGCCGGTGAAGGCGCCCTTCTCATGGCCGAAGAGCTCGCTTTCGAGGATCTGGGGGGAGAGGGCGGCGCAGTGGACGGCGACGAGCTTGGCGGCGGGACGGCCGCTGAGGTGGTGCAGGGCGCGGGCGACGAGTTCTTTGCCGGTGCCGCTTTCTCCCTCGATGAGCACGGTGGCGCGGGTGGGGGCGACCTGCTGGATGGTGTCGATGACCTGCTTCATGGCGTCCGACTGGCCGAGGATGCCCTGGACGGAGAATTTGCGCTCGACTTGCTGGCGGAGCTGCTGGTTTTCCTGCTCGAGGCTGCGGCCGCGGAGGGCGCGTTTGATGAGGAGTTCGACTTCGTCGAGGTTGAGGGGCTTGGTGACGAAGTGCCAGGCGCCGCGGCGCATGGCTTCGACGGCGGTGTCAACGCTGCCGTAGGCGGTCATCATGATGCAGACGGGGGGCTTGGGCAGGCGGAGCGCTTCATCGAGGAGCTTCATGCCGTCGTCGGCGCCGAGGCGGAGGTCGGTGAGCATGACGTCGATGCCGTCGTGGCGGAGGTGCTCGAGGGCTTCGGTGGCGTTGGAGGCGGCATAGACGTCGAAGTCGTCCTCAAGGGTGAGGCGGAGGCCGTCGCGGGTGTGCTTTTCGTCATCGACGATGAGGACGGTGGGGAGGTGGGGGAGCATGGGACGTCAAACTAAGATGAGACAATGCAGGTCTGGGTCTGCCTCGAAGGTGAGAAGGGAGCCGACGTGACGGCGGCTGAGGTTTTCGGTCTCCCTGGCGGAGGCGTTGCCAGACTGGAGATGGACGAGCTTTGGCGGCGCGCCGCGCAGGACGACGAGGGCTTGGAAGTCAGCGTCTTTGGAGACGATGACGAAGCCTTGCTCGCGGGCGAACTCCCAAATGGCGCGATCATCCGTCTGGGCGAGGCCGCACGCATGCACGTGGGTGCTTTGCGGGAAGAGATCCGCCAGGCGCTTGGGGAGCTTTGGCGAGAGGTTCTCGTCAAAGAGCAGCTTCATGCGGCGTGGCAGAAGGACAGGTGGCGTTGCTGGTCTGCCGCGAAGGCGAGGCTGGCGCGGATGTCCTCCTCGGTGAGGTAGGGGAAGTCGTCCAAGATCTCCGCGTGGCTCATGCCGCTTGCCAGCATGTCGAGGATTTCATACACGGTGATGCGCAGGCCGCGAATGCAAGGCTTGCCGCCGCGCTTGCCGGGCTCGATGGTGATGATGGTGTGGTAGTCCATGGTGAACGATTTGGCGTTGGCGATGATAATGCCTCAACCGGCCTCCAGCAGGCGGATTTTCTTTTCGACGAGGGGGAGATAGATGGTGACGCGGGTGCCGTGGCCGAGGCGGCTTTCGATGTCGATCTCGCCGCCGTGCTCGCGGATGATGCGGCGGACGATCATGAGGCCGAGGCCGGTGCCGGCGCCGCGGGTGGTGAAGAAGGGCTGGAAGAGGAGGTTCAAGTTTTTGGCGGAGATGCCCTTGCCGGTGTCGATGAAGGCGACGCGGACTTCGTGGTCGTTGAAGGCGGTCTCGACGGTGAGGGTGCCGCCTTCGGGCATGGCCTGGCAGGCGTTGCGGATGAGGTTGTAGAAGGCCTGCTTCATCTGGCTGGCGTCCAGGTGCATGGCGGGGAGGTCGGCGCGCAGCTCGGTGCGGACGCGGACGCGGTGGCGCTCGATCTCGGGCTCGAGGAAGCGGAGGGATTCGCGCAGGAGGTCAGTGAGGTCGAGCGGGCTGAGCTGCGGGCGGGTGGGGCGGATGGCGGCGAGGAACTGGGTGATGATGAAGTCGAGGCGCTTGATCTCGCTGAGGGCGATGTCGAGGTGCTCGCGCAGCTTTTCGCCGGCGGGACCCATTTTGCGGATGCGGCGGTCGAGGAGCTGCAAATGGATGGTGATGGAGTTGAGGGGATTCCCCAGCTCGTGAGCGACGCCTGCGGCGAGCATGGTGAGGGCGGAGACGCGCTCGCTCTCGATCTTTTCCTCGGTGAGCTTGCGGTTCTGGGTGATGTCGCGGATGAGCATGACGAAGCCGAGGGGGGCTTCGTCGTCGATGGAGGTGATGGTGAAGTTGAGGTACCGGTTCTCGGGGTAGAAGACCTCCAGGTCGCGGCTGACGACGGTGCCGGGCTGGAGGAGCTCAGCCCAGTCCAGGCCGCGCACGCCCTGGGCGAGCTGCTGGCCGACGACCTGCTCGGCCTCGAGCCCGAAGAACTGGCAGGCGGCGTGGTTGACGTAGGTGACACGGCCACCGGGGTCGAGCAGGATGACGCCCTCCTGCAGGGCCTGGAAGACTTTTTCGAGGAAGCCTTTCTCCCGCAGCAGGTCGAGCATGACGTGCTGCAGCTCGCCCGGCTCGAGGCGGTCCATGCGACGGATGAGCTTGTCAAGGAAGGCGGTTCTCATAAGGTGGGAGGCATGAGCGAGAACGAAATCCTGCTGGTGCTGTGCACGTTTCCGGATGCGGCGACGGCGCGCCAAATTGGCACCGAACTGGTGCAGGCTCAACTGGCGGCTTGTGTCAATTTGTGTCCGCAGGTGGAGTCGATCTACCGCTGGCAGGGGGAGGTGGAGACCGCGGCTGAGGTGCTGGGGATTTTCAAAACGACGCGCTCGGCGTTGCCGGTGCTGGAGCGGGAATTGGCAGCCCGGCACCCCTACGACACGCCGGAGATCGTGGCGCTGCGGCCGGAGGCGGTGGCGGAGCGTTATGCGGCTTGGGTGGGGGAGGTGGTTGCCGGTGAGTCGTAAATCGTCCTCGTCCTCCTGCTCGTCCTCGATTTTTTGACAGGATGAACAGGATTGAGGAGGGATTGACAGGATTGGGGAGTTGCCGATGAATCGTCCGACGGCAATCGGCCAGGGCTGATTTTGCCTTGTTTTTCCGGATTCGGCAGCGATGCGCCGGGCAGGCTTGACTGGAGGGCGGGATTCTATTCCCGCCCATTTTTTCGCGGGCGGAGGCGGTGCGGAGCAAGTGGCTGCGATGCGCCGGATGGGTGAGCCATCAGGACGCGCCACGGCCCATGCGATGCAGCGGGCGTTTTCCCGTGGTGCAGACATCCACCACGCGGCCGGTGTGGGTCAGCGCCATGTGGAAGCGGCGGTCGCCCTCCAGGCGGTGCAGGGTGACGTGATAGTTCGACGAGGCCGTGGCCATGTAGGAGCGGGGTTCGACCTCGTGCAGCGACCGCAACGCGCCCCAGGAGCCGTCTCCCAGGAAGATGAGGCCGCCTTTGTCGATCATGCCGTCCTTCAGCGGATGCGTGCGCTTGAAGGTGTGGTCGTGATGCTCGAGCACGATGTCCACGTTGTGCTTCTCGAACAGCGGCACCCAATGCTCGCGGCTGT
>CAZKMS010000141.1:0-14411 GCA_964553805.1 uncultured Verrucomicrobiaceae bacterium
GCCCTGCTGGCAAGGCGCGCGGGAAGCACGCTTCTTCGTGGCGGAGTTCACCCCCGGCAGCAGGGCTGCCACCGCCTCAAAGCGGCAACAGGGTGGCGCCGCACCCGCCGCGCCCCTCAGCCCTCAGCCGCGCATTCGTTCAGATCGCCCGCCCGCCCCTCTCGCGCCTGCTTGGCCCAATACCACACCCGGTTGTAAGGCGCCTCCACCCCATGCGTCTCCTGCAGCCAGACACGCGCCTGCTGCAGGTTGGCCGCAAACTCGTCCGCCGCCAGCTTCGCGTGAAAGTCCCGCATCACCGCCGCGCTCACCCCCTTGCGCCAGCCCCGCGGCCGGCCCCCGTTGCTCCGTTTCCGGATGGCGGCCAGCCCGCCCTCGCGCACCGCCTTGACCAGCGCAAACACACTCGCGCGTGACATGCCGCACCGCTCGGCGATTTCAGCTCCCGTGTGCTCCCCCTTGGCCGCCAGCAGAATGACTAGAAGCTGCCGCTTTCTCCATTCTTCCCTCTCCTGGGCGTGCATGGGCTCGATCTCAGCCATCACTTCGGGACAGTTCAATTGCAAAGTTCGTCTGCCCATACGCTGCTCAATACCATGAGATCATAGTCCAAACCTTATTCAAAATAAGAAAAAGGGAGTGAATCCAGGGAGCCTGCATTGTAAACAAGAGTTGATCAAGATTTTTCTTCGCCGCGACCTCATACTTCACTGGCGGAGAACACCTTTCGCCGGCTGATTTGAATAAAATTTAGACGATTGCTTAGAGCAGAAGTCCAGAAAATAACGAAAAATGACCCTTTTTTAGACAAAAGAGAGCAAAAACTAGTCGGAAATACGATGAGCTAACCCCAGAAGTTTGCGCAATGAAAAAATAATCGCCGCCAAAGCAAACTCGTGAATGCCTGATAAAATAAAGGCAAAACAGACTTGCTAGAGCAGGAGCGCCGCCGCGACTCTTTTTTGTCTCAAAGTTTTTTCTTGATTCACCGTTGAAAATCAATACTGACAGAGCTCCCGCATTGCGATCCATTCAAAGCACCAAGACCAGACCCGAAAATTCAAAGTTAAAGAGTACAATGTTTAATCAAATTTGCATCGAACATACAGATTCTTTGAATTTGACGTCCGCGATTCCAGCGGAATGGTGTGCCCTGCCGGATAGCCGGGCCGAAAGCGTTCAACCTCCGGTGGCGCAAAATTGAGTCCCACCTTCCCAAGCGAGCGACCCAGCCCCTCCAGCCTCCCTGTCCACGGAAGCGCTTTTATTTTCTAAAAAGACAGTTCAAATAAGCCCATAAGACCCGAGCCATGATCATGAAAACTCAACGCCTTGTTACTCTCCTCGTGGCGGCCTGCCTCGCCGCCACCCTCTCCCAGGCGCAGACCACCAAAACCTGGACGGGGGCGACAAGTGCAACTTGGGCGACTGCAAACAATTGGAGTCCATCGGGAGTTCCGGCTGCGGCGGCCCCTGGCGATGATATCGTTCTCCAGCTTGCGCCCACGAATTTCCTCACCACTCTTGGCGCGAACAGACCAATCAATAGTTTGTTGGCCCAGGACAACTATAGCCTCACTGGCAGCACGCTCACCGTGGCAACCGGTAGCATCCAGGTCGATGCCGGCAAGACTCTCTCAATTGCTTCCATCCTCGCGGGTACTGCTGCGACCATGGTCCTCGATCTCACTGGCGGCGGCACCCTGGTCCTGAGCGGCGTCAATACCTATGCCAGTGCCGGCGCCAATAATCGCATCGGTACCCAGGTGGCGAGTGGCAGCACGTTGCGCGTCACCGGAACCGGAACCGCGCTTGGCACTAATACCCGGCAAATCGTGGTTAACGGTACGCTGGAATTCATCCGCACCTCCGGCAACACCTACACACAGGGCACAGCTACTGGCAACTTCGGTGGTGGCACCGGTGGCATCAGTGGCAGTGGCACCATTCGGCAGGCGGGTGCCGGTAGTACTGTTGTTCTGGCCATTGCCAATGGCGGCTTCACTGGCCCTATCGTTGTTGATGCTGGTACCCTGCAGGTTTCCCAGGCTCTGGCCCTCGGCAGTGCCGCCAGCGGGGCTAGTACCGGCCCCACCACCGTGAACGCGGGTGGTACTCTGGAAATGTCCGGCGCCACCGCATTAACTATCGCGAGCGAGAAGGTCACCCTTAACCCTGGCTCCGACGTCAACGGCCATGCCACCTTCGCCAACACCGGGAACCCCACCGACGCCCACACCTGGAATGGCATCATCGACATCAACACCGGCACTGGCGATGCTCGCGCCCGCATTCGGTCAACGTCCGGCCATACGCTCACCATTGGCGGCAGCACGGCCATGACGCTGAACGCCCTCTCGAATCGCGATGTCCTCGTCACCGGCGGCGGCACCGTGAACATCACCAGGGCCATCACCGCCGCAAACTCCTTCCCTCGCTTGGTCGCGGACGGTGCCGGTACCGTGCTCATCCTCGGCAGCGCCACCAACAACACCAGCTACCAGGGCCGCCTTGCCGCTCAAAACGGCGGTACCATCCGCGCCGGACTCGAGACGCACCTCGGCGCCGTTCCCGGCTCCTACCAGGCCGCCCACCTCACCCTCAATAACGGTGCCCTGAACGCCACCGGCAACTTCGCCATCAACGCCAATCGCGGCATCACCCTCGAAGCCGGCGGCGGCACTCTCAGCCCGAACGCCAACTTCACCCTCACCGTGAACAGCGCCATCGTCGGCCCCGGCAGGCTCACCAAAGCCGGCGCCGGCACCGTCACGCCGACGGGCGTCAACACCTACACCGGCGGCACCGCCATCATCGCCGGCGTCCTCCAGGCCAACGCCGGCTCCCGCCTCGGCGCCACCCCCGCCAGCCCTGATGCCGACAACCTGGAATTCGACGGCGGCGGCACCCTTCACAACACCGCCGACATCAACCTCCACGCCAACCGCGGCGTCCAGTTCACCGGCGATGGCGCCCTCAACACCGGCGGCCAGTTGACCGTCAACGGCCCCGTCAGCGGCAGCGGCAAGCTCACCAAAATCGGCGCCGCCACCCTCACGCTGACGAATCCCAGCAACAGCTTCGCCGGTGAGATCGTCGTCAATGCCGGCTCCCTCGCCCTCGCGGACGGCGTCAGCATCGCCGCCACCGCCGGCGTCACCCTGAATGCCACCGCCCTCACCCTCAACGCGGGCAGCAGCATCGGCGGCGGCCTCACCGTGGACGCCGGCGCCGCCAGCCTCGCCACCGGAGCCGAAATCACCGGCCCCGTCGCCCTCAACGCCGGCAGCCTCTCCCTCGCCACCGGCAGCAGCATCGGCGGCCTCACCCATGTGGCCGGCACCCTCACCCTCGCCGCTGACATCGAAATCGATGGCAACGCCACCGTGACCGCCGCCCCCTTCACCCTCACCGCGGACAGCACCATTGATGGCGATGTCACCCTTGACGGCGCCGCCACCAGCCTCACCCTCGCCGCCAACAGCGAAATCACGGGCAGCGTCATCATCCTCAACGCCGGCTTCACCACCCTCACCCTCGAGGCTGGCAGCAGCATCGGCGGCAGCGTCATCCTGGATAATGACGGCACCCTCACCGCTGTCACCCTCGCCGCCGGCAGCAGCATCGGCGGCAGCCTCACCCTGCCCGCAAGCGCCACCCTCACCCTCGCCGCAGGCAGTGAGATCGGCGGCAGCGTCACCTACGCCGCCGGCGCCACCCTCACCCTCGCCGCCGGCAGTGAGATCGGCGGTGTCCTCATCGACGAACCCGTCACCCTCACCGGCCCCGGCGTCATCGGACCCAACACCACCATCAGCGGCAGCCACACCATCACCGCTGACAACAGCCTCGGCACCCAGGCCTTCAACCACCTCACTTACACCGGCGCCATCATCCTCTGGGACTTGAGTGTCAACGATAACATCGCCCCTGGCATCACTGTCGATGGCGACCTCACCTTCTCCGGCGGCCCCACCCTGCTCCAGTTGGCCTTTAACACGCCGGACTTGGATTTCTCCGACCTCTTCTGGAACTTCAACCAGTCCTGGCTCCTCTTCGCCGTGGAGAGCGATCTCAGTGGCTTCGACCCGCTCGCCTTCATCATCGACCCCAACACCATCCCCGGCAGCCGCCTCTTCAGCTTGCGGGTGGAGGATGGCGTCGGCATCTACCTCGACTACACCTACCAGACCCACGACGTTGACACCGCCTTCCCGCTGGCCGCCGCCATCCCCACCGACGGCGCCGTCAACGCCCTCGCCGTGCAGCCCGCCGATGGCGCCGTCATCATCGCCGGCTCCTTCAACGCCGCCGGCGATCTGCCCGCCCGCTTCGCCCGCATCCTCGCCAATGGCGCCGTCGGCGCCTTCACCCCGCCCACTCTGGACCCCGGCAACATCAACGCCATCGTCGTCCAGCCGGATGGCTACATCCTCGTCGGCGGCAGCTTCCCCGGCGCCCTCGTGCGCCTGGAGCCCAGCGGCGCCAAGGACACCTCCTTCAACCCCGTCTTCGTCGGCGGCAGCCCCGTCGTTCACGCCATCATCGTCCAGCCCGATGGCCAAATCCTCATCGGCGGTGACTTCCAGGTCGGAGAGGACACGGTCAACCTCGACATCGCCCGCCTCAACTCTGCCGGCGGCAGTCAGGACACCTCCTTCGAAGGCTCCACCACCGCCGGTGGCGACATCCGCGCCCTCGCTCTCGCCAAGGACGGCAGCATCTACGCCGGCGGCACCTTCAGCCAGTTGTCCGGCCAGCCCTCTCTCTACGTCGGCAAATTGAACGCGGACGGCACCGCCGCCGGCGGCTTCACGCCCGCCCTCCCCGGCTCCCCCCTGGCCATCTTCAGCCTCGCCCTCCAGCCGGATGGCAAGCTCCTCGCCGCCGGCCGCCTCGGCGCCAGCACGGGTTACCTCGCCCGCCTCGAGGCCAACGGCACCGCGGACAGCGCCTTCAACAACAACATCGCGCTCGGCAGCGGAGCCGTCAGCAAGCTCGCCCTCCAAACCAACGGCCTCATCACCGTCGCCGGCGCCTTTGACGGCGGCCTGCTGCGCCTGAACCCGGATGGCACCCCCGCCGCGGACTTCGAGATCACCGCCAACGGCGCCGTCAACGCCATCGCCCTTCAGACCGACGGCACCCTCGTCGCCGGCGGCGCTTTCACCGAAATCGGCGGCGTCGCCAAACCCCGTCTCGCCCGCCTCAGCGTGGACGTGGATGAGGTCCAGGACAGCCTCGCCGTCGCCCAGCCCCGCTTGCAATTCGGCGACGCCCCCACCACCGCCACCCTCACCTGGACCCAGGAAGGCCTCCACACCCCCGAGTCCGGCTCCATCACCTTCTTCCGCAGCGACGACGGCTCGACCTGGGAGCCAGCCCCGCTCACCGGCTCGCTCGGGCGCACCCCCGCTACCGCCTCCGCCAACACCGCCGCCTGGCAGTTGGCCGCCACCCTGCCCAGCGGCAACCCCGCCGCCTACCAGGTCCGCGTCCGCCAGCCGGACGGCTCCTTCCTCGCCCAAAAAACCATCCATTACCCCAGCATCGAGCTGGCCGCAGCGCCCGAGTCTTACTACGACGCCAACAGCGAAATCGAAGTCACCCTGGCCCTCGACGACTTCGATGCCAGCATCGAAGGTGATGATTTCTCAGCCTACTTCGTTGACGCGGGCGACGTGGATTACACGGACCTTGATTCCGTCGTGACCGTCACCGGCGTTGCTGTCAACGGCACCGGCGCCGAGCGCACCCTCAAGCTCACCCTCGGCGCTTTGAAGACCCCGTTTGCAGGCGGCCTCGACAAGAAAGTGGTCGTCACCGTGACCAAACCCGACGGCCTGCAAGCCAAGACCCGCTTCGGGGTCAACATCCGCGGCCAGGACAACATCGTGGTGAGCCCGATCACCCCGAACCCCGTCGCCTTCGGCACCCTCGCCCTCGCCGATTACATCACGAACCTGGAGAGCGAGCAGGAACTGCCCGTGAAGTTTGCAATGGTGAGCGGCAACGCCACCGTGCACCCAACCACCGGCCTCGTCACCATCGGCGCCGGCGCGGTGGGCTCCAACACCGTCGTCGTGAAGGCCTACACGGAGGATGACAACTCGCTCTGGGCGCCCACCGAAACGGAAATCTCCATCAGCGTGGACAAAGCCACCGCCACGGTGACCCTGAATCCGCTCAGCCTGTCCCAAACCTACACCGGCTCCCCCCGCGCCGCGTCGGCCTCCACCACTCCGGCCAGTCTGCCTGTGGTCTTCGCTTACACTCAATTGGGTGATCCCGCGACCCCGCTAAACGTGGGCGCCTACGACGTGACGGCCACGATTAACCACCCTGACTACACGGGCGTGACCACAGGCACCCTCACGGTGACCCAGGCCACCCAAACCATCACCTTCCTGCAGCCGCCCGCCCTGCCCGTGAGCGGCCAGCTCACCCTCAACGCCACCAGCAACAACGTGGACGGCCTGCCGGTGCGCTTTGAGGTTCTCAGCGGCCCGGTGGCGAACACGCCCCCGCTGGACGACCTGCCCGTGGGCACGGTGCTGACCTTCAACGCCAGCGGCACCGTGACGGTGCAGGCCACCGCAGTTGGCAACGGCAACTACACCGCCGCCGCGCCCGTGACGCGCAGCTTCAATGTGAACGCCTTGCAGGCCGCCCTGACGCTCACCGAGGTCAACCTCGACCCCGCCAACTTGGCGCGGACCTACGACTCCGGCCCGCAAGCCTTTGGCGCGACCGCGCTCCGCACCGATGCCCCGGCCTTCTCTGCCGATAGCGTCAACGACTCGGCGTTCTTCATCTTCACCTACACCGGCGTGGCGCCGACGGTGTACCCGGCCTCCCTAACGCCCCCGGTCCACGCGGGCTCCTACACCGTGACAGTGGGGCTCAGCCACCCCGTGTACTTTGCCAATGAGATCACAAGCAACTTCACCATCGCCCCGGCCGTTCAGACGATCACCGTCGTCGACCCGATCCCCGATCAACTGACCACCTCGAGCGGGGTGGATATGGAAGATTACTTCACGGCCGACCCCATTTCCTTGGCTGATCCCCACACCCCCGTGCTGCTGGAGTTTGAGGTGACCTCCACTCCCGATGATCCCTTGGTGACCAGCATTGTCGATCGCAGCGGCAACACGCTGACCTTCACCGGCGCAGGCTCCGTGACCGTCACGGCCAAGCAGGTCGGCAACCCCGACTACATCGACACCACGGAGAGCGACACCTTCCTAGTCACCAAAGCTCCTGGCAGCATCGTCTTCGTCGGTGGTGACGAAACCCAAGTTTACAATGCCGAGCCGCGCGAACGCGCCGTTAACACGTTCGCCACCCACTACAAGGTCACTTATGACGATGACGAAACCGCCCCGACCAACGTCGGCACCTACGTGGTGAAGGCGGAAATCCTGGCCACCGACCCCATCTATGCCATCGACGTAGTCACCGGCTCCCTGGAAATCACGAAGGGCACCCAGGCGATCACCTTCGCGAACCCCGGCGCCCAACTGGCCACCGGCTCGCTGAACCTGACCGCCACCAGCACCTCCGACGGCAAAAACGGCGCAGCAGTGATCTTTACCGCGACCTCCACTCCTCCCACCGGCGTCTTCACCCAGAGCGGCAACACGCTGACCTTCACCGGTGCGGGCTCGGTGACGGTCAAGGCCAACCAGGCCGGAAATGCCAACTGGGATGCGGCCATCGAAGTGGAGCATACCTTCGCCGTCAACAAAGCCTCCGCCACGGTGGTCCTCACTAACCTGAGCTTGGGCTACAACGGCAGCCCGCGCGAAGTCACGGTGACGACGACTCCCGCCAGCCTGCCGGTGACCATCACCTATACCGGGCACAACGACCCGAACGCGCCGGTCAACGCGGGCACCTACAGCGTGACCGCCACGGTCAACCACGCGCAATACCAAGGCACTCAAAATGGCACCCTGACCGTGGCCAAGGCGAACCAGGCGATCACTTGGGCGCCAGCCCTGCCGTTCCCCGGCACCGTGCTCGCTTCGGCAGTGTATGATTTGAATGTCACCCCCAAGGCGACGAGCAACTCCTCCCACCCCAACTTGCCCGTGACTTACACCATCGAGACCGGTGGAGCCATTGCCAGCATCGGCGGCGGCAACATCCTGACCTTCTCGGGCGCGGGCAGCGTGAGAGTGCGCGCCTCGCAGGCTGGCGACTCCAACTACAACGCCGCCCCCAACGCCGACTCGAACCTCTTCAACGTGGTCCAGACCCAAACCGCCATCTCGCTGAAACGCACGGCGGAAGGCTACCGCGGCGGCCTTCCCGTCCCGGCGCACTTGGTCTTGACTCCTCAACCCTCGGGCACTCCCATTGAGATCGCGGACCACACCATCCCGGCCAACTGGGCTCCCATTGACACCGTCACTGTCAGCTACGTGGGAATTGGTGACACCGTGTATGGCCCTAGCTCCACCCCGCCATCCGTGCTCGGCACCTACCAAGTGAGCGTCAGCATCACGGACAACCAATACATCGCCAACCCCCTCGTCACCACCTTCAACGTGGTCCAAGCCGAGCCGCAGTTGGCGCTTGCCAGCGCCCCCGACAATTTTGCCGGGGATACCCTCGAAGCCATCGCGACAGATTCCTTCACCTTCACCGCCACCCGCACCTTCGCGGAAGGCAAAGGCGCTGACAGCACCCAGCTCGCCGTCACGATCGCCATTGCTCCAGACAGTGAGCTTCAGGCGGTGGATGGCGTGACGCTGACTCAAATTGACGGCGAGACCGCTACCTTCACAACCGATCCGCTCACCTCGGGCTTGGTGAAGATCATCGTCACCCAGCCGGGAGATGCCAACTATGCGTCCGCCATCAGCACCTACTACGTGGACGTCACCGCCCAAGCGGATCCGCTGCTTGCCCTGCACGGCGACATCAAGGGTCTGACCACCCTGCTGGCAACGACTTCTCAGAGCGCTCCGGTGGTGTTGACGCTGGCCCAGCCGAGCCTGAACACCGACCCGCTGACACCCCCGGTGTTTGCAGTCACCACCGCCGATTCCGGCATCGATGACGAAACGTTGACCGTGACGGTCCTGGATGCCGGCGACCTGGAGATTCCTTCTCCCGACCTGAACGCCTTGCAAGCAGGCATGAAGCTCCGCTTCACCGGCAAGGGCAACGTCACCGTGACGGTCAGTCAAGCTGCGAGCACCAACTCGTACTACAAGGCCAGCACGGACTCTCACACCTTCGCCGTGGATCGCGCCACTCAGACCATCGCGTTCACCCCGATCCCTAGCCCGCGCTCGACGACCGCCGGCAATGTGACCCTGGTCGCCTCGACCGACGCCAACATCCCCGCCCCCTTGACCGTGGACTTGGACATCACCGAGGACACCAACGACATTGCCGACCTCTCCGGCAATATCTTGAGCTTCGACGGCGCGGGCACCGTGAAGGTCACGGCCTCCCAGGCCGGCAGCCCCCTCTACAAGCCGGCTGACGATGTCACGCACACCGTCGTCGTGAACCTCACCCCGCAGACGATCACGTTTGATCTTGATCCGGGGGACACCCCGCGCCTGACGACCGATGGCGATTTGGTTCTGGTCGCCTCGACCAGCTCCCCCTTGACCGTGGACCTGGACATCACCGAGGACGCCAACGGCATTGCCGACCTCTCCGGCAACACCTTGAGCTTCACCGGCGCGGGCACCGTCAAGGTCACGGCCACTCAGGCCGGCAACAATCTCTATGCCGCAGCGGACTCGGTCCCGCAGACCATCGTCGTGAACCCCACCCCGGTCACCATCGAGCTGGAGTACCCCTCCGCCCCCGTCTATGACGGCGCCACCACCTACCCGGTGGTCGCGAAGGTGCTTCACGGCATGACGGACGTCACGGCTGATATTGAGAACATCGACATCGAATACACCGGCATCGCCCCGGTTTATGCAGCGACGGAAAACGCGCCGAAAAACGCCGGCACCTATGAGGTGTCGGTGACGATTAGCGACGACGACACGATCTACGGCGTCGCCAGCCACACCACCGACGGCACTCTGGCCAAGCCGCACCTGGAAATCGCCAAAGCCGACCAGACGATCGACTTTGCCTCGATCACCAACAAAAACGTCAACGACAACGTGCCGCTGGCAACTTCGGGACCCGGCACCAGTGTGGACGACCTGGACGTGACCTTCGAGGTGCAGTCCGCTCCCGCGGACAACGTCATGGCCTGGACCCCTGGAGACGTGCTGGTCACCGACCTGACCGCCCTGGAGGATGGCACCACCCTCAAGTTCACCATCGGCGCCCCCGTGCTCAGCGCCGTCGTGACGGTCATCGCCCATCGCCCCGGCGACGCCAACCACAACGACGCCCCCCCGGTCGCGCACAGCTTCACCGTGTTCAAACTGGCTGCGGACATGACGCTGGCCAATGCCACGGTGACCTACGACGGCAGCCCGCACGGCCTGACCGCCACCGGCATCACCCCGGTGCTGGATCCGGTTCTGCAGGTGGATTACAGCTATGAAGGCGATTCCCCGACGGTTTATGGACCGCTTGCCACGCCGCCCACGGCCGCCGGCATCTACACCGTGGTCGCCACGGTCAACGATCCGGTCTATTACGTCACCAAAACAGCCACCCTCACCATCTCCACGGCGTATCCGGTGATCACCTTCAATCCCGCCCTGGTGCTTGACGGTGCTCCTCTGGTGAAGGTGCTTCACGACCGCGTCACGACCGACGTCGCGCCGCTGGTGCTGGAAGCCACCAGCACCAACACCGACTCCGGCGCGCCGCCCGTGCTGTTTGACATCACCACGGCCGGAGTGACCGTGCTGGATTCGAATCACGATCCGATTCCCGACCCGACCGATTTGCCGTTCGGCACCCAACTGCACTTCTCCGGCGAGGGCACCGTGACGGTGACCGCCCACCAGGCCTTGGACGCCAACCACGAAGCCGCCTCCGTGGTCGGAACCTTCAACGTGACGAAGGAGACTCAGACGATCACCACCAACTTTGCCTCCATCGCCAACCCCACCCTGGCCACGGCCACGGTACCGCTGACCGCGACGAGCAGCTCCGGCTTGGAGGTGAACTTGAAGGTGGAATCCAGCAACAGCAACGTGCTGGTGGAAGTGGATGGCAGTCCCTGGCTGGACCTCAACGCAGTGCCCGCCACCGGCAATGTGAAACTGACTTTCAGCGGCGCCGACACGGTGACGGTGACGGCCTCCCAAGCAGGCGACGCCTTCTACGCAGCGGCGCCCCTCGACCCGGCCTATGCAAAGACCTTCAACGTGGACAGGGAACCGGTCACCATCATCCTGGCCGCGGGCGACCTGAGCAAGGTCTATAATGGCTCCCCGCATCCGGTGGACTTCACGGCCACGGCGACCGTCACCCCGGATACGGCGCCCGATTTGAAGGCGTTCATGATCACCGCCGGCTATCCCGAATACAACGGCAACTCGACGGCGCCCACGAACGCGGGCACCTACACCGTGGTGGCCACGCTCGACCACGACCTCTACGAAGGCACCGTCACCGCCCCCCTGGTGATAGCCAAAGCCAAGCCGGTCCTGGCCCTCACCGTGGACGCTCCCTTCGAAGTGGACCCGATTGCCATGCAGATTAAGAAAATCGGTGGCGGCGAGATCAACATCGCGGATGTGCTCAACCTCACGGCCACGCGGACGGGCTTCGTCGCCCCGGGAGGCGGCGCTGGCAGCGGCGCGAACATCGTGTTCAACATCCTCGGCTTCGGCGCCACCAGCAATGTGAGCCTGGATGAGGTCGAATCGACCGCCGACTTGTCCTTCAGCGGCATCGGCAACGTCTCCATCGTGATCAGCCAGGCGGACGGCGCGAACTATGACGCGACCTCCGAAACCTACCTCGTCCCGGTGGGTCTCGAACCCATTGACGTCACCCTTGACGCGCCGTTGGTGAGGACTTACACCGGCACGCAGCAGGCGGTGACCGCGACCGCGGCCACCACTCCGCAGCCCACCATCAACTACGTCTATGAAGGCGTTGAGGACTTGGTCAATTACCCCCACAGCGGCAGCTACGGACCCAGCAACATCGCCCCGACCAACGCCGGGAAGTACCAAGTCACCGCCACCATCGACGATCCCGCCAAGGGCGGCCAAGCGATCGGCATCCTGGAAATCGAGCGGGTGGTGCAGACGGTCGCCATCACGACGCCGGTGACACCCCCGGTCGTCACCGATGTTGCAGGCGCCGCGTTGCAGGCTGTCGTCACCTACGTCGGCGGTCCCGGCTCCGGCAGCGTGATCGAGTTTGATCCCGTCATCGGCCCAGGCGCTCCCTACATCGACGCCGGTCCGGCGAATGTGCCGCCTGCTTACACCCGCGATGGCACCCTCCACTACACGCTGCCCGGCGCTCACCAGGTGCAGGCAAAGATTGCGGGCAACGTCAACTACCAGGATGGCGTCGCCACGGAAACCATTGAGGTGCTTGCGGACAACACCGCCATCGTGGTTCTCGATGACAATGACGAGCCCGTGGAGTTCACCTACAACGGCCTGGCGAAAGAGGTTGAAGTCGATGAGACCCAGACTTTCCCCGTCAGCCTTCCGGTCGCCGTCAACTACTACGAGGCCGCCTACAACGACATGACCTCTCAGTGGGAAAAGGTGGACAATGACGCCGATGACCCGATCAACGCCGGCACCTACATCGTGGAAGCCACCTCGGCGGATCCGCAGTATGAGGCCCAGGATTCCGGCCTCCTGATCATTCACAAAGCGGACCAGGCCATCACCTTCACCATGCCCACGGTCCCCGCCCCTGTCCCGGACGCGGACCACTGGTTCGCCCCCGACCAGTTCGACATCGTCGCCTCCATCGAGCGCCAGAGCGCGCTGGCCGAAGAGGGGGACGGTGAGGAGTACGCCCCCAACGACGCCGCTCCCCGCGCCATCTCCATCAGCATCGACAACGCCACCGTCCTCGATGGCGCTGCCTCCGAGCTGGCCTGGGATCACGCCCCGAATCCGTTCGCGCGCTTCAAAGCCGCCGGCGCCATCACCCTCAAGATCGAGCACGCAGGCGATGCCAACCACAACCCGGTGGTGAAGAACGTGGCCGTCCAGGTGGACAAAGCCCCGGTCACGCTGGCCTTCCCGGCCCCGCCGCCGCCGCTCACCGAATACGTGTACAACGCCCTCCCACAGCCGCTGGCCGTGGCGCGCACCTGGCGTGGCAACGCCCTGCCTTCGGTGGCCGTGAACGTCACCTACAACAGCAACCCCGCCGCGCCGACCAACGCCGGCACCTACTCCGTGGTCGCCACCGTTGCCGCCAGCGAGCCCCTCTACACCGGCTCCCTCAGTGACGCCTTGGTCATCCAGAAGAAGCCGCTCGCCCTGACGTTCGACGCGCTCACCCAGGTCTATACCGGCGGCGCGCTGGAACCCACCGTGAGTGTGACCGGCGTGGAAGATGGAGATGTCTTTGACCTGGTCGCGAACATCGCCCGCACCTACAACGGCACCGCTCTGCCGCTGCCCGTCAACGCCGGCGCCTACAGCGTGGTGGCCACCGTCGCGCACCCGAACTACGCCGGCACCGCCAGCGCCACCCTGACCGTGCTGCCCGCGGCAGTGACGGTCACGCTGAACAACCTGACCCAGACCTACGACGAGGGCCAGCCGCGCGAGGTCACCGCCAGCACCACGCCTTCCACGCCGGTGGCGATCACCTACAACGGCAGCCCGGACGTGCCGACCGACGCCGGCTCCTACAGCGTGGTCGCCACGGTCACGGACCCGAACCTCACCGGCTCCGCCACCGGCACTCTGGTGGTCGCCAAGGCCACGGCCACGGTGGCCCTCAGCAACCTGAGCCAGACCTACGACGGCACCGCGCGCAACGTGACGGTGACGACCACGCCTGGCGGCTTGGGCGTGAACCTCACCTACAACGGCAACCCGGCCGTGCCGGTCAACGCCGGCACCTACACCGTGGTCGCCACCATCACCGACCCCAACTACGCCGGCAGCTCCAGCGGTACCCTCGTCGTTGGTAAGGCCACGGCCACAGTGCTTCTCGCCAGCCTGAACCAGCCCTACAACGGCAGCCCGCGCAGCGCCACGGCGACGACCACGCCCGGCGGCCTGACGGTGGACTTCACCTATGACGGCAGCCCGACGGCGCCGACCGCCGCCGGCAACTACGCCGTGGTGGGTACGGTCAACGACGCCAACTACGCCGGCAGCGCCAGCGGCACCCTCGTTGTCGGCGGCGCCTCCGCCACCGTGGCTCTCAGCGGCCTCAGCCAAACCTACGACGGCACCGCGCGCAACGTGACGGTCACGACCACGCCCAATGGCCTGAGCGTGGACCTCACCTATGACGGCAACCCGGCC
>CAZKMS010000142.1:0-14381 GCA_964553805.1 uncultured Verrucomicrobiaceae bacterium
CGCGTTGCCGCGGTTTGTGATGACAACAACCAATCACTCTCAAGACCAGATCAGGGGATCTAACCCCATTCTCTGTTGATGAGTTAGTCTCCCCCCAGATCAGGCTGTTCAAAAAATTCAAAGATTTTTTTCGCGGACACGAACGAGGCAAAATGCGGTTTGAAATCCGGGTCTTCCACGCCACGATGGCCCGCCTAATGCGGGTCGCCTCCTACTGCACCACCTTTCTGAAGCCTGAGATGCTGCACATCTACCGGCAGATCACGGGTTTGCAGCGCTGGCAGACCTTCGTCATCACCCGCGAGCGCCAGTGCCCGGAGCTGTATCCGATGCCGGAGCACGGGGTGGAGATCCTGCCCAAGGTGCGCAGCAACTTTCTCCGCCGATTCTGGCTCAAATACGTGAAGCGCGAGCCTCCCATCGTCTACCGGGGCGAATACGGCGTGCTGGCCGGGGTGCTGGCGCGGCGGCAGGCCGATTTGATGCACGTCTATTTTGGCCATACCGGCGTCCATCTGCTGCCCTTTTTGCAGCGCTGGCCGAAACCGGTCGTGGTTTCTTTTCACGGAATGGACGTTCAAACACGCGATAATGACCCTGCTTATGAGTCTCGTCTGCGCACGCTTCTCCAAACTGCCACCCTCGTGCTGGCGCGCTCTCACAGCCTCCAGGACCGGCTGCGGGCGCTGGGTTGTCCGGAGGAGAAACTGCGCCTGAACCGCACCGGCATCCCGCTCGATGCCTTTCCTTTCCTCGTTCGGCAAGCGCCCGCCGGCGGCGCTTGGCATCTCGTGCAAGCCTGCCGTTTGATCGAAAAAAAGGGGCTGGACGACTCCTTGCACGCCTTTGCCGCCTTTCGCCGCGTTTTTCCGAACTCGCGCTTCACCATCGCCGGTGAAGGGCCGCTGCTTGCGGAGTTGGAGCGCCTGAGCCAGGAGCTTGGTGTGGCCGATGCGGTGCGTTTTGCCGGTTTCTTGCGGGGGGCGGATCTGGCCACGCTCTACCATGAGGCGCATTTGTTCCTGCACCCGAGCCGGCTGACAGCGGATCAAAACCAGGAAGGCATTCCCAATGCCATGCTAGAGGCCATGGCCACCGGCCTGCCTGTGGTGGCGACTCATCATGGCGGCATCCCTGAGGCGGTGAAGGATGGTGACACCGGCCTGCTCACCGCCGAGCGGGATCGCGACGGCCTGGCGCAAGCCCTGCTGGATCTCGCCCGCAATCCCGAGCGTTGGCAGGCCATGGGCGCCGCCGCCTCGGCAGACATGGCGGCGCAATTTGAGGCCACCGCCCAGGTGGCGCGATTGGAGGCCATTTACGATGAAGCGGTGGCGCGACATCAAGCGCGTGCTTGACGCATTGCCGCCCCGCCCTTCACATTGCAGGCGTGCGTCCCTCCCTGTTGCTGCTGCGCTGGCTGATCGTCTGGGTCGGCCTGGCTCTGGCTGCGTCGATCTGGCCGCAGGCATTCGCCTTGCCCTGGCTGGTCGCTGGCGCTTTGCTGCTCGCCGTCGCGGTTGCGGACGCGCTCTCCCTGCCGCGCGCTCGTCACGTGCGCGCAATGCGGGACCTGCCCGGCCGCTTTGCGCTCGGCCATCCCGCTCCAGTGACGCTGCGTTTGCGGCATGACTTGAACCGACCGCTCGCGGTCACTGTCACCGACGGCCTGCCGCCTGCGGCCAGCGCTGACTCGCTGCCCTGGCAGGGCGCGCTGCCGGCCGGCATCGACCTCGAAATCACCTACGACTTGATGTTCACCGAGCGCGGACCGCAGACGCTGGAGCCAGTCCACCTCCTTGCGGGTTCCCGCCTGGGGCTCTGGCAGCGCCGCCTGCGCGCCGGCGAAACGGGCCACACGCGCTGCTACCCGAACTACGAGCCCGTCCTGCGCCACGCGCTGCTCGCCATGAGCCATCGCGAGGATCAAATGGGCATCGTCAAACGCCGCCGCGCCGGCGCCACGCTCGACTTCCATCAACTGCGCGAGTACCAGGACGGCGACGTGCTTTCACGCATCGACTGGAAGGCCACCTCGCGCCGCAACGCCCTCATCAGCCGCGACTACGAGGAGCAGCGCCATCAAACCCTGCTGCTCGTGCCCGACTGCGGCCGCCGCCTGCGCGCGCTCGATGGCGGCGTCTCCCAGTTCGACCACTGCCTCAACGCCATGCTGCTGCTCGCCCACATCGCGCTGCGCCAGGGCGACGAGGTCGGCATCCTTTCCTTTGGCGGCGAGGATCGCCGGCTCAAACCGGTGAAAGGCGTCCAGGCCATGCCGAAAATCCTCAATCACCTCTACGACTACCAAACCAGCGCTGATCCCGGCGATTTCACCGAGGCTGCGGAGCGCATCATGGCCTTTCAAAAGCGCCGCGCGCTCATCGTCTTTTTGACCAACTTGCGCAGCGAGGACGCCAGCCACCTGCAAGCCGCCGTCAACCTGCTGCGAGGCCGCCATCTCGTTCTCATCGCCAGCCTGCGCGAGCGGGATCTCGAAGAGCGCGCCGCGCAGCCGGTGCACGATCTCGACAGCGCCCTCAGCTACGGCGCGCTCTGCGCCTACCTGGATGAGCGCGAACTCCTGCTGCGCTCCCTCGCGGCGCATCACGCCATGACCATTGACGCCACCGCGCAGGAGCTGCCCATCGCCCTTTCCAATCGCTACCTCGATTTGAAAGCCTCAGGCGCGCTTTGATCGCTTCCGTGATGCCGGATTCTGCAAACGAGCTTTCCTCGGTTCCTCCGGGAAGTGGGCGCGGGCCAGCGTATGAGCGCTGGGTTGATGTCTGTCGGCGAGCAAGCGCCCGGAGCGCACGCGTCCCGCGTGCACTTTTCGGCGTCCCGCCGAAAAGGTTGAACGCAGCGAAGATCTGGGAAAACCTCATTTCTCCCCTGCTGTGCCTGAGACGCGAACCAATGGCGTGATCGAGGAACACGGCCCTTCTCGGCAGGCCGCCCGCGCGAGCGTGTGCGGCTGGCGCCGCAAGGCGTCCGGCGAGATGTGGGACGCGTGCGCTCCTCATCCCCCCGTCCGTCGGCCTGCCATTCACCGAGCCCACTTCCTGGATGAACCTTTTCCTTCTCGCCGGTCTCTATTTCGGAGCGCTGACGAAACGAAACACCTGCTCAGTGTTTCCGTCCGGGGCGGACAGGTCGATCTCGCGGGAGAAGGCGTCGCTCCCCTCGCCGGGCTTAAAGCCCTCCTCCTGGACCAGCACTTCGATCTCGAATGGAAGCTTTGGCAGGTGTGGGAACAAAACCTCCCCTGTGGAGTTCGTCCGCCCCCAGGCATAAGCCGTCATGAAATAGCGCGAGTCAGGTTTGTTTTCACGCAAACGCACCTCCGCCTTGGCAGGCTGATCATCCAGCAGCACCTTCACCTTGAGCGGCACGCTCTCCAGATCCTTCAGTTCGAATGCGTTCAACTGGCCTGGCTTCAAATCCAGCACCGCACTGAGCAGGGTGCCCGCGGAATCATCCAGGTGCAGGTAGGCTTTGCCGCCGCTGAGCCCGCCCTCCTGCAGGATGCCTTCCGGTGAAACCTGGAGGTAGTCATGCCCAATGTTGCCGCAGTACAATTGGGCCGTGAGTTTTCCATCCGTCGTTTTCAAAGCGCCCAGATTTAGGCGCAGCGTAGCCTCCCGCTGGAGGGAGTAATCTCCCGCAGCTCCGATCATCCCGGTCAGATAGACCGGCACATAGCCTTCTTTTCTCAAGATCAGTGCCAGCGGTTTGTCCGCTGGCACCTGGCAGCGAATCTGCACGCTGCCGTCCTTGCCACTGCTCGCATGAGCCAAATCCTTGTAGTCTCCGTCCCATCGAAAATCGTTCAGACGATTCAATGAAAGTACGTCGCCAAAGCGCGTCAGGTGTGCCGGATTCTCATGCCAAAGCACATCCACGCCGGCCAGCGGCTGGCCGGTCTGGGCATCCTTCACCCGGATGTCGCGCAGATTGCCCCGGCGCAGCTCGATTGTCACCGGCCACTGCGGGTCGTCCGCGGGAAGGCACAACACCTTTTCGAGAAGATGTGGAACGTAGCCCGCCGCCGTCACATGCACCCGGTAATGGGCGCGTGTGTTCAAGTCTGTAATGCCAAAACGCCCGTCCTCCGCTTGGCAGTCCTGGCCGCGGTCTCCCAGGTAGCTGCTGAAGGTGCCGAAGGGTTCTCCTTCCGCCCGCTTGCCTTCGGCAATACCCAGCCGCACATTGAAGGCCGGCACAGGCTTCCGGGTCTCGGCATCAATGACCCGCCCCGCCAGCACACCTTCCGCATCCAGCACAATCTCCAGCGGCTTGCCGGGGTCGAAAGTCTGCTGGCGCACGGCGGAATACCCCGTTCTATAAACATCCACGGCCATGCCTTCAGCCGCGACCTGAGGCAGTTCGAAGCGGCCGTTTTCATCGGAAGTCACCTCGCTCCCCAAGTAATCGTAGCTGTGGCCGTCCATCTGCAAGAGAGGTGCGATGATGATGCCGGCCAGCGGCTTACCGCTGCGGTCCTTGACCTGCCCTGCGACTTTCAATTCTGGTTTGAGATCAAACGCCAGCGCCTGCTCCTGCCCCGGGGTCGCCTCCACGAAAGCGGGGGCAAAGCCCGCAGCCAGAACCAAAACCACATCGGAGCGGTCGGTGCCAATTTTGGTTAGCCGAAACTCCCCTTGTGCATTCGTCCAGGCATAAACGTAACTGGGCGAGGACGAGAACCGCACCAAAGCCTTGGCGACCGGCTGCCCTTCCGGATCGCGCACCACGCCGCGAATCTCCCGCCCGACATCAATGGTGAAATCCAGCCGTGCCGTGCGGCCTTTGGTCGGAGCAGGCAGGTTAGAGCGAGTGACTTTGGCATAGTCAGGGTGCTCTACCCCCAACGACCATAGCGGTTTGTCCTTGGGATACCAGCCAAGCTGATAGCGCCCCTCGGCATCCGTGAGGCAGCGGCGCATGTTGGTGTGGGCGTAATAACCTGAGTAGTAGTCCCGCACCAACGCATCCTTCACCGGGTGTCCGTCTGCATCCCTCACCTGCCCGGTGACTTCGAAACCAGGGAGCATCTCCACCGTCAATTTGACCCGCGGCTTGCCGTCCGTGTTAAAGGCCGCAATGCGGTCGGCCAGAGGCGGCGCGTGTACCTTGACGTTGTGCTTGCCGGCGGGCACCTGGGTCAGGAGCACCTTCCCTTCGGCATCGCCAATGCCAGTCAGGCCGTTTTCGAGAATCGCCCGCGCTCCGGGCACCGCTTTTCCAGTGCCAGTCTCCACCACCCGCAGTTCCAGTTCGATCGCTGGTTTCAAAACCAGCCGCACGTCCTTGCGCGGCGCTTTGGCGGGCAGCCTCCAGAAACAGGCGCTTTTGTGCTCCTCGCCGACCGCCAGTTTGTCCTTGGTCGCCAGCACTTGGTAGTAGCCGGCGGGCAATTTCATTTCCACCTGTCCATCCGCTCCGGTTTCCGCCTCGGCATCGGGTTGCAATGGGTCCAAAGCGCCACGTTTGTCCAGATCCAGCAGCTTCAGGATCACCCCGGCCAAAGGGCGATCATTTTCGTCCACGGTCGAAACGACTACGGTGATGAGCGGCGGCTTTGGTTTCTCTGTTTTGCTCCCCGCCTCGTCTTTGGGCGGGACCTGAGCGATGGTGGATTTCGGCGTCTCGTCATTCACTTGCGCCAGCGCCACGGGCAAGCCCAGCGCCAGCGCTGCCGCGCCGGCCAGCAGCTTGACGCGCTGGCTCAGTGGCCGCCGGGACACGCTCGCGTCCAGTACGGCGGCCACCCGCTGCCGCAGCGCCGAGGGCCGGGCCATGCTCGGCGCCACGGAGGCGATAGCTCGTCCGTCCGCGGCCACGGCCAGCAGGTGCTCGGCATACGGCGTGCCGCCTCCGGCGGCCTCCAGCATGGAGTCATCGCAGGCATGCTCCGCCTCCCGCAGCAGGCGGCGCAGCACCCACCAGGCCAGCGGATTGCACCAGTGCAGCGAGGCGCAAAAGGCCGCGGCCAGATGCACCGCGCAGTCGTGGCGCCGGACATGCGTCAGCTCATGCCCGAGCACCACCCGCAGCCGCTCCCCGGTCCATTCCCGCGCCGCGGCGGGCAGGACCACCACCGGCCGCCAGAAACCCCAGATCAAAGGACCCGCTCCCTCTGGCGACACCTTGACCTTCATGCGGGAAGGCGCGCCCAAGGTCATCAGCAGGCAGCGTCCAGGGTCCCAGTCCTCCGCCCGGCTCGTGGCACGCCGCACGCGCCAGATGCCCCAGCCCAGTCCGCCCAGACTGGTAATCAATCCGAAAGCCCAAAGGCCCGCCAGCCAAGTTTTCCAGTCACGCGCAAAGGCGAAAGACGCCGGTTCGCTTTTCGACCCTTTGGCGAGCGGCAGCGAGGAAGTCCGCTCGTTCTCCAAGGCTATTGACGGCTCTGTCCGGTTTGGACCCTCCACCTGAGGGTTTGCATCCGTCCAGGCCGCCGGGGGAAGCTCGCGGGCCAGCTCCACCGGGGCTGCCCGGGCTTCAAACACAGCCATCGCCGCCTCGGAGCGCGGCACCACTTTCCACGGCGGCAAAATCACGCCCGCCACGGGCAGCAGACCGGCCAGCAGCAAGATCCAGGCGCAGACCTGATGCCGGAGCGCGGCGGTGGACCGCCTGAGCAGCCGCAACAGCAAGGGCGCCGCCAGCAGCAGCAAGGCCCCGCGGATCAGCGTGGAAACCAGAAGGGTGAAAAGCTCCTCTTTCATGGGTGGTTGGGCTTGGGTTCAGGGTTGCGAGCTGCGCCGGGCTTCCTGGATCAGTTTTTCGATCGCCTTCAGCTCCGCCGCGTCCAGGGGGTGCGATTTGCCGGTCAAATGCGCGGCCACCGCATCGCGCAGGCTGCCGTCGAAAAAGGTGTCCAACAGGCCCTGCAAAGCGCGTTTGGCGGCGGACTGCTTGGCCTGGCTGGGCTGGTAAACATGCTCCCGCCCCGACTTGGAGTGCTTGAGGTGCCCCTTGCACTCCAAAATCTGGATCATCTTGCGCACCGCGCCCAAACCGGGAGCATCCTGCATCGCGGCCTGGATCTCAGCGACGGTCGCCTGCTCCCTGGCATAGACGATTTCCATGATTTCGCGTTCGCGCCGGCTGAGTTTGGCTGCTTTCATTGCTTTTAATGAGAGAATTTTTTCTCTTTTATGAAGCGGTTTTATCCGGCCCTCAGCGCTCAAGCAAGATTAAAAGAGAATTTTTTCTCTTTTTAGCCGCCGTTTTGCGTCCGCATTGCCCTACCTCGGCCTTTGACACCTCCGCGGCCCTCATTAAAATCCGCCTCCCCAATCCTGTTCATCCCGCCCATCCTGTAATCCTGTCAAAAACCCATCCCCATGTCCGCCAAGCACGAATTTCAAGCCGAAGTCAGGCAGGTCCTCGACATCGTCATCCACTCGCTCTACACCGACCGCGAAATCTTTGTCCGTGAACTCGTCTCCAACGCCGCCGACGCCCTCGAAAAGCTGCGCCACACACAGCTCACTGAAAACAACGTCCATCAAGCCAGTCAGCCGCTCGAAATCTCCCTCGTCACCGATGAGGAAAAGCGCACCCTCACCATCGCCGACCATGGCATTGGCATGACGCGCGACGAACTGATCGAGAACCTCGGCACCATCGCCCACTCGGGGTCAAAGGCCTTCGCCGCCGCCCTCAAAAACGCCGGCAAAGGCAACGAAGCCCAGGTCATCGGCCAGTTCGGCGTCGGTTTTTACAGCGCCTTCATGGTGGCCGATGAAGTCACCGTCGCCACCCGCTCCTGGCGCGCCGAGGAGGGCGAGGACCTGGTCTGGAAAAGCGACGGCGCCACCGGCTACACCATCGACCCCGCCGACGGCCCGCAGGAACGCGGCTGTCTCATCACCTTGCATCTGAAGGAGGATGCCGCCGAGTTTGCCCAGCCGGAGCGCGTCAAAGAAATCCTGCAACGCTACTCGAACTTCGTCGGCTTCCCGATCTTCCTCAATGGCGAGCGCATCAACACCGTGGAGGCGCTCTGGCTGAAGAACAGCAAAGAAATCAGCGACGAGCAGTACAACGAGTTCTACCGCTTTGCCGCACACGCCTGGGACACCCCCGCCTACCGCCTGCACTTCCAAGCCGACGCGCCGCTGGTCATCAACACCCTGCTGTTTCTGCCGGATCAAAACATGGAGCTGATGGGCATGGGCCAGACCGAGCCCGGCGTCGCCCTCTACTGCAAAAAGGTGCTCATCGACGCCCGCCCGCCCAAGCTTCTGCCCGAATGGCTTCGCTTCATTCGCGGTGTCATCGACAGCGAGGACCTGCCTCTCAACATCTCGCGCGAGTCGATGCAGGATTCCGCGCTCGTGCGCAAGCTCGGCGATGTCGTCGCCAAACGCCTGCTCAAGCACCTCGACAAGGAGGCGCAGGAGGATCCGAAGAAATGGCGCGACTACTACAACCGCTTCAGCCGCTTCTTCAAGGAAGGCATCACCGCCATCTACACCAACCGCGAGGCCATTTCCAAGCTGCTGCGTTTTGAATCCTCGATGACAGAGAAGGACGAGGTCATTTCCCTCGCCGACTACGTGGGCCGGATGAAGGAAGGCCAGAATGCCATTTATTACCAAGTCGCCCCCTCCCGCTCCGCCATCGAGTCAGGACCCTATGTCGAGAGCTTCAAAGCCCGCGGCTACGAGGTGCTTTATCTTTATGAGGCCATCGACGAATACGTCGTCTCCTCCCTGCGCGAGTTTGACGGCAAGCCCCTGCAAGCCGTCAACTCCGATCAAATCGACCTGGGTGACGAACTGCCTTCTGAAGGCGAAGCTCTGGCCGAGGAAGCCGCCACCGGCCTTTGCGACTGGCTGCGCGGCGCGCTGCAAGACAGCGTCACCACGGTGCGCAGCGGCAAGCGCCTGCTTGGCAGCCCTGCCCTCGTGCTCACCCCCGATGGCGAAATGACGCCGCAACTGCGCCAGATGATGCGCGCGATGAACAAGGACGGCGACCTGCCTGCCGCCAAGGTCATTTTGGAGATCAACCCGCGCCATCCCATCATCCGCCGCCTGGCCGAAACGCGCGATCAAAACAGCGACACCGCCCAGCTCGTCGCCGAACAGGTGCTCGACAACGCTCTACTCTCCGCCGGCCTGCTCGATGACCCGCAGCGCATGGTCGCGCGCACGCAGAGGCTCATGGAGACCCTCCTTGCCACCTCTTGACAGCTCGTGTTCCGGCGGGGATCGCAACAGTCACCCACCCGCGTCGATCACTTCAAAAGCCAGGCCCGCAAACTCATCCACAAACACGGTCAACGGCATCTTGAAGACCCCGTTCCGCAGCGCATAGCCGTTCGCAGATCCCGGTTCTCCCTTCACCTCGCGCGTGCCGCCATGCGGATTCCACAGTTCGATCAGATCGCTCTCCAATTCGTAACCGAGCACGGCGTAGGCGTGGTTCGGCGTGATGCCGGGGATGCGAGTCTTCAACGTGCCGCAGGTCATCAACCGGCCCTCACGCGTGGCGGCAGTCAGCGCCGAGCGGATTTCCTCCAGCTTGGCGGCGTGCTCGTCCGAACCGATCGTCTTGTCCTTGGCGAATTTGCACGACAACCGGAACATGTCATGCCCCGTGATGAACGCCAGTTGCGTGCCGGCACTGCCGCCACGGCCGAGCAGATCAAGCGGCAGCGCTTCCCGCTGCTCAGGTGGCCGCCCGGCGTTGCGCGCCTCGGCGGCGGCTTTCTCATAAACATTGATCCAGATGCCGTCGCCGCTGTTGCCTGCCATGAGGGCGATCTCCGTGTCCGTGGGCGCGGTGATCTCCCAAACCTGCGCGCCCAGGCGCACCGCATACCGCCCGTCCGGCAGTTCACGAATCATTTCCTTCATCACGAACTCGGGCCGGCGATGTGCCAGCGCTCCCATCGGCGCCAGGCAAAAGCAGTTGCCCATGCGTCCCTGCTTCACCGTTTCCAGACGCGGGATGCCGGAGATATAGAGCGTGCGTTTTGCCTCCGCAATCCGGCGGCGACTTCCAGCAAACATGGCCCCCAAATCCGGCTTGGCTTTTTGCTCCGCAGTCTCGCTCACTGTTTCAGTTTCGCCTTGGACACATTCCTCGATGGTCTCCCTGCTCAAAGGCGGCAGGCTGTGTTTGCTGGATCGCGCCGCCCGCTTCAAAGCCGCCAGCGCCGCGGCTTCGTCGCCTTTCACGGCGGGATCGACCACGCGCGCGTTGATTTCCTCAATCTCGATCACGCCGCTGCCGTCGCCATCCCATTGGGTGAAGCAAGCCGCCACCACATGCAGGAAAGACTCGCGATCTTGCTTGCTTCCCAGCTCCACATCGCGCGCCTGGCTTGCCGCGCTCACCACCAGCGCCAGCGCGGCGCATCGAAACCAAGGAGGCGTATTCATCAGCCTTCAGGGATAACACGCAGCACATGGCTGGCCTGGGTGAAGTACCAATTCGTGCGTTTGAATGGCCGCAAATACACCCCGTCCGGGATCGTCTCGCCATTGCTGTCGGTGGCGCCGGTGCCGGTGCTGTCCAAAATCAGCGGATGCCCGTCCGGCGCCTGGCCTATTTTCCCCACCCACAGCACCACATGGGACAAGTCGCCGCGCGTGTTTTTGACAAACAGCAAGTCCCCGGTGAACAGTTCCTTCTCGAAGTCCTCATACTCTGCCGGCAGCTCAATGCGTTTGACCGGAAAGCTGCGCCCCGGACCCGGACCGGGCATTTCCGTCAGCTCCGCCTGCTTGCGCACATCTCCGGTCGGTTTGATTCCCAGCGCCCAGTTGTAGATGAAAGCGGTGTAGTTGCTGCAATCGAGACCCTTGCCCGCCGGCGTCTTCTGCTCAGGATCGCGCGGCCAGCCCGCGGGCGGTTCCCAGTCAGGCACATGATGATGCTGGTAGCTGTAGCCAACAAAGCGCAGCCCCGCCGCGATCACGCGCTGGCGTGTCCATTCCACGCTTTTGCTGGCGAGCATCCGCGGCGCGTCGTAATGCTTCGACGCCGGCCCGCGAAAACCCCACCGCGTCATGTTGTCTTTGTCATACCAATCTTTGAAAGGCGCCGCCGCCTGATCCTTCCAATCCGCGCGCGGACCTGAGATCAAGTCGCCGGTCAAATCCTCCTCGCTGAAACTGAACTTCACCGAATAGGGCGATTTGTAGGCGGCACGCGCGGGGTCTTGCGCCGGCGCATTCAGGGCCAGGAGCGCCAGCCCTGGCAGTAGCATTCGAGTTTTCATCGAGGCACAGGGTTCGCGGTCTCGCCGGCTTCCAGTCTTCCCGCCGCCCACAGAATGCCGCGCGGGATCAGGTGCTCGAGTCCCGGTGTGTTCTCCGGGTGCGGGCTGGAGATAAACACGCGTCCCTTGCCATACTCGCCTGCCGCCTGGGCCGGTGAGTTGACCATGATGCCCTCCGGCGCGCCGTTTTTCGCCACTTCCGTGCGGAACAAGGCCAGCGGCCGATAGGCAGGCAAATCAGCGCGATCTCCCGGCTTGATGATCGGTCCGTTGTTGTAGCGCACCTTGAAAACACCCTCCACTGTTCCCAGAATGGGCTGTCCATCCACCGTCACCTCCTGCTCCACGAAGCCGCTGCCGCGCATCCATTTGCTCGACACCGTCGAGGCATTCAGCACGCCCAGTCCCCACGAGAAATTCGAGCAGGCCAGGTAAGCTCCCGCGCAAATGCCCACGTAGCCGCCGCCCTCGCGCACAAACTCGCGCACCTTTTCCCGGCCCTCCTCACCCAGGCTCTTCGCCTGCGCGCTGCCGCTGCCGCCGGAGAACACGATCACGTCGTACTCCTTCAGTCCCTTCGCCACGATCTCCTCCGGCTTCACCCGCGTGATGGTCGCGCCGGGCAGGCCGTCCACCCGCGCGCAGACGTTTTCAATGCCGCCCGCTGGCGCGCCGTCACCGTTGAAGATCGCCACCCGCACCGGCGGCGGTTTGACCGGCGGCGCGATGACCGTGCGGTAGTCGTTGATGTCCGGCGGTATGACCTTGCTGCTCGCCGGCTTCGCCGCTGCTGGCGCCTCGGACTTCACCGCGGTTTCGGCGCGCGTGCTGGACACGCTCAAACACAGGGGCAGCAGGGTCAGAATCGGAAAAAGTTTCATGCGGAAATAACCAACGCCAAAGCATGCCCGCTTGCTGCGCGCAATCATCTCCCCAAAATGAGTGAGACGCCATGACCCGCCACTTCCTGCATTCCGTCAGCCTGGACCGCGAGTCCGTGGAAGACTGGAGCAGGCATCCGTTTTCCGTTCCGGCGATCCAAAACCTGGAGCGGATCGAGCTTCACCCCAAAGTGACGTTCTTTGTCGGCGAAAACGGCTCGGGCAAATCCACCCTGCTCGAATCCATCGCCGAGAAGCTGGGATTCCGCTTTTCGGGCGGCAGCCGCGTGGCGAGCACGATCGATCACAACTACACCTCACCGCTCACGCGCCTGCTCACCTTGTCCCGTACCGGCAACCGCCCGATGGACGGCTTCTTCCTGCGCGCCGAAAGTTTTTACAACTGGGCCACCGAACTGGACGAACTGGAAGCCACGCCCTTCTGCGGCGGCGTGCTGGGCGCTTACGGCGGCAAAAGCCTGCACGCGCAGTCGCATGGCGAGTCGTTCCTCAACCTGCTCACCCAGCGCATCGACGGCCACGGCATCTATCTCTTTGACGAGCCCGAAGCCGCGCTCTCGCCGCACCGGCAGTTGTCCATGCTCGTGCGCCTTCACGATCTCGTGGACGAATTCTCGCAGTTCATCATCGCCACGCATTCGCCGCTCATCATGGCCTACCCGGACGCCTGGATCTATCAGTTCGGCCCGGAAGGCATCCAGCGCGTCGCCTACGAGAACACGGAGCACTTTCACATCACCCGCGCCTTCATGCGCGATCACAAAGTCATGCTGAAACGGCTGCTGCGTCGCGAGGACGAGCTGGACCTGGGGGATTGATCACGCCGGCGCCCTCAGCGCTCGACCGTGGAGGCGCATGACGGCTGAAACAACCCTCCCAGCCGCGTTACCGGCGCATGAGAACTCTGCTGCCGGCCTTTTTGCTCGCCGCCTTCTGCCCTCTTCTGCAAGCGGCCATGCCGCCAAACATCACTCTCATCCTCGCCGATGACCCCGGCTGGGGCGATCTCGGCTGCTTGCGATGTGGCGATAGCACGGTGGTTTGCGCAACGTTCCATTCCAACGCGCTTTCCAATCCGGCGCCTCTCTTTTTGTTTGCTACTACCGCGTCCTGGCTGTTGCCAGAGAAGACTGGCCTATCACGAAAAAAACAGCTTCAAGCTCCGATGAAGATATCTTTTGCCATCGCTCTGGCCTCCGCCAGCTTCGCCGCCGCCTCAGTCACGCCTTATCCGATTGTGCCAAGCGATGCGGCAAACACGCATTTCACGGTAAAGGTGAACGGTATGGCAGTGGCAGCGTGCTCAACCGCGATGAATGTCGGCTACGCGCACTTCGCCTTCGCAGGCACGGTGAAGATCGAGATCACCACGAGTGAGCACATCGAGACCTTCGACCTCAGCCCCCATCGCCTCGGCATCCAGGCTGTCGTGGATGGGAAAACGCTGGCGTTTGAGCTGTCGCAGCCCGCGAAGCTGCATTTGCAGGTGAACAAACTGCCGCGCTTCTTCCTCTTTGCCGATGCGCCGGAAGACGCGCCGCCGCCAACCGATGCGCATGACCTCACAAGCTTCGGCGTCACGAGTTCGCCCGACATGGTACAGACGACGGCCATTCAAAAAGCCATCGACGAGGTGGCGGCCAAGAAAGGCACGCTGCTCGTGCCGCCGGGCATCTACCGCACGGGTGAGCTGCGTTTGAAAAGCAACCTCACGCTGCATCTCGCGCCGGGTGCGATCCTCAAAGGCGCCGGCAGCCTCGCTGATTATCCTGCGGGCGAGTTCGGCACGCAGTTCCTCCACCTTCTCGATTGCGAAAATGTTCGTATCACCGGTCGCGGTGTGATTGACGCGCAGGGCCGCGCGTTGCGCCTCGCTGGCGAGAACGTTTCCGCGAGCCGCAGCAAGCTCCTCCGCTCCTTCCGCGCACGAAACATCAGCGTCGAGGACGTGATCCTGCGCGACTCCGGAACCTGGGGCGTGCATCTCATCGAGTCGGAGAATTTGCATTTCAGCGGCGTGAAGCTCATCTCCAACACGAAACACGACGACCCGCAATTCCCGTGGGAGATGAATACCGACGGATTCGATCCAGACAACTCCTCGCGCGTGCTCATCGAGCGCTGTTTCGTGAGCAGCAATGACGACAGCATCGCCGTGAAGCTGCGCTACGGCGCGCGGCGCGACATGAGCGACATCGTCTTTCGCGACAACGTCTGCTGGACCGTCAAAT
>CAZKMS010000143.1:0-14146 GCA_964553805.1 uncultured Verrucomicrobiaceae bacterium
GACCTCACCCGGCGCGTCCGGCGCGGCGATGGCAGCGAGGCGCGAGATCGGGATGGTGCTGATGCACTGCTCGCAATCGAGCGTCTTTTCAGCACCGTCGTGCCGGTAGCGCACGCGGGTGACGCGGCGCGTCTCCGGATCATGCTCGATGCTGGTGACCTCCGCGCCTTCGATCACGCTGCCGCCTGCCTCGCGCACCGCGCGGGCTAGGTGCCGCGGCATGGCCTCGGCGCCGCTGCGGGAGTAATGCAGCGTTTCCTCCAGCAGCGCGCTGTCCACCGCCTTCATGGAGCGATCCTTGATGCCCACCTTCGACAAGGCGCGTTTGATCACATCCACCGCGCTGAGACGCGGCATCTTGGTGGTGATGAAGGTGGCGGACAGCTCGCGCGGATGGATGCCCCAGTAGCGATGCGTGAAGTCCTTGAAGAAGAACTCATACAGCGGTCCGCCATAGAGCATGATCAGCGCCTCCTCCGCGTTGCGCGGCGTCCACGGCACGAGGCTGCTGCGCAACTGCGCGGCAAACAAGCCCATGCAGTACCAAAACAGTGTCGGCAGCGGGATGCCGCGGATCATGTCCTGAAACTGCAGCGGGTAACGGTAAAAAGCGCCGGCCCAGCGGATCTTGGCGTCGAGCTGGACGGGGATGCTTTCCTCCCCCATCAGCGCCATGATGTCCTCGTAAATTTCCTTGTCGAACTCATGCAGCATGTGGCAGCCCATGTCATACCAGTTGCCACCGCGTTGATGGCTGGTGGCCAGACCGCCGGGGCGGTCGCCCTTGTCGAGCAGGGTGACGGCGACACCCGCCCGGCTGAGCACGCGGGCGGCGTAAAGCCCGCAGGGGCCGCCTCCAAGAATGGCAACGCGGGTCTGGTTGGGAAGATCGGGCATGAGAGAATCGGGAGCCGCACCCTTTCTTGAGATGCGCAGCCTGTCAAGACAGCCCCGCAGGGGCATTCGGCAGCCGTTTGGACCCTAATTCGCGCAAAAAATGAGCCATCCCTGCGCGAACCCATTTGAAGCGGCGCCGAATCACCGCGAGCAGAACGAAATGAGAATGCTGATCCAACGCGTGCGCAGGGCTTCGGTCACGGTCGAAGAAAAAATCAGCGGCCAGATCGGACCCGGGCTGCTGGTTTTTTTGGGCATTGAGGAAGCCGACACGACGGCGGACGCGGACTGGCTAGCGGGCAAGCTCGCCGCCATGCGCATCTTTGCCGACGAAGCGGGCAAGATGAACCGTGACGTGCGCGAAACCGGCGGCGAAGTGCTGGTGGTCAGCCAGTTCACCCTGCACGCCAGCACCAAAAAGGGCAACCGCCCCAGCTTCATCCGCGCCGCGCGACCCGAGCAGGCGATCCCGCTTTACGAAGCGTTCAAACACCGCCTGGCCGACGCATTGGGAAAACCGGTGGCCACAGGCCTCTTTGGCGCCGACATGCAGGTGGAGCTGGTCAATGACGGCCCCGTCACCCTCTGGCTGGATTCCCACAACCGCGAATAAGCCCTCCGCTTACCGTTTGCGTGCGGCGGGATGATGCATAGTTTGCGCGGTTTGGTCGTCCCTGCGGGGATGATGGTTCGCGCATGAAACAATCTCTTCAGGCCCTGCTCAGACGTCCTTCGACCTGGCTCTCCGCGTTGTCCGCGGGTCTGTTGCTGCTGGTGCTGCTGGCGCCCCAGTTGGAAAAGAAACCCGCTGGCGACAGCGCTGCGACCGTCAAACCCCAAATCGAGCCTACAAAGAAGAGCCCTCCCTCGCCGCCGCCGCCAGCAAAGGCGCCTGAAATCGCCGTCAGCCCTCTGCCGCGGCCGCCGCTCGCAGCGGCGCCATCGCCAGCTCCTCCGCCGCTCATGGTGGAGCCCGCGCAGCCCGCCATCCTGCCGCCACCCGTGGCGCGCCCGATCGAAGGCCCGCCCTCCCCGGCCGTGCAGGCCGCCAAGTGGGACCTGGTTTTTCACGGCGCCCCGCTGGTGATGGGGCCGCCAAGACCCGGTGAACTGAGCGATCTCATCGAAGCCGTCCTCGCCGGGCCGCCGCTGGTGACCGGACCGCCCGGCCCCGCTGAATTAGCCGGCCGCATGGAAATCATTCGCACCGGCCCGCCTGAGCCCGCCGAGTTGACTCGTCTCGCGCTGGCCGCCGTCTCCGGACCGCCCTCCCCTGCCGGCATGGGTCCGCCCGCGGAGTGGATGAGTGACGAAGCCAAGGCCCTGCTCGCCGAAAGCGACAGCGACTCCCATCGCGGCGAAGACAGTGAGTTCGCCCACGGCGAGGAGGACGCCGAAGGCAGCCCAAAACTGGCCGCCAACTCGCTGCAAAAACCCACCACCCGCATCACCCCGCCGCCGAGCGCGCCCGTCCCCAAAGAGCCCGAGCCACCCCCGCCGCCGCTGAGCGAGGAACCCCTGCCGCCCGCGCAGGGTGACGTGTGGAAGATCGTCAAGATCAACGGCCGCGAATACGTCACCGGCCAATCCATCCAGCTTTTCTACCGCTTCAGCACGCATAAGGTCGAGGGCAAGCACGTCTGGTTCCGCAACCCGAACCTCATTATCAAAACCCAGCTCGGCAGCCAGGAAATGCTGGTGAATAACATCAAGTTCATCCTCAGCTACCCCGTGCTCTCCCACGACGGCAAAGCCTTGTTTTCCCGCCTCGACCTCTGCAAGCTCATTGAGCCCGTCATCCGCCCCAGCTACATCGGCGCCGGCTCCCTGTTTGACACGGTGGTGCTCGACGCCGGTCATGGCGGGCACGATGTCGGCGCCAAGGGCGTGTACGGCTACGAAAAAAATTACGCCCTCGCCCTGGTGCTCGTCACCAAGGCCGCGCTGCAGAAACGCGGCTTCAAAGTCGTGCTCACTCGCGGCAATGACACCTACCCTTCCCTGTCCTCCCGCGTCGCCCTCGCCAACCGCACGCCCAACAGCATCTTCATCAGCATCCATTTCAATTCCGGCGGCTCCGCCGCCTCCGGCATCGAGACCTTTGCCCTCACCCCGCAGGGCAGCGCCTCCTCCCTGGCGCGTGGCGGCGGCTTCAGCAACACCGCCCGCAACGGCAACGAATTCGATTCCGAAAACATCGCCCTCGCCACCGCCGTGCATGCCCAGGTAGTCAGCCGCTTCAAGCTGATTGACCGCGGCATCAAACGCGCCCGCTGGTCGGTGCTCTCCAGTTGCCAGCGCCCCGGCATCTTGTTCGAGGGCGGATTCGTCACCAACGCGCGCGAGTGCCAGCTCATCGCCTCCGACAAGTACCGCGTGGCGCTCGCTGAAGCCCTTGGCGACGCGGTGGTGAACTACCGCCGCGCGCTCGCGCCCGCGCCCAAGCCCGCCACCCGCTGACAACCCAGCCCGCTTCACTGCCCCCGGCATGGCTGACGATGACCTCCTCGTCAGGCTTGGCAACCCCCACCGCCTGCGCCATGCTCAGCACCATGTCCGACCCGCGCCCCTTTCTCCTCGACCTCCTCTCCACCCCCAGCCCCACCGGCTTCGAAGCGCCCGGCCAGCGCAAGTGGACGCAGTATTTGAAGCCCCACGCCGACAGCATCGAGAGCGACGCCTACGGCTCCGCCTGGGCCATCCTCAAAGGCAGCGATCCGAAAGCGCCCAACATCATGATCGAAGCCCACGCCGACGAGATCGGCTACATGGTCAAGCACATCTCCAAGGACGGCTTCATCTTCATCGACCGCGTCGGCGGTTCCGATGTCGCCACCGCCCGCGGCCGGCGCGTCGACATCCTCGGTGACAAAGGCACCGTGCGCGGCGTCATCGGCAACGTCGCCATTCACATCCGCGACCGCGAAAATGAAAAAGTGCCCAAGGTGCATGAACTCTGGGTGGACATCGGCGCCCGCAGCGCCGCCGAAGTCAAGAAAGCCGGCATCCGCGTCGGCCACCCCATGGTCTATGCCTATGGCGCCGAGCAGATCGGGCGCGACATCCTCATGGGCCGCGCGCTCGACAACCGCATCGGCGGTTACATCATCACCCAGGTCCTCGCCCGTCTCGGCAAAGCCAAGCGCCGCCTCGCCGCCACCGTCATCGGCGTCAATGCCGTGCAGGAGGAAATCGGCGGCCACGGCGCCCGCATGATCTCCCACCGCCTCATGCCGGAGGTCGCCATCGTGCTCGACGTCACCCACGCCACCGACACCCCGGACATCAACCACCGCCAGCATGGCGAGATCAGCCTCGGCGGCGGCCCCAGCCTCACCCACGGCAGCGCCAATCACATCGAAGTCGTCAAGCGCCTCATGCAAGTCGCCGAAAAAGCGGCCATCCCCCTCCAGCACGAATCCTCCTCCCGCTTCACCGGCACCGACACCGACGTCATCTTCAATCAGCGTGAAGGCATCCCCAGCGCCCTCGTCTCCCTGCCCCTGCGCTACATGCACTCCGTCGTCGAAATGTGCGACCTCCGCGACGTCGATCACATCATCGACCTCCTCTGCGCCTTCATCCAATCCGTCAAACCCAGCGACCGCTTCAGTGTGAAGCTGTGAGGGCGCTACCGGGCGGCCGTGGCAAGGCCAGGACCGCTTTCCCGCTGATCCCGGAGTGGGCACATCTCATCGGAGATCAGCTAAATCCTGGAGCCTTCCCGCCCGCTTCTTAGCCTTGATCAAGTCCTCGCGGCTGAGCTACGAGCGGCGCTTCCGGGTTTGTCGAGGCGCCGGTGCGCGACAGCTTTTTATGCATAGAGCTGCAAAAATTGCTCCAGTTCCTCGCCGGGTTTGCAGAGGATGACGTCGAAGGGCAGCAATGCGTCCTCGCGAAGATATCCACCGCTCCAGGTATTCCAACGGCGTGGCGTGGACGAGCCCGGCGCCTTTCTTCAGTGTGGTGGTCACTGTCTTTCTTCGTTCCGCCAGTGAAACCGCACCGTGCCAGCACCCACCACTTCGGCGATATCGCGTCGCCCCACGATGCCCGTGGCCTCAGCCGAGGCATCGACCCGCAGAGCTACCTGCGCGACGTGCTCACCCGTCTGCCCACGCTGACCAACCGGCAGATCAAGGACGTGACCCCGGATGCCTGGGCCAAGGCCCGGCAACTCACGGCTCAGCGCCAAGCGGCGTAACGGTCGCAATCAAAACGCAACCTCAAACCAGAGGCGCCCGGCGTGACGCTAACGTTGCTGGTGTTCCTGGCGGAGTTTTGGCGTCAATTTTTTGAGCGGCTGATACAAGCCATCCCACCGTGCAAACTTGCTGGACTCAGCGATCGACTCCCTCCATCTCGCCAGCATTTCTAAATCCGGGATTTTTCAGGATCGACTTATTAAAGTGGCGCAAGCTTCCAGCTTGCGCCCATGCAAAAGGGCAGCCTGGAAGATTGCCCCACTTTTCACCTCTGGGCCGCCGCTTCCAAGCCCGCGTGATCGATCACCCGCAGCCGCTTCTGTTTGACCTTCAAGCGCGGCACGCACTCCAGCAATGCCTGCGTGTACGGGTGCTTGGGATTCTCCAAAATCTCCGCCACCGGCCCCTCCTCCACCGCCTGGCCCCGAAACATCACCATGACCCGGTCCGCCACATCCTTGATGATGCCGAGATTGTGCGTGATCAAAATCATGCTCATGCCCAGGTCGCGCCGTAGCTCCGCCAGCAGGTCCATGATCTGCTTTTGAATGGTCACATCCAGCGCCGTCGTCGGCTCGTCGGCGATCAACAACCGCGGCCGGCAGCATAGCGCCATGGCGATCATGACCCGCTGCTGCATGCCGCCGGACAGCTCATGCGGATAAGCGCGCAGCCGTTTCTCCGGCTCGGTGATCCCCACCTTGCGCAGCCACTCGATGATCTCCGCATCGCGATTTTTCACCTCCGGACGGTGCAGCGCCAGCGCCTCCGCCATCTGCGTGCGCACCGTCAGCACCGGGTTGAGGGAGGTCGTCGGCTCCTGGAAAATGTAGGCGATCTCCTTGCCGCGAATCCGCCGCAGTTGGCGCTCGCTCATCTTCAGCACTTCGTGTCCGCCCAGCGTCAACTCATCCGCACTGATCAAAGCCGGCGGCTCCGGCAGCAACCGCGCCAGGGCCAGGGCCGTCGCGCTCTTGCCGCTGCCGCTCTCCCCCACGATTGCCAGCGACTCGCCATCTTGCAGGGTCAAGTCCAGCCCGCACACCGCCTCCGCCGGCTCGGCGTCGTGGCGCTTGAAGCGGATGCGCAGGTTGCGAAGGCGCAGCAAGGGCGCAGCGGATTCGGGTGTCATGAGGCATGTATGATGCGGCGCGAGCCGGACAAACTCAAGGCGGAAACAAATTCTATTGGCGAGGAACCGTTAGTGGCCCCTTCCCGCAAGGTTGATGAGTTTGCACCTCGGAGGCGTTCACCGTGAACAGCGGGGAGCACGATTGTAGCCGGGGTCTGTGACCCCGGTGGGAGTGTGCGCCGTGCGGGGCGGCCGGCCTCACAGAGGCCAGCTACAGCATTCGCACGCGACAGGCTTGTCGTAACAATTGAACGAATCAAAGTTCAATATGCAATTTTTTGAACAAGTGCCGGAATCTGGCGGGTTGGCTCGTTCCATCAAACCAAGGCTTCGTCTTCAAGTTCCCTCGCGCCTCCTCTGGAACAAGAAACCGGTTTTGGTCCTGTGGCATTTCATCATGGATGCCATAGCCGGAAGGGTCCTCGGTGGAGAAAACCGAATAGCTGCCAAATTCGTCCAACATCTCAAAGGCGTCCTCATCCGGCTTGAAAACAAGCCTGGAATAGTTTGGGCTGCCCAACAGCAAGACCAGGTGGGAATGGGGGAATTGAAGGTATCTGTCGAGCAGGCGCTGCCCATCCACCAGATAGTAGGGTCGAACTTCCTCCGCCACTTCCCCTGCGCCGCTCTCCAGTCTTTGCCGAAATTCCTGAACTTCGGAAGCGGATGGCCTGGAGATCACCACTTTGGCGTAAACGGCTTCCTCGAATGCCTTCGTTTCAAACTGGCATCGCATGAGTTCGCTCCGAACAAGGGCTTTGCGCAGAGCATCCAGTAGTTTGCCGGCATCGCGTGTGAGCCGCTCGCTTTCTGGTTGCAATGCTTCCGGCGGCTTTTCCGACATCGTGGCATCCTGCTCGATGATTGATTTCACCTTTTCACGGTCCTGCAGGAGCGCCGTCTCTGCCGTGCCGGAACGAGCCGTTTCCGAAATGGTGCCATCAGGGATCAAGGGAGAGGGGGAAGCGGGCAACAAGGAGACACGCTCTGGATTACCTCCGGCTGATGATGACGGTGCTAAAAGCGAAGCGGAAGAGGGAGAACCGGGCAAGGACGCGTCATGGGCGAGATAACCGTCGCCTCGGGGTTTCTTTTCGGCGAAACTCAGCCATATCAAGAAAGCTCCAGCCGCAAACACGAGCAGAACTCGAACAACCAGGCTGAAGCGAATTTTTCGAGTGGGATTCAATCGCATCATAACCGGATAGCTGGATGTTCAGGAATGACTCGCCATACATCGCCGCTATTTCAAGCCTGCGAACAAATGGCGGTATCTGGCCGGAGGGTTGCCGTTTTTGTCAATCCACGCGTCGACGTCATAGGGTATCACTCCGTCTGGAACGATGATCCGATAACCATTTTTGTCCGGCATGAATCCATCCCTAAACCGGTAAGGCGACGGATCGGAGGTGTGAAACACGCGATATAATCCGACGCCATCTTGTCGAAGGGCGTCTTGTCTCGGTTCGCCGTGAAAGGGCAAATCCGCCAGTAACACGATGAAGGGATGGGTGAAATGGAGATACTTGTCCAGGAGGCGTTGGCCATCGACAAAGTAATAAGGACGAACGTCTTCCGGCAACTCGCGCGCTCCGTTTTGGAATTGCGTTTTCAGCTCTTGAATTTCCGCCGCCGCTGGCTGGCTGATCACCACCCTTGCATAGGAGAACTCCTCGTCCGAGCCGGTTTCAAACACGGCTCTCCGCAACTCGCGTTGAATGATGGCTTTGCGCAACGGCTCCAGGGCTTTGCCTGCCTGCTGTGAACGCCGCTGGCTGGGCGTCAAAAATCCGGAAGGCGCGCCGTCCGTGATGTTGACATGACCTGAAAGAGCGCCCTCCCGTTGCGAGGCTGGCTCGGGTTCCGCTTGAGCGGCGGCTTCGATCTTGCTGCCGGCCGCATTTTGCGTTGGACGGCTGCCAGCCAACGCGCGTGCGGCAGGATCATCGATATCGGTTTTGGCCGTGCCGTCAGAAGCGCCGGAGGGTTGCAGTTGTGACGGCGGACGAGATCCCGCGTTCTTGGATGGCGGGTCGTCCCTCGAATCCTGAATGCGGCCCGAATGGATCAGCCATGCTCCTCCCACGGCAAGCGCTGCCATGAGAACGAACACTCTAATCCGGCGGCAAGATGAGTCATGGTGGTTGGCGTCCATGCGGAAATCGAGCGTGCTTGTATTGGGGCCGGGGCCAGAAAGGTATGCCTAAATGCCAAAATGGCGCGCTCGCTGTCAATGAAAAAACGGGCCGCTCGAAAGGGCGTCAAAGGAAGGGATTGATGACTTCGGCTCGGAGTCAAGTCAGAGGCCCGTGCGGCGGCGGAGGGAGTTCCCCTCTCACCCCCTTGCATCTCAACCTCCCCTCACTACTCTGCCCCCATGCCTGACTCCTTCGTCCACCTCCATCTGCACACCGAATACTCGCTGCTGGACGGCGCGGTGCGCATTGGGAGCTTGATGGACCGGGCGGCGGAGCTGGGCATGCCGGCGGTGGCGATGACCGACCACGGCAACCTCTACGGCGCCATCGAGTTCTACCAGGAAGCCAGGAAAAAAAACATCAACCCCATCATCGGCTGCGAGGCCTACCTGGCGCCGCTGTCGATGGAGCACAAGGAGGAGGTCGCCGGCCGCAAACGCTCCTCCCACCTCACTCTTCTCGCCGCCAACAACACCGGGTTTGAGAACCTCTCCAGGCTCATCACCAAGGCCCACCTCGACGGCATGTGGTACAAGCCGCGCATCGATAAAAAAGCCCTCGCAGAACACAGTGAAGGCCTGATTTGCCTGAGCGGCTGCATCAATGGCGAGATCAACGAGCTTTTCCTCTCCGACCGCAAGGACGAGGCGGAGAAGAGCATCAGCGAATTCATCGACATCTTCGGCAAAGACAACTTCTACCTGGAGATTCACGACCACAGCATGGAGGCGCAAAAGCGCTCCGCGCGCCAAATGGTCGAGTGGTCGAAACAGTTCGGCCTCAAAACCGTCGCCGCCAACGACGTCCATTTTCTGCACCGCTCCGACCACGAGAGCCACGACGTGATGATCTGCATCGGCACCAACAGCCAGCTCCTGCAGACCAATCGCCTCACTTATTCACCCGAGGTTTATTTCAAAACCGCGGAGGAGATGCGCTCTCTCTTTGCCGAGGTCCCCGAAGCCTGCGATGCCACCCTGGAAATCGCGGAGAAATGCAACGTCAGCATCCACCTCGACGCCGCCAGCATTGAGAAGTATCCGCAGTTCCAGCCCGAGGACGGCAGCCCGCGCGACGAATTCCTGCGCCGGGTCTGCCTGGAGGGCTTGGAAAAGCGCTACGGCCGCGACACCGCGCTCAACAGCACGGAACTGCGCGAGCGGCTCGACTACGAGCTGGGAATCATCAACAAGATGAACTTCACCAGCTACTTCCTCATCGTCTGGGACTTCATCAAGTGGGCCAAGGACCACGGCATCCCGGTTGGCCCCGGCCGCGGCTCCGCCGCCGGCTCGCTGGTGGCCTACTGCATGGAGATCACCGACATCGATCCCATCCGCTTCAACCTCATCTTCGAGCGCTTCCTCAACCCTGAGCGCGTCAGTCCGCCGGATGTGGACATCGACTTCTGCCAAAGCCGGCGCGGCGAGGTCATCGACTACGTGCGGGACAAGTATGGCGAGCGCGCCGTCAGCCACATCATCACCTACGGCACCATGGGCGCCAAGAGTGTGATTCGCGATGTCGGGCGCGTCATGGGCTGGGGTTATAGCGACGCCGACCGGCTGGCAAAAATGATTCCCAATGAGCTCAACATCGATCTCAAGGAGTCCGTCGAAAAGAACCCCGAACTCAAGCAACTGCTCGAAATCGACACCAACACGCAGGAGCTTTGGAAGCATGCCACTTTCCTCGAGGGCCTGACCCGCGGCACCGGCATCCACGCCGCCGGCATCGTCATTGGCGACCGTCCGCTGGACCACTTCATCGCCCTCACCCGCGGCAACGAAGGGGAAATCGTCTCCCAGTTTGCCATGGGACCGCTGACCGACTTGGGCATGTTAAAAATGGACTTCCTCGGGTTGAAGACGCTCTCCGTCATTCATGAGGCCGAGGGGCACATTCACCGCCGCTTCCCGGATTTTAGCGTCGCTGATGCGCCGCTGGATGATGTCAAAACCTTCGAGTTGTTGCAGCGCGCCGAAACGGTCGCGGTGTTCCAAATGGAATCCGGCGGCATGATGACCACCTGCAAGCAGCTCGGGCCGGACAAGATTGAGGAGGTCATCGCTATCCTTGCCCTCTACCGCCCCGGCCCGATGCAGTTCATCCCGAACTACATCGAGCGCAAATGGGGCCGCGAGACCGTCGAGTACGCCCACCCATTGCTGGAAAAAATCTCCTCCGAAACCTACGGCATCCTGGTTTATCAAGAGCAGGTGCAGCAGGCCGCCAACCTGCTCGCCGGCTACTCCCTTGGGCAGGCCGACCTGCTGCGCCGCGCCATGGGGAAAAAGAAGCCCGAGGAGATGGCCAAGCAGCGCAAGATCTTCGTCGATGGTTGCCAGACGGCCAACAGCATCCCGCCGCGGCAGGCCAACGAGATCTTCGACTTGCTGGAGAAGTTCGCGCAATACGGTTTCAACAAATCGCACTCCGCCGCCTACGGCATCGTCACCTACCACACCGCGTATTTGAAGGCGAATTACCCGGTCGAGTTCATGGCCGGGGTGCTCAGCTATGAAGTCAACAACACCGACAAGATCGCCAACTTCGTCTCCGAATGCCAGCGCATGGGCATTCGCATCCTGCCGCCGGACATCAATCACTCGCTGCTGAAATTCACCCCTGACGCGAGCAGCGATCCCGACCCTGATTTCCGCGCCACCCACCCCGAGGGCCCGAACGCCATCCGCTACGGCCTCTCCGCCATCAAAAACGTCGGCGAATCCGCAATGGAGACAGCCATCGCCGAGCGCGTGAAAAACGGCCCGTTCAAGAGCCTGGAGGACTTTGCCTCCCGCATGGACTCCCGCGCCGTCAACAAGCGCATGCTGGAAGCCCTGGTCAAAGCCGGCGCTTTTGACTTCACCGGCGAGACCCGCGCCGGCATGTTTGAGCGGCTCGACCAAGTGCTGTCCTCCGCCGCCATCCAGCAGAAGGACCGCAAAGCCGGCCAGGGCGGGCTGTTTGACGACTTTGACTTCGGCCAGCCCGCCGCAGCCGCCGCCCATTCCGGCCAGAACGCCGAACAGCCCGAATGGCCGCACGACGAAATCCTCGCCTATGAAAAAGAGTTGCTTGGCTTTTACGTCAGCGGCCATCCGCTCGACAGTTACCGCGGCCATTTTGACAGCGGCAAGATCACCAAGCTCGCCAGCCTGGAGGACATCGATACCTCGGGCAAACCAGTCACGCTGTGGGTTGCGGGCATCCTCAACAAGGTGGACGTGCGCTATTCCAAGAAGGACAACCGCCCGTTTGCCACGATGACGTTGGAGGACTTCACCGGCCAGACGGAAGTGATGTGCTGGAGTGATGAATACGAGAAGAACAAGGACCTGCTGGCGCCGGGCAAAGTGGTGGGCCTGCGCTGCCGTTGCGCGAAGGACTCGCGCACCGAGCAGAATCGCCTGACGGTCTCCGGGCCATACTTGAAAAACCGTTCTGCCGACGCTCAACCCGAAAACGCCAAGCCTTATGTGATGCTGCTTGAGCCGAGGAAATCCCGCCGCAACGCCGCGGACGCGGACGGCGAGGAATCCAGTCCCGCGCCCAAGCCCGCCAAACCGCCCGCCGCCCGGCCCATTTTGGTCCGCCTCAACACCACGCGACACAGCAGCATCGACCTCGAACGCATTCACGAACTCGTCATCCAGCATCCGGGCGACACGCCGCTCATCATCGAGTTCGTACTGTCCGGCGGCAAACGCCTGCGCATGCAGGCCGGAGAAGAGTTCAAAGTCGCCGACAGCCGCGAGCTGCGCGAGGCCCTGGTGATCTGGAGCTGAAGCCTGTTCACTAGAGAGTGCCGTCACGAGATGGAAGCCCGCATGATGGCGCAGCGAATTTGGACGGCGGCTAAATAAGGGGAAGCCCTCTTGGCATAACGGGTGGAGATGCCTCGCCATTGCTTGAGTTTCATGATGGCATTCTCCATCAAGTGCCCGAGCTTGTAGCGATGCCGGTCATGCTCGCGTTGCTCCGATCCACCCCCGGCTCCGGCAGCATCGACAATCAAGTCACCCTGGCCTACAACGCCTTCCACCAGTTACGCGCAGAGCCACAGCGGCGTGGTGGGGGGAGCCACACCACAAGGCGCTTGACCACCACCTATCCTTCCGGCAAAATCAGCGACATGAGCTACGGGGCCGCCAACTCCGCGGACGACCGGCCCAGCCGGCTGTCGGGTGTGGCGTTGAACGGCGAGGGACAGCCCCTCGGCGAGTTCGCCTGGATGGGCGCGGGTCGTCTGGTCAGCCTCACCCTGCCGCAGCCCGGCATCGCCCTCAGCTACAAGCACGCCACCGGCGAGCTTATCGGTGACGCCGGCGATCCTTACTCCGGCTACGATTGTCCTTCGCTTCGCTCACGACCTGCCAGATGGCTTCGCCTGACAGACGCCGCTATCACGGCAAAGCGGTGGAAGCAATATCTCCGCCAGGCAGACGGCGCTACCACTCCCGCGACAACCAGATCACCGCGCTCGATACCGACTCCGATGGCCTCGCCTACGATGCCGCTGGCAACATGACCGCCTGTCGCCCCGACAAGGACGGCGACTGGAGCAAAGGCTTCACCTTGGTATGGGACGCCTGGAACCGCATCGTGCAGGTCAAGAACGCCCAAACCGACGCGGTGGTCGCCGCTTACGCCTACGACGGCCTGACCCGCCGCGTCACCAGTACTGTCAGCGGCACCGTCCGCCACTTCTACTACAGCGACGATTGGAAATGCGTGGAGGAACGCCTCAACGCCTCCAGCAACCCGCAGCGGGTGTACTACTGGTCCAACCGCGAGGGCCACCGGGACGAATTGCTCCGCCGGGAGCGGGACACGGATGGCAACAGCACGCTGGACGAGAAGCTTTGGTGCCTGATGGACTACTTCGATCCCATCGCCATCGCCGATGGCAGTGGCTCCATTCAGGAGCGCTACAGTTGCAGCGCGTTCGGCTTGGTGAGCATCCTCACCCCCGCCTTCGCGGCCCGGGCCAGCAGCAGCTTCGCCTGGAACTTCCTCTTCCACGGCCAGTTCCGTGATGTGGAAAGAAGAAGGAGAAGGAAAATAAAAAACCAATCGATGTAATATTAGTTCCCGAAAAACCCAAGGACTCCGCTATTGGTTTGTCTCTAAATAAATACGGAGATAAGCCACTTGGATGGAAGCTTACCGCCGGCATCAATACCCATGCAACGGACCGAGGATGGCATTATGGCGCGATATTAGAGTGTAACACGAATAGGGGAGGGTACAGGTTTATTGGTTGGAATTGACTATCGTTTTTAATTAAAAACGTAAACTAAAATAACAGCGATGGTATATCGTTTTCAGAGAGGGTCGCTCAAGGTGAATGTGTTGAAATTGCTTGCTCTAATTTTAATTGGCGCATCATTGGATTCATGCAAACACGCAGGAAGCCTGGATGGACAAAGCGCCTTGTCACGCAAGGCGGAATGCGTTGGATGTGGGCGCCCTGCCAGTAGACAGAGAACATGGCGCCTTCCTTATTGTGATGATTGTGGCGCGTATGACAGGGGAACGAAGGGCCATTATTCCGAAAATCCAATGTCTATTCCTGGTTTCCCAGCTTTTGGTGATTGGTGAAATTTAACAAGAATCGGGAACGGGGTCAGGGTGGGAATCGGGAACGGGGTCAGTGCAAAAATTTGACAAATTAAATCCATGACGCCTGCGAGGGCTGAGCCTAAAAA
>CAZKMS010000144.1:0-14061 GCA_964553805.1 uncultured Verrucomicrobiaceae bacterium
AGCCACCAGTCCGGCAAGTGGTGGGAGGGCGATCCGAAGCGCGCGGGCTTCACCGCGGCGATGACGCGCGGCTTTCCCAAGCCGGGCGGCCGCCACGGTGACGACGGCCTCAAAATCGGCCGCGAGGGCATGACGCCGGTGTTTGAGTTCATCGATCAGGCGGTGGCGGAGGAGAAGCCGTTTTTTCTGTGGTATGCGCCCCTCATGCCGCACACGCCGCACACGCCGCCGGAGCGTTTGTTTGCGAAGTACAAGGCGAAGGGCATCGAGTCCGATCATGTGGCGCGCTACTACGCGATGGTGGAATGGTTTGACGAGACCTGCGGGCAGTTGATGGACCGCATCGAGGCGAAGGGCCAGCTCGACAACACGCTGTTTGTTTATGTGGCCGACAACGGCTGGATCCAGGACCCGGACAGCCAGGGTTACGCGCCGCGCTCGAAGCAGTCGGCGAATGAAGGCGGCACGCGGCAGCCGATCATGTTCTCCTGGCCGGGCGTGATCCAACCGGGCGACCGCAAGGAGCAGCTCTGCTCGAGCATCGACATCGTGCCCACGGCGCTGGCGGCGGCGGGCGCGGAGATTTCGGGCAGCCTGCCGGGGTTGAACCTGCTGCCGGTGCTGAAGTCCGGCGCGCCGACGGCACGCGCGGAGGTGTTTGGGGAGACCTTCGCGCACGACGTGGCGGAGATCGACAACCCGGAGGCGACGCTGCTTTACCGCTGGGTCGTTGCGGGCAAGTGGAAGCTGCTGCTGACCTATGATGGCAGGCTCGACCGCTACGCCAAGAGCCACCCGCGCAATGAGATCCGCCCGCAGCTCTTCGATTTGCTGGCCGATCCGCATGAGAATGAAAACCTGGCGGCGCAGAATCCGGAGGTGGTCGCCCGCCTGGCCGCGTGTCTGCAGGACTGGTGGCCGGTGACGCAGCGCCAGGTCCTGACCGAGTGGACCGATGCTCCGGGCGCATGGCAGTGAGGCGGCTCCGGGCGCTTCTTTTCCACCATCCGAAACGGGGCGCGACCGTCACCAAAGCGGCCGCTGAAAGCAGTGTCTTTTTATGCAGTCCGCGCTAGCCTCCGGCGCGCATGGAAGCCTGGATCGTTCTTGTATTGCTCGTCGTCACCGTCGGACTGTTTGTCTGGGAAAAGGTGTCGGTGGATGTGGTGACCCTGGCGGTGCTGTGCGTGCTGGCGCTGACCGGCGTGCTCGAGGTGAAGGAGGTTTTTCAAGGCTTCGGCACGGACATCGTGGTGATGCTGGCGTCGATTTTTGTGATCGGCACGGCGATGCGCTACAGCGGCGCGCTGGACCTGGTGGCGCAGCGTCTGGCCAGTGTGTTCGGCAAAAAACCGGCGCGGCTGACGGCGACGATGATGGGCTTCACGGGGGTGATGTCCGCATTCATGAACAACACCACGGTCACCGCCATCCTGGTCGGGCCGGTGGTGCGGCTGGCGCGGCAGATCGGCTTTTCGCCCTCGCGCCTGCTCATGCCGCTGGCCTTTGCCTCCATCCTCGGCGGCACCTGCACGCTCATCGGCACCTCAACGAACGTGGCTGTCAGCGGCTACGTGGCGCAGCATCAGATGGAGGAGTTTGGCATGTTCGAGTTCACCGGCATCGGTGTCGTGGTGTTGATCGTCGGCATCCTCTACATCCTGCTGCTGGGCAAGCGCCTGCTGCCAAACGCGTCGGAAAGCCTGCAAACCTTGGAGGAGCGGGAGTACCTGGCGGAGGTGGCGATCCTGGAGGAGTCGCCGCTCATCGGACAGCCGGTGTTTGAGTCGGACTTCTCCGTGCTGGAGTTTCAGGTCATCAAGGTGCTGCGTGATGGCGACGAGCTGCAGCCGAGCACCGGGTTGCGTTTCAGAGCGGGTGACCGCGTGCTGGTGGCGGGCAAGGTGGAGCAGCTCATCCGCGTCAAAAAGATCGAGGGCATCGACATTCTCGAGGACGTGAAACTGCGCGACCGTGGCGCGGATGCGGCGGCGGAGCAGATTGCCGAGGTGATTCTGACACCGCGCAGTCAACTGGTGGGCCACACCTTGCGCGAAACGCATTTTCGCAATGTCACCGGCCTCTCGGTGCTGGCGCTGATGCGTGGCGCCACTTCGCTGCGCACGAAGATCGCCGACACCGCGCTGCGCGCGGGCGACATGATGCTCGTGCAGGGATCGCCGGCGTTGATCTCGCGCTTCGAGGAGGAGTCAGAGCTGGTGGTGATCTCCGAATATGCCAACCCCGGCCTGGGCTTGAAACGCGGCCTGATTGTGATGGCAGTGTTTGCGCTGGCGATCATTGCCAGCGCGATTGGTTTTGTCGCCGCGCCGCTGGCGATGCTGATCACGGCCATCGTGGCGGTGATGATCGGCGCGGTGTCGCTGGAGCGGGCTTATGAGAACATCGACTGGCGTTTGCTCGTGCTGATCGCCGGCATGACGACCTTTGGCCATGCGATGTCAAAATCCGGCGCGGCGGACATGGTGGCGCAGGCGATGATGACGGTGCTGGCGCCGCTGGGGCCGATGACGGTGCTGGGGGGCTTTGCGCTGCTGACCGCAGTGCTGACGCAGCCGATGTCCAACGCCGCCGCCGCCCTGGTGGTGCTGCCGATTGCCTTGAGCGCAGCGGAGGCGATGAACCTGGAGCCGCGCACCTTTGCGTTGGTGGTCATGCTGAGCGCCTCGGTCGCGGTGGCGACGCCGTTTGAGCCGTCCTGCCTGCTGGTGTATGGCCCGGGCAAGTACCGCTTTCGCGACTTTGTGATTGTGGGTGGTGGCCTGACGCTGATCTGCCTGGCGGTGGTGCTGGTGCTGGTGCCGGTTTTTTGGCCGCTGAAAGCCGGCTGATCAAGAAGCGTCTTCCTGGCGGCCTGCGCTGATGGTGATGCGCTTCGCTGGAATCGGGCTTTCGATGATGCCCAGCTCCGTCTCCTGTTTCAAACGCAACTGGCCGCAGGCGGCGGCGATGTCGTGGCCCTTTTCCCGGCGCAGCGTGGCGGGCACCCCGGCCTCCGTCAGCACTTGCAAAAAGGCCTCCTGCCGCGCCTCGTCCGGGCGCACCCAGGGCAGGCCGTCCACGGTGTTGTAGGGGATCAGGTTCACTTTTGCCTCGACGCCGCGCGCGCGCTTCACCAGCAAGCGCGCCTGCTCCAGGCTGTCGTTGACGCCGGCGATGAGGATGTACTCAAAGGTCAGCCGCTGCTTGTGACGCTGCTTCCAGTAAGTCAGCGCGGCAAACAATTCGTCGAGCGGATGCTTGCGGTTTACCGGCATGATTTGATCCCGCACCGCGTCGCTGGCGCCGTGCAGGGAGATGGCCAGGCGGATCTGCAGCGGGATGTCCGCCAGTTTCTTGATTTGCGGCGCCAGGCCGCTGGTGGACACGGTCATCCGCCGCGCGCCGATGCCGATGCCCCAGTCCGCGTTCAGAATCTCGAGGGCACGGATCAGATGGGAAAAGTTTGCCAGCGGCTCGCCCATGCCCATGAAGACGATGTTGTCGATGCGCTCGCCGGCATGCGCCTCCACCTGCACCACCTGCTCGACGATCTCCGCCGCGCTGAGATTGCGCGTGAACCCGGCCAGGCCGCTGGCGCAAAACTGGCAGTCGTAGGCGCAGCCGACCTGACTGGAGACGCAGAGCGTGCGCCGGTCTGATTTTTCACCATACAACGCCGGTGAGGCGGGAATCAGCACCGTCTCGATAAAGCGGCCGTCGTGCAGCTTCAGCAAAAACTTCCGCGTGGTGTCCGCGCTGCCCTCCACCCGCGCGCTGCTCATGCTGCGCGCCTCCACCCGCTCCGCCAGCGCGGCGCGCAGGGGCTTCGGCAGGTTGGACATCGCCTCCAGAGAGGGCGCGCGTTTTTGATAGACCCACTCCGCCAGTTGTTTGCCGCGAAACGCCGGCTGCCCCAGTTCCACCACCAGCGCGGTCATCTCCTCCGGCGTTAGGCCGAGAAGCACGGGCAGGGTCTTGACGGAGGGCATGGGCATGGCCGCAGTGTCGCCCCGGCACGGCGGATGTCAAAGCACGCGCCGCAGGAGCTAACGCCCGCTCCCGCTCATCAGCTCCGTCAGTCGCGTCTCCGCCGCCGCGCCGGTGAGGATCTTGGCCGGATGGCCGAAGCGGCCGAAGTCCTCCTCCGCGTAGAGCACCACCTCAAAGCAGCGCCCTGCCGTGTCCAGGTGATGCTGCGCGATGTCGTCCGCGCTCAGCGTCGGGTGACCACCGCGCCGGGTCAGCGCGAAGTCGATGCCGCCGCGCCCGTTCAGCGCGCGATAGATCACCTCCGTGCACACCTGCATCGACGCGTCCGCGAAGTCGAAGCGAAAATCATACGCGTCATCCAGATAAGCAAACACATGACTCACGAAGGCCGCGCGATCCTGGTGCGAAAGCCGCGGCCGCAGCACCAGCAGCCGGTTCACATGGGTGTCCAGGATGTGGCCGAGCTGGTTGAGGATGACCCCCTCCGCCACCGCCTCGATCATGTCCGCCGGCAACCCGTTTGCCGTTGTCGGTTGCTCGATCCACTGCTGCACCTGCGCCCGCTCCGCCTTGGACAGCAGCGGCACGCGGCGCGCATCGATCCCCGCCGTCGCGCGTTGGTGCGGCGTGCCGGTGTAGGTGATGCCGTGCTTGAAGCGGCCGGGAATGAACATATCACTCACGTAACCCGCCGTGTAGGTCAGCACCAGATCCCCCGGCTGCAGCAGCGACTGGATTTGCGCCTGCTGCTTGTCCGAAAAGCGGATCACCTTCGCTCGCGGACTCTTGATCCGGCTCACCGACTTGAACAAAAGCGACCGGCTCGCGTAGGCCAGGTCACCCCAGAGGGACCCCAGCTTGCGCGCCAGCTTCGTCGCCTCCGCGTGGCTCATCACCCGTGCCACGCCGCTCTTGAATCCCCTGCCCTGCGCTGCCTCCACCGCTGCCACCGCCCGTTCGTAATCCCCCGGCAAACGCCGCGCCAGTTTCGCCCGCGGCTCCGAGAAATAGCGCGCCTCCTGCTCCAGCAGCGTCCACGCCGCCTCCAGCCGATGCGGCAGGCGCGGCTCCGTCACCTCCAGCGCCAGCTTGCGAAACGTTCCCGCTGGGATCTGCGTCAGGTAAAACGCCTCGTTCAGCTTCGCCACCGCCACCGCATCCTGCTGGAACAGCGTCACAAACCGCGCCGTGTGCTCCAGCAGCAGAAAGTGCCCGTCCAGCGCCAGCGCATGCGCCGTCCATTGCGCGTCCGCGTCCGGCAGATCCCGCTGCGAATGCCGTCCGCTCCACGGCTCGATCACCTCCTGCAGATGCCGCCGCCCGTTGAGCAGCTTGAAAAACAGCCACTCCATGTGCGCGCTCTCCTCCGCCGTGAAGTAACCCCGCCCCCGCCAGCCCCCTTCCCGCGCCAGCCGCGCCGCATCACCCTGGATCGCATCGAGCTGCGCCGCCATCGACTCCAGGCGCGGGATCGCCTTTTCCAGCGCCGCGTTTTGAAGTTCCGCCCCCGCCTCCGCGAAGGTCATCACCCAGCAAACGATCCCGCAGAGCAGCCCGCGGCCGAGGAGCAAACATTTTCCCGCCATGCTGCCTCCAGTTATCCAGGAAGCCCCCCGAGGCAAGGCGCGCGTCGGCGTTCAAGCCTCGCGTAGCCGCCGGTGCCGTGCCTCCAGCGCGCGCTCAAAGCTCACCAGCTCACGCAGCAGCGCATTGTAGCGGCTGTGCGCCTCATTCCCATGCTCGCGCCCGAGCAGGGCATACAACTCGCGATCCGCCTTCGGTGCAGGGTTTTCCGCCGTCCGTGGATCGATTTTTCAGCTCAACACGTGCTCACCACAACTCAATGCGCCAAACCTCGCTTTCCCCCTTCGGATCACCTGCCGTGATGATCCTTCCGGACGGAGTCAGGGTGGAAACGAGAGGGTAGGTCAAAACTGCTTCTGGTCCGCCAACCTTCGGCGGCGTGGGATCCGTGGCATCCAGGCGGATCGCTCTCCAGGGTTCGAACTCGACATCTAGATTCGCCTGTCGAACGAACACGGCCCGGACTTGCTGTGTGCCCGGATCGTAGAGCAAGTGGCGCGGTATCTCATTGCGGTTTGACAGCCTGGATTGGGAAACAACGGTCCCATCCATCGGCGAAAACGTGACGCTAATGGGCCTATGATGATCCTTGTCCATTCTCTTGGGCACTGGCAACCGGATGGAGGGGTCGTAGTGCCATTCGAGCCAGTGAAATTCTTCCGTTGTCCAAAGTTCCTTACCGAACAGAACTGGATTGCCACTGCTGTCCAGGCCCGCTCCAGACAACGCCCCAATATAAGAATCCAAAAACCCCAAGTGATTGCTCCACCGCTCGACGCCAGTTGCCAGATCGACGGATAGAACTTCGATTTGCTGCACCCCGCGGACAACTTGATCCCAAAAAACAAGCACCTGCTCATTGGCTTCATCGACGATGTGACGAGGACTTTCGCTCGAATTCAGAAGGAACTCCCGCTGCCAGTTGGCCGTTCCCGTGGTCTCGTCAACGCGCTGCAAGATCCAGGGAGAACACAGCTCGTTGCCTTTACGCGGAGACATGACGATGGCATCCGAGCCTGCCAACGGATGCACCTCTGCGGGGTGGTCATACGCACCGTCTGCGGCTTTCAGCGCGGCAAACCATCGTTGCCTCCCGTCTGCGGTATCCAACAGCGCCAGGAATCTCTCATAACCTCCTGATGCGCCTGCCCAAATGCCCGATACCCAGACGCGACCACGAGCGGTAGCCGCCGCCTTCGCCAAATGTCCGCGCCCAACGGAGGAGGGGCGATCCCCGGGGGACTCTGCGGACCACTGCCAAAGCTCAGATCCGTCCTCAATCGACAGCTTGCAGAGTGAATGGTGCAACCCTTTCGAAAACGCGGAAAACTCCGATCCGCAGTGGATACTCCCATCTTCGTCACACGAAACAATCAGCTTCGAAGGCCATGGGTTGAAGAATGGATCCTTATTATCCGCCGCCTTGAGGTTATGCGCCAGCCGCTTCTCCCAAAGAATCTGCCCAGAATCTGCCGCATACGCGACGACGCGGAAATTGTTGCCGCTGGTGTCCGTGACGGCATAACCGGCCGCGACAACGACCTCTGTCCCGTCACGCCGCTTGCTGGCGGTGACGGAATGAATGATGCCCTTTCCCGGATACTCGTGCGTCCACGCTGGCACGGGAGATGTTTGCGCCAAGGTGGAACGCAAAACCAGCCCGAGCGCGCCCACCAAAAGAAGCGCGGCTGCTCCGAGGAACCAGCCGCGCTTGGAAGCGGTGGGGCGTTGATCTTGTGGCATGGACAAGACCGGATGAGGCAATCGGTTTAACCCAACGGCGCGCCGAGTTTCCTCAGCATGGCCTCGAGCATGCGGCCGTATTTGAGGTAGCTGTCGTACTGTTCTTTGGCCTTTTGCTCGGGGCTGAGATCATCGGCGGCGCCGGCGCCGTGGAAGACGACGGCGACGTGGGGTTCGATGCTGATGTAACCCTCATAACCAGTTTCGACGAGGTCCTTCATGATGCGCTCGGTCTGGCCCTCGCCCTCGCCGGGGTAGGTGTACACGGCGTCATTTTTGGCTTTGTCCCAGATGCCGTCTTTGACGTGGACGTGGACCATGTGGGGTTTGATGGCTTGATACATCTCCCAGGCGTCCTGCTTCTGGCCGGGGCGGTCGCGGTCGTCAATGAAGACGGGGTTGCCGGTGTCGAAGACCCATTTCATGCCGGGCACGGCTTCGGCCATGCGCTGGACGTAGGTGGGGCTCATGCCGCCCCAGTTCATGCAGTTTTCATGGACGACGGTGAGGCCGGCGTCGGCGAAGCGCTGGTTGATCTCGGTCATGCGCTTGATGCGCTCGGGGGCGAACTGCTCTTCGAGGTCCTGGCCGGCGTCGTCCTTGCAAACGGCGTAGCTCATGACGCGGATGAGTTTGGCGCCGAGGCGCTGCATGCGCGGGATGGCGCGGGCGATCTCGGCCTCGGTGATGGCGAAGTCGTCGGTGATTTTTTTGGCCCAGTTGCCAATGAGGGAGCCGAAGCCGCTGACCTGCATGCCTTTTTCCTCAAGGCGGGCGGCGACTTTTTCAAAAACGGCGTCGGGGATCTCATGCAGGTTGCCTTTGACGCCGTCGAACTCGACGATGCGGGACTCGATGCTGTCCCAGCCGAGTTCCTGGTGGGCCTGGATTTGCACGTCGAGGGACGCGCCTGCTTCGTCTGCGATGCCGGTGAGTTTGATCATGATGGTGGGAGCGGCAACTTAACCGGCAGGGGGCCGGGTCAAGGAGGAATGCGGCGGCGGTGAGGGTGGGGAAAATGGTTCATCCGGGAAGTGGGAGCGTTTCAGACTGCCGGTGGGAACCGGTCTGGAGCGAAGCATGGCGCGCCAGCGTCCTGGACTGCGGCTCACCCGGTTGCGGCACCTGCTTGCCAACACCCCCGAGCCGCAGGCTGCCCCGCAGGGGTGAGCCCGTGGGGCGGCGCGAAGCCATGCTGGAGCACTCCAGGACGCTGCCGCGTGCGGTTCCACCCCGCACCCATTTCCCGGATGAATCGGAAAGTGGGCGCTGAGGAAAGGGGTTGACCCGGAGAAAGATCGCGGCCAGCCTGCGGCTGTCTTTGCGCGTCAATCAGACGCAAGATTACCCCAATCCTAATACCATGAAAACTGCCCTTCTGCTCTCTCTGTTTGCCGGTGCCAGCCTCGCTGGCTCCGCGCTGGCCGGAACCCCGGTTTATTCACCCTCTCCGGCGCCTGCTCCCAGCACCGCTGGTCCGTACCTCACCGTCGCTGGCGGCGCTTTGTTTTTGCAAGACGCGAGCTGGGGCCCGCTGGATGTCGAATTCGACACTGGCTGGTCGGTGAACGCTGCCCTCGGTTATGCCTTTGGCAATGGCTTCGCGGTCGAACTCGAATCCGGCTACGGCACGGCGGATGTGGACAACATCCGGCTTTATGGCCGCTCCTTCGGCATCGACGCTGAATACAGCCAGGTGCCGATCTTCGCCAATGCGGTTTACATGGCTGATCTGACGGACGCGCTGGGCTTCTACATCGGTGCGGGCGCCGGTGCGGTGTGGTCGGAAACGGAGGCGCTCGGCTACAGCGCGGATGACTGGAACTTCGGCTTCCAAGCCAAGGCTGGTTTCTCCTACCGCGTGAGCGAGGCCGTCAGCTTGAACCTGGGCTACCGCTTCATCTTCGTGGTGGACGGCGTGGGTGCTGGCAATGATTTCGATGGAAGTGGCGTCACTGACGACGCGCTGTCGCACACCATCGAGGCCGGAGTGACCATCCGCTTCTGATCGCGGGCGGATCACGCCACCCCATCCGGAAAAGCTCAAACGGGAAAGCAGGCTGGAAACGGTCGGCTTTCCCGTTTTTCTTTGAGAGCCTGTCCGGCCAATGCTGGCCTCTTGCTGTACCCGGCCTCTGTGAGGCCGGCTGTCCCTGCTCCCATTTTGGACTTTCGTTCCCGATTCGATCATTTGCCGGGCAGGCTCTGAGCCTGTCCATTCCGAGCGATTATCGGCGGACGCGGCCCGCTTTCACTGCATCAGCAGCAGCGCCTGCGCGGCGCGGATGCGGGCGTCGAGGTCGGCGTGGTTGAGCATGGCGGCCAGCCAGCCGCGCGCCTCCTCCAGCTTCAGCGCACCCGCGGTTTCAGCGGCATGGGTTTGCACGCGGGCGTCGAAGCTGTCGAGGTTGCGCAGCAGCGCGGCGCGGCCTGCGTCATCGCCGAGCCGGGCGAGCGCGTGCTCGAGGAAGGACTTGATCCAGGCATCGGGGGCGTCGCTGAGGCGGGCGCGGATGCGCGCGGCATCCTCCTCACCGGAGCCGGCCTGCCCGAGCGCCCAGGCATAAAGGTAGAGCAGGTTCGGGTCGCTCTCCGCAGCGAGGCCCGCGCGCAAAAAAGCCAGGCCGTCGTCGTGCGCGCCACGCGCCAGAGCGGCCGCTGCCATCACTCGCAGGCGCGGGTTGGCGGTCTGGCTCATCGCCGCGCGCAGCAGCTCCGGCTCCGCGCACCAGCCGAGTTTGAACAGGCTCTCCGCCGCGTGTACATGACCGCTGTCATCCTCGCTTTGCAGGATCTCCACCAGCACCGCCAGCTTGCTGTCATCGCCCGCGCGCGCCAGCTCACGCGCCAAGCCGCAGCGTTTCTGCGCGTCGATCTCGTTTTTCAGCAGCGGCGCCAGCAGCCGTGTGGCCTCGTCGCCGTGACCCGCCTGGCTCAGCGCCTCGGCGGCGTGCATGGCGGGCCAGAACTGCGTTGCATAAGCCGCCAGTCCGCTGCGCAAAATGTCCAGGCAAGTGCTGCGTGTGTCGGGCGTGGCGGGACGACGGCAGGCGGCGAGCAGAGCCAGACCGGACACCAGCAGCAGCACGGCGCGTTTCATGGCTCTCGGCGGGGAAAGATCAAACTGCCGAGCCAGCCGCCCGCCAGACCCACGACGAGCGCGGCGGAAGTGACCCATTGAAAGCTGACGGGATCGCGCCCGGTCTCAGGATCGACCCCGAAAAAGTAACCGGAAAAGGCGACCAGAATGCCGGCGGCCAGGCTGCTGAGCGCGCCGATCCAGGCACCGGCGGCGCTGGTTTTGCGCATGAAAAGCGCGAACACAAACAGCAGGGCGATGGGCACGGTGGGCACGTTCACGGTCTTGTTGGTGATGGCCATGAAGTTGCCCGGGATGCGGTCCACGAAAAGGCTGAGCGTGACCACGACCAAGCCGATGCCGAGGGCGAGCCGGCGCGAGAAGCGGACCTGTGCCGCGTCCGTCTTCGGCTCGCGTCCGAAACGTTGCAGAAAATCGGTGGTGACGACGGCGGTGATGGAGTTGACGCCGGAGTCGATGCTGGACATGGCGGCGGCGAAAAGACCGGCGATGACCAAGCCGGTGAGGCCCGGCGGCAGCTCGTTGACGATGAAGAGCGGAAAGATGTTGTCCGCCGCTTGGCGCAGGGTTTTGCCCGCCGGCAGCAGTTCCGGATGCGCCTGGTAGTAACCGAGCAGGGAGAGCCCGACCAGCCCGAGGGTCAGGCCGACGATGACGCCGACGCCGAGCTGCATGGCCACCGCGTGCCGCGCCGCCTTCACATCCTTGGTGGCCATGAAGCGCTGCACGGTCATCTGGTCGCCCGCGGAGGTGGCCACCATCCAGAGGAAAATGGACACCATGGAGCCGGCTACCGTGATGCGCTCGGAGAGATCCAGGCTGAAGACCGGTTGGCTGTCCCAGACCCCGGCCTGCCACTCGGTCGGGAACCAGGCGAAGCCGCCCATTTTCACCGTCACCGTGCCGATCACCAGCAGCGCGCCGCCATAGAGCAGCAGGGTTTGCATGAAATCCGTCACCACCACCGCGCGCAGTCCGCCCAGTGAGGTGTAAACGACGGTGAACAAACCCGTGACCACAGCCACCAGCGGCACCCATTTTTCGTCCACTTGCATCACGACGACCAGCGCCTTGGAGGTGAGCAGGATCATCAGCCCCATCCAGAAGAGGCGCAGCAGCACAAACATGCCGGCGCCGAGCAGGCGGGTGGAGAGGCCGAGGCGGTCCTCCAGCAGCGCGTAGGCGCTGGTCACTTTGTTGCGCATGTACACCGGCAGCAGGACGCGGGTGACAACGATGAAGATGAGGGGATAGACCAGGTAATTCGCCAGGTAGGTGGGGCCCTTGCCCAGCACCTCCCCAGGCAGCGCGAGGTAGGTGATGGTGCTGAGCAGGGTGACAAACAGGGACACGCCGACGAGCACGGGGTTCATGTTCCCGGAGCCGGTGAAGTACTCCTTGGTGTCCTCCTGCCTCCGGCTCGCCCACCAGGCCAGCCCCATGGTGAAGGCGGCGTAGAGCGCGAGGATGATCCAGTCCCAAATCGTCATGTCAGCGCGTAGAATACAACCGTGCCGCGCCGCATTTGTCGAGCCTTTGTGAAAAGCCGCGCCGCCTCATGGAAAAAGCCCGCGCAGCTCCCGCGTCTCCGCCACCTTCGCCACGCCCAGCGCCGTGGCCGCCACCCGCATCGGCACCCTGCGTTGTTTGGCAAACTGCGTCACCTCGCGAAAGGCCTCCGCGAGCTGGCTCTCCAGCTTTTGCAGCACCTCCTTCTCCGTCCAAAAGTAGTGCTGCAGACCCTGCACCCACTCGAAGTAGGACACGATCACCCCGCCCGCGTTGCAGAGGATGTCCGGCACCACAAAGATGTCGCCGCGCTGTTCCAGGATGGCGTCCGCCTCCCCCGTGGTCGGGCCGTTGGCGCCCTCCGCCAGTACCAGGCAGCGCAGTTTGCCGGCGTTGCTCGCATCGATCACCCGCTCCAGCGCCGCCGGGATCAGCATCTCGCACTCCAGCGTCAGCAGGTCCGCCACCGGCATCGCCTCCCCGCCCGCGAAGCCCGCCACCCCGCGCTGCGCCGCCACGTGCTTTGCCAGCGCCCGCGCATCCAGCCCCTTGTCATTGAAGACCGCCCCCGTCGCGTCACCCACCGCGATGATCTTGGCCTTGTGCCGTGCCAGGCTCAGCGCCGCGTGGCTGCCCACGTTGCCAAAGCCCTGGATCACCGCGCGCGAGCCCGCCACCTTGTGCCCCAGCTTCTCCAGCGCCATCATCGCCAAAAACGCCACCCCATGCCCGGTCGCCTCCTTGCGGCCCTTCGACCCGTGCAGGCCCAGCGGCTTGCCCGTCACGATGCTCGGCTCCATCGACCCCTGGTGCGTCGAGTAGGTGTCCACCATCCACGCCATCACCTGCTCGTTCGTGCCCACATCCGGTGCCATCACATCCGTCTGCGGCCCGATGAAAGGGATCATCTCCTGCGTGAAGCGCCGCGTCATCCGCTCCAACTCGTCGCGGCTCATCACCCCCGGATCGCAGGCGATTCCCCCCTTCCCGCCGCCAAAGGGCAGCCCCATCAGCGCGCACTTCCACGTCATCCACATCGCCAGCGCCGCCACTTCCCCCTGCTGCACGGACGGATGATAGCGCAGCCCGCCCTTCACCGGCCCGCTGGACAGATGATGCTGCACCCGGTGCGCGAAAAAGATGCGCAGGCTGCCATCGTCCATCCGCGTCGGCACCGACACCGTGATCAGCCGCTTCGGCCACTTGCAGCGCTCCCGCAGCTCCTCGCGCAGCTCCAGAAACGCCGCCGCGCGGTCATACTGCGCCGCCGCCATCGCAAACACCGGATTCTCGAGAAGGACTTCTTGCATGGTCGAAAGGGTGGTTGAAGGATGCTGCCGCAGCTTCGCCGCCTTGTCACGCGCGTCGCCTCGCCAAATTTGGGTAACACAATGCCAGCGACGACCCCGCTCCCGCTCCCATACTGATTCTGAACCTCACTCGCGTCCCCTCATGAAAAAGACCGATCCCTCCAAGCCCCTCAGCAAAAACATCCACCTCCTCCGCTGGGTCAAAAAAATGGCCGACCTCTGCAAGCCCGACCGCATCCACTGGGTCGATGGCAGCAAGGCCGAGTACGACCGCCTCTGCCAGGAAATGGTGGACGCCGGCACCTTCATCCGCCTCAACCAGAAAACCTGGCCCGGCTGCTACTACGCCAAGTCCGACCCCGGCGACGTCGCCCGCGTCGAGGAGCGCACCTACATCTGCAGCCACTCCGAGGACGGCGCCGGCCCCACCAACAACTGGGTCAACCCCTTCGACATGAAGAAAAAGCTCCGCAGCCTCTTCAGCGGCTGCATGAAGGGCCGCACCATGTACGTCCTCGGCTTCAGCATGGGCCCGCCCGACTCCCCCATGTCCCAGATCGGCGTCCAGCTCACAGACAGCCCCTACGTCGTCGTCAACATGCGCATCATGGCCCGCATCGGCGCCAAGATCTTCCACCTCATCGACACCACCAAAAAGCGCGTCGTCCCCTGCATGCACACCGTCGGCGCCCCCCTCAAGAAAGCGCAAAAAGACGTCCCCTGGCCCTGCAACAAAGAAAAGTACATCGTCCACTTCCCCGAGACCCGCGAGATCTGGAGCTACGGCTCCGGCTACGGCGGCAACGCCTTGTTAGGCAAAAA
>CAZKMS010000145.1:0-13814 GCA_964553805.1 uncultured Verrucomicrobiaceae bacterium
CGAGGTGCTGGTTGGTGCCCATGCGTCCGGTGACGCCGTTGAGGATGATGCCGAGGGTTTGAGTTTTCATGGCTGATTTTTTGACAGGATTGACGGGATTTGGGGAGGATTAACGGGATTACAATGTGGGACAGGATGGCAGGATGAGCGGGATTGACAGGATGGGTTCAGAGTCTGGTGTCTGGGATCTGACGATCTGCTGTCTCAGCCGTAGATGCCTTGATAAGCGGTGGTGATGGCGTCGAGGTAGCGGTGCTGGTCCTCGGCCCACCATTTGCGGGAGAAGATTTCGACTTCGTGGGGGCCGGTGAAGCCGGTGGCGGCGATCCAGGTTTCGATTTGCTTCAGGGGGATGCAGCCTTCGCCCATGAGGCCGCGGTCGAGGAGGAGGTGGTCCTGGTCGGGCTTGAAGTCGCAGATGTGGTAGGCGTCGAGCCAGCCGTTTTGGGCGCAGCGATTGATTTGGGCTTCGAGGTCCAGTTCGTGCCAGACATGATAGACGTCGAAGGCAATGCCGACATTGGGGAGGGCGAGGTCGGCGCAGAGGTCGTTGGCGTCGCGCAGGGAGCAGATGGCGGAGCGGTCGCCGGCATAGACGGGATGGAGGGGCTCGACGAGGAGTTTGACGCCGGCGTCGCGCGCGGCGGGGGCGATACGGGTGATGCCTTCGGCGATTTGGGTGCGGTTGAGTTGCGGGGTCTGGCCGACGGTGGCGCCGCAGACGAGGACGAGCTTGTCGATGCCGAGGGCTTCACACTCGCGCAGCGCGGCGAGATTGTTGTCGATGGCCTTGTCACGCGCTTCGGGGGTGAGGCCTGTGAAGAAGCCGCCGCGCACGAGCGAGACGGGTTTTAATCCGGCGTCGGCGAGGTGTTTGCGGGCGGCTTTGAGATCACAACCGGCGAGGGTTTCCCGCCAGATGGAGATGCCGCCGATGCCTTTGCGGGCGTAGTGCTCGATGCACTCTGCGAGGGTCCACGGTTTGTTCGTGTAGGTGTGGATGGCGAGGCAGGCGAGCATCGAATTTTTTTGGGACAGGATTAACAGGATTTGCAGAGGATGAACAGGATGGGGAACTTTTGCTTCGCAGGGCGGGCAGTGATTGGTTTGCAGATCGGGCAAACGCTCACTCGGCCAGCTTTCTGCCAGCGCGTTGATACACGAAGGAGGCGGCGAGGGTGATGACGGCGACGGCGAGGAAGGCGGCGATGCGGTAGATGCTGCCGACTTGATCGAGGTCGTGCAGGAAGAGCTTGGCCAGGGTGACGAGGAGGAGGCCGGCACCGGTGTAACGCGCGCCGGGCGTTTGTTTCCAAAAGCCGAGCAGCAGCAAACTGAGCGCGAACAATCCCCATGCTATGCTGTAGGTCATGTCGCGCGCGAAGTTTCCGCCGAAATCGATGACCAGGCGCTGGCTGCCGGGCGGCATGAAGGCGTTGGCGATTTGCAGGTTGAGCAGCAGAAACAGCAGGACGCCGCCGAAGACGACGAGCAACGCGCGCAGCGGCAGCTCGCGCCAGCGGTGATGCGGCGGGCGCAGCCAGTGCGCGCCCCCGAGCATGGCGGCGCCGCCGAGACCGAAGTTGAGCAGGAGCCAAAGCCACATGGGCAGACCGAGCGGCACTGCGGTGTAATCCAGCGCCCAGGTTTGCAGCAGGAACTGCATGAAGGCGACGAAGGCGAGGCCAAAACCAGTGAGGCGCAGGCCGTCATGCGGCAGACGGGTGAAAAGCCAGCAGAGCGCGGCGGCTTCGAGCGCCCAGAACAGCGTGAACCATTCGTGGTCGAACTGGTAGGGGAACAGGACCGTGATGAACGCCAGCGCCAGTCCGCCCGACCACGAGCGCTGTGCCAGACCCGCGCCATCGTTTTGCAGGCGGCGAGTGAAGAAGATCCACAGGCAGGCGAACAACGCGGGATAAACCCAGTGCAGCCACTCCGGCCAATGCATGAAGACGGGCGCGCGCAGTTGCCAGACGGCGCCACCCATCGCCAAGCCGACCGCGGCCAGGGGTGCGCAGGACTCGCCATAAGCGCGGCGCAGAGGCCAGAGCAGGGCGAAGGCGAGCAGTGGCACACCGGTTTGCCAGGGCACAATGTCCCACAGGTGATGCGGGTGCGGCTCCACACTCAGTGCGACCAATGTCCAGCCAAGCCAGGCGGAGAGCGCCAGCCAGGATTGCGCGCGGCTCATCCAAACGGCGGCGAGACTCAAGGCCAGCGTGGCGGTCAGCAGCAGCGTGGGGCTGTCGATTGACAGGATGCGCGGAATGGCAGCCAGCAGCAGGAAGGGCAGAGTCAAGGTGGCGAGCTGGACCCAGCGCAGCATGGCGTGTTGAGCCGCCGTTTCTTCCGGGTCGTCGAGAATGAGCCATCGACGAGCCAGCACCGGCGCCGCCGAAAAGGCGAGCACGCTGAGCAGCAACACCAGGAGGAACTCATTCAAGATGGGGTCTTCGTGCCGGCAGCGCGTGAGCCAGAGCAGCAGAAATCCCAGTTGCAGCGTCAATGCGAGCAGACCCATCCAGCTTTTGCGGGTGAGGACCGACACGAACAGCGCCAGCATGGCGGCCAGCAAAAGCGGCGGCCAGAGCAGCCAGGAGGCTTCCTCCAGCACGAGCAGCGGCAGACCGGCCACCCCCATCATGATCAGGGCGATCGCGCAAGGCGCCGTGCCTTCGATCGGCAGACCGCGCTGGAAAAGCCGGGTTATCACAACGAGATGCAGCAAGCCGAACAGCAGGTTGATGAGGAGCGCGTGTGGCAGCAGGGCTGGAGTGAGCGATTGCGTCATCCACAAAGACAGATGCAGTGTCACCGCCAAGCTGCCAGCGAACGCCGCCGGCCAGAACCGCTCCGCCCACCAAGACGCCGCCAGCCAGCCGGTGGAGGCGAGCAGCACCAGCGTGTAAAGCAGCGCCGGCCGGCTGGCGATGTCCGGCACGCCGAGAAAATCGAAGGCCAGCAGCAGAGCGCTCGCCGACACCAGCACGGACGTCCACCAGGGCAGCTCGTTGTTATCAAAGCGCTGGCGGCTGGTGGTTGCGAGCGCGGCAAACAGCAGGGCGAAGCCGCCGAACACCATGACCATGCCCCAGGTGGCCGTGCCCTGCGCATAACCGCCGGACTCAAAGAAACGCAGCCGCCAGCTCCAGGTGACCAGGACCGTCCCCACCGCGCCGAGCGGCAGCAATCGCCACCAGTTTTCCCGCCAAGCCAGCGCGGCGAGACCGAGGTTGAGCAGAGTGATGTAGCCAAACAGGATGACCGGCTGATCCTGGCCGCTCGCCACCAGGGCGGGTGTCAGGAAGCCGCCGGCCAGCCCCAGCACCGCCACCACTTCAGCCTTAGCCCGCGCCGCGGTGATGAAGGCCGCGGCCGTGATCAGTGCCATCAAAACGAAGGTGAAGGCCGTGGTGAAAGCCGGGAATCGATACCAAGCGTGGGCGGCGTAGGTGACACCATAAAAAGCCAGGATGCCTGTGGAGCTCAGCGTTTGGGTCAGTACGATGTAGGCCCGGCGCTGGCGGAACCAGTAGCCCGCCGCCATCAGCGCCGCCGCGGTGAGATAACCCACAGTCACGCGCAGCGCGGGCGGCACGAGGTCGCGCTCAAAGGCGTATTTGACGAAAAAAACGATGCCGAAAAACAAGGCCAGCCCGCCGATCCAGGCGAACAATTTAACGCCGACGAACTGCTCCCAGGAAAAGCCGCCGGACGCGCCGGGCTTGGCTGGCTCGGCGGCGGGAGGAGGGAAAGTCTCAGACGGTTTGGCTGGCGTGACAGGCAGGGGAGGCGGTGAGACCTGGACAGGAGGAGGTGGTGTTTGTTCGGGAACCGCCGCTGCTTCAGGCCGCTGCACAGGTTCCAAGGAACTGGGTGGCGCCGTTTCGCTATCGGGATGCCGCTTGATGCGCCTGAATTCGCTGAAGCGCTGCTCCAGTTCGTCAACGCGTCGTCGAAGCGAGTTGAGTTTGGTGATGACGACGATGGGACCGACGAAAAGCCAGACCAGCAAGGCGATGAGCAGGAGAGCGAGCAGTTCCATGGCAGGAGGGTAAACTCCGCCCAAGATGCCGCAGAAACGAAAACCCGCGCATTGAGCTTTTTATGCCGGTTATCGACCCGGTCAATGGTGCCCTGAGGTACGGAGCACTCAGTCCTGTGCGGTCTGCAGCGCGGCAGAATCGCTGCCGGCAGGACTGGCGGGCAGCAGGCTGGCGGCGCTCTCGGCCTTGATTTTGGTGACGAGTTTGCGCGCGGTGTCCATCACCTCGTCCACTTGCTTGCGCAGGAAGGTGTTGAGGAGCTTTTCCGCTTCCGCTTCGCGGCCGGCGGCGAGATGTGAGCGCACCGGGGCGCGCACTTCGTCGATGACGGCACGGTGCTGACGGGTTTCGAATTTGCGCCAGACGCTGGTGGCGAGGCCGAGATACTCCGTGTGCTCGGCGAGCAGCAGTCGCAACTCGTTGAAGAGATCGGCGGCGGCGAAGTCGCCCTTCGCATCGATGGCGGGCGGTAGCTCGGTGACGCCGATGAAGAGCGGGATGAAGGGGGAGAGGCTGGGCTGGTCGAGGCTCCACCAGAGCACGCTGAGGTGGGCGGGGTGAGCCTTGTCCGGGATGGCGATGTGGCCCGACACACAGCGGCCGGGGCGGCCCCAGGGCAGGCTGTCGCAAACCGGGCGCGGGTCACTGCTGTTGCCGGCGACGGTTCCGGGCAGGGCGCCACGAGCAAATACCGCGGTGCCGGAGATGGGATCCTCCAACGGCTCCTCGTTGCGGGCGAAGTCGAAGGCCTTGACGAGGTCCCAGCGGCGCAGCCACGTTTTCCCGGGTGAGTTCGGGTAAAGGCCGCGCTCGAGCAATTCGCGGGCTTTGCGCAGGCGGCCGTGCCGCTGCCAGCCGCCGGCGTCGTATTGCTTCATGGCGGTGATGGTGTAAGCGTTGGCAATGGGCGAGTAGTCATCCACGAACGGGCCGTCGAGGGCGAACTGGTGGCCGGCGTATTCGATTTTCCAGCCTTCCTTCGGCGACACGCAGCCGGACATGCCGCCGGCAATGCCGTGCTCTTTGACCACCTCGCCAAACTTGGTCACGTAGGCCTTCGCGCTGGCGCTGTGCTGGAGTGCGTGGGCGCAGGCGGCGGAGGGAGCCCAGGGCGCTTTCGGTTTGGGTTCGGAGGAAAACCCCGAGAAGGTGGCGGCGGCGACGCCTTTGGCATTGAGGCCGCTATTGGCGGAATTGCCGTAGCCATGCCTTTCGACGCCATCGTCCGTCTGCACGACGAGGCATTTGTAACCTCCCTCGGGGGAGACGAGGGCGACACCCTCGCGCCAGGATGAGGAGTCGCGGTTCTTGTGCAAAAAGCTGTCGCCACCGCCGGCCATGCCGGTGAGCAGGTAGCCGGTGCATTCGCCTTCAGAATCGGTTTCCGGATCGTTGTCCTGCGCGGCAGTGCAAGGGAAAACGAGCGCCAGTCCGGCCAGGAGCAGGGCGATTCGAGGGCAGCAAAGTGATGAGGTCATGCGGGTTCCAAAAGAAACGCGCTTAGCCGCCGGCTTCTAACCCCAGCATTGTTGCCGGATGGACGCGGGCATTTCAGCGCCCCTCAGATTCGAGCAGGCCAGTGAGCGGCCGCAGCAGGCTGGATTCCTCGCAAATGCCGCGCAGGCGGTTCACGGCGGTCGGAATGAATTGCAAGAAGTGGGTTTTGCCGTGATTGCGGCTGAGATTGCCGTAGGCGCCCAGGGCCTGCATGAGGCGCTGCGCGGCGCACAGCAAAAAGACTTCGCGCAAGCGGTTGAGCGGCAGGCCGCGCAGGTCGGCATAGTATGCCAGCAACTCTTCGCGCTGGGAGCGGGTGAGGTTCATGTAGGGGTCGAAGAGCAGGGAGGCAAGATCATATTCCGCCAAACCGGGCCGCAGGCCTTGGTAATCCACGAGCCAGGCTTCGTTTTCGTGGAGCAGGATGTTTTGGCTCTGAAAGTCGCGATGCACCAGGCAGCGGGGCAAGGCAGCAAGGGTCTGGCGCAGTTGTTTGAGCGCTTGCTCAATGGGCGCCGAATTCTCGTCGGGAAACTCGCGCCGAAGGTGGGAGCGGACGTAGTGGTCGAGAAAGTAGTTTTGCTCCCAGAAGTAGAGATCCTCGTCAAAGGGCGGCTCGAGCTCCTTCAGATCGTCGCTGCTGAGCTCTTGCTGGCTGATGGAGTGGATTTTGCCGGCCTGCTGCAGCACCTTCTCGTAGAGCGGGCGCAGGTCAGTCCAGGGGGCGTCGCGATGCGCGTGCAGATCGTCGCGCCCGAGATCCTGCAGCCAGACACAGAGGCGGGCTTCATCATGCAGGAAAATGGCGGGCACATGCACCGCGAGGGCGGCGAGGCGGCGGGTGGCGGGAACGAATTTCAGGTTGTCTCGCCGGGCATGGGTGTAAACCATGAGGATCATGGGCGGCTCGTTTGAGCCCGGCCAGGAGAGGCGGTAATAGTGCCGGTCCGAGCCGCCTTTTACAATGGGCTCGAACTCACAAGGCAGGCCCGCTAAACGAGGGAACTTTTGGCAGGTGAGGATGAGCAGTGCCTGATATTCTGGAAGCATTGGACGCTGAAATGAAAGGCCGGCGAAAAGGCAGTGCCGGGCGAACTCAAAGAGGCCTGCCGCCCATTCGCTGGGTCTCCGCCCAGCGAATGGCGTAGGTGGTCAGAGTGAGACCCTCCTCCAGTTGCAGTTTTTTGCGAATGTTCATCTTGTGCACGTCCACGGTCTTCGGGCTGATGTCGAGCGTCTTGCCGATAGCTTGCGAGGTTTGGCCCTCGCCGATCAGTTGGAAGATTTCGAATTCGCGCTCACTGAGATCCTGCAGATAGGCATTGGCATGGGCCTTGGGCCGGCTGGAAGCACCGGACAGGGCCATGACCATCATTTCCGAGATGTCCGCGCTGACGGCAATCCGGCCCATTGCGACCTTGCGCAAGGCCTCCTCGATGTCCTCCTGCGGGGCCGTCTTCATGAGGTAGCCTTTTGCCCCGGCCTTCAAGGCGCGCTGGGCAAACAAGGTTTCATCATGAATCGACATGACCAGCACATTGATCGGCGGATTGTGGGAGATCGCGGCTTTCACCACTTCAAGGCCGCTGCCATCGGGAAGGCTGATGTCGGAGGTGAGCAGGTCGGGTGGATCGCGCCGAATCTCTTTCAAGGCTTCTTCCACGGAGCCTGCCCACCAGATGAACTCAAAATCCGGCAAAGACTCGATCAGGTTGCGGAAGCCGTCGCGCACCAGGGTGTGATCCTCGACGATGGCAACGCGGCAGGGCTTGCTGTCCGTTGAGTCGGAGGCGGGTGGGAGTGACATAGGCCGGGGCTTGAGCGGGTTTCTCTAACCGAAACTCAGGGCGTAGTCCAGCCGCAAGAGTCGCGCTGTGGAAACTTGGCAAGGCACCGGGCTCATTCGCTTATTTGCTCAAATTTATCTTTGCGGCGGTAGCCTTGAATCCGGCCTGGCGTGATTGACAGGTAAACGCGCGACACGTCTTCAATGGTGCTGATGATCCAGGGCGCGAGCTGGTTGCGGCCGTTCTTGGTGAAGACCAGGTCTTCGGCGAGGAAAAGGCAGGAGTGGAAGGCGTCACCGTCTTCGTTGCGCAGAAAGAAAAGGATGTCGCCATAGCTGTAGGGAGGCTCCACGGGCACGTAGTCTTCCAGCACGTGGTTGGTGGCGAGACGCGGATCGAGCAGGTATTCGTGGGGCTCGTAGTTGAAAAAGTTCAAGGAGGTCCAGTGGCAATCCGGCAGGATGCCTTTGTTGGCGTAGCTGGGCGCCGGGTAGTTGTAGATCAATTTGCGCGGCAGGGGGGGAATCATGTGGACAATGTCGAGGTCCACGGTCTGGCCGGTTTCCTTGATGGAATTGAGGAGGGGGTCCAGGGCTTTCAAGCGGAAGGATTTGCCGCCAATGCTCCAGTAGGTGCGGACCACATTCACGTCGAGGTCGGGTGAGACGGCGAATTTGATCAGGTAAGTGCGGGTGCGGGTGAAGGCCTTGAAAATCTCGCGCGCTTCGGTTTCGCTTTTGGCCAGGCCCAGCACGATGGAAAGGTCACTGAACGCCCAGGTGCCGCCCCGGCGGTAGCTCAGTTGCTCGATCGCGGAGATGATTTCCGGCCGCAGGCTGCTGGACTTGTACCATTCCGCGACGGTGTCGGCCAGGATCAGCACTGGATCATGATGAAACTCATTGACCTCAAATTTGCCAAGCTGGGTATAAAGCTTCGCACGCACCTCGTGGTCCAAGTCAGAGACGGCGGCGGCGGCGGGGAACATGTGAATCCAGCCGCCTTCGCGGATTTGCAGGCTGGGCTGGCTCAGGGAGTTGATGAGGGAGGCGGGCAGTCCGATGCTGCTGAAAAACAAGGGCAGGCGGGCTGCCTCGCTTTCCGGAAAACTCCACCGCGGCACCGTATTGGGCAGAGGGTAGCTTTCCACCATCGACGTCGGCGCCTCCAAAAAGATGGGCACCGTTTGCAGTTTGCCGAAGGGGCCCTCAAGCACGCGAGGGGAAGGCGTAGTGGCGGATTTCGCGGCGGGAGCGGTTGGGGGGTCTTCCTGGGCGAGTGCCGTGCCAGAGGCATGCAGGCACAGGGTGGCAAGAAGCCGAAGCGCTGGCTTTGGCACGCGAATGGTTCGAATCGATGAAACGCTGAACACGGTGGTTGGAAGGCTGAAGGGTTGGAAGCTGGAGGATTCTCCCGCCGTTGACCAGGCAAATCCTCACACAACCGTGTGAAAATTTGGCCCACATAACGGGTCATCGACGCCTTTGTTGGGAAAATGTTCGATTGTCGCTGAAATTTGACTTGGGCGCGGAGACGGTTTCTGCTAGTTCTGCCGGTTCTGCTGATCAATTGGGAAAAACGCCACTCATGCCGCTCTGTCTACCGTCCAGCCTTTGTCATTTCTCTGTGGGAGGATGGGCGCGCTTGGTGTCGCTCCTTTTGGTTTCGACGGCTTTGCAAGACGCCCGGGCTCAGAGTTCGCCGGTGGCGAATTTGGCGGAGGGGGAGGCGGGCCGGCGCGCCCGCTTGGTTTCTGAGGCAGAGGCGCAGACCAGGGAGGGCTATTTGCTGCTGAATGCCGGCAAATACAAGGAAGCCGCTGAGATTTTGAACAGTGCCTACGGAAGTTTGCCGGTCTCGCCCTTGACCGCGGTCGCGCGTGACCAGGCCCGCCGTGGCTACGCGGCTGCGGCTTGCGCCAGGACGCGGCAATTGCTGGCCGAAGGCCGCTATGCGGAGGCTGAGTCGCTGCTCGATGCGGTGCTCAAACCCGATGTGGACCCGCAGAACAAGGAGGCGCTGCGCTTGCGCAAAGAGATGGCGGATCCGGACCGCTATCCGCCTGCGCTCACCCCGCAGCATGTGGCTGCAACCAAGGAGGTCATGGATTTGCTGCTTTATGCGAACTCCAAGATGGAGCTGGGTGACTATGACGCGGCGATTGCGACTTATAGCCAAGTCTTGCGCATCGACCGTTACAACTCGGCGGCGCGGCGCGGCATGGAGCGGGCGGAGCAGCACAAGGCCCGCTACTACGAAACGGCGCGGGATCATCAACGATCACGGATGCTGAATGTGGTGAAGGGCGCCTGGGAGGACGCCATTCCGCCAACCCGGGCGGAATTGGGTGCCTATGCTGACTCGCGGCAGGACTCTCTGATCAGTGCTGCCAGCAACCGGGAGAAGATCACGCAAAAGCTGCGCACCCTGATGGTCCCCAAGGTCGAGTTTAGCGGCGCTTCCTTCGAGGAAGTGATCGAGTTTCTACGGGTGCGCAGCCGGGATTTGGATCCGGAGGGACGCGGCATTGATTTCGTCCTCGGGCTGCCGCCGGAGACCTCAAGCCGTCCGATTGATCTCTCCCTCACCAACATTCCGCTGGAGGAACTGGTGCGTTACACGGCGGAGAAGGCTGGCGCCACCTATAAGGTTGAGGAGTTTGCGGTGAAGTTCGTTTCGCTGTCCGAGCAGTCCGGCGAGCTTTTCATGAAGTCGTATCGGGTGCCGCCGGGGTTCATCGAGATGTCCGCCGCGTCCGCGCCTGCGGCGGCCAATCCTGATCCCTTCGCCCCCGGCGCCACGCAGCCGGCCGGCGGCTTGAGTGTCCGCCGTCTCACCGCCAAGGAGTTTCTGGAAAGCCGTGGCGTCAGCTTTCCTGACGGCGCGACTGCCGCCTACAACACGAGCTCCAATTTGCTGCTGGTGCGCAACACCGCCACCAACCACGAGATTGTCGGCATGCTGGTCGATCAGGCAGCCAGCAGCTCGCCCAGGCAGGCCTTGATCTCGATCAAGTGGATGGAAATCAACCAGAACAACCTGGAGGAACTCGGCTTCGACTGGCTGCTCGGCCAGTTCAATGCCATGGGCTCCAACGGCGTGTTCGGCAGCGGCGGCACCGGCGGCAACATGCAACCCGCGGATGCTCCGGCCACGAACTTCCCGATGCTGTTTCCAGGCACGGATGTGCCGGTGGGGCAGTTTCCGATGACGTCAGGTCTGCGCAGCTCGGGGGAGATCATCGGTCGCCCGACTTTGAACTCGCTGCTCGGCGAAAACCTCTCCACCGTGCCGGTGAACTCCCGGTCGCCAAGCCAGTTTGCCGTTGCCGGCGTGCTGACCGACCCGCAGTTCCAGGTGGCAGTGCGCGCCCTGAGTCAAAAGAAAGGCGGCGATGTGGTGGCGGTGCCCAGCATCGTTGCCAAAAGCGGCCAGCGTGCGAGCATCGACTTGGCGCGCGAGTTTCTCTATCCCACCGAGTTTGATCCGCCCGAGGTTCCTCAGCAAGTGGGTTCGGTCACCGTCGGCAACATCCGCTACAACACGGGCAACAACACAGCGCCCATCACGCCTTCCACACCCACCACCTTTGAGATGCGCAAGCTGGGCGTGGTCATCGCCATGGAGCCGTTGATCGCGGACAATGGCCGCGAGGTGGAGCTGCTGATCACCCCGGAGTTCACCGAGTTTGAGGGCTTCATCGATTACGCGTCGGACATCAACAACACCATCGACATGGGGGGCTTCACCGTTTCCCAGCCGGTGGACAACCGCATCATTCAGCCGATCTTCCGCACCAACCGGGTCAACACGTCAGTGCGCGTTTACGATGGCAGCACGGTCGTGCTGGCCGGTGTCATTGAAGAAAAGCGCACCAAAGTCCAGGACAAGGTGCCCATCGTTGGCGACATCCCGCTGGTGGGCCGCTTCTGGAAGAGCCGCGTCGATCAGAGCGACAAGAAAAACTTCGTCGTGTTTGTCTCCGTGCGTGTTTTGGATCCGTCGGGCCAGCCGATCAACGCGGTGGCGGCGGACGTCGCGCCCCAGCCAGGCCTTTAAGCCGGGCCGCCATGCTGCATTTGGTGCTTTATCAGCCGGAGATTCCGCACAACACCGGCGCCTGCGGCCGGCTTTGCCTCGCTACCGGGGCGCGTTTGCACTTGATCTGCCCGCTGGGTTTTTCCCTGGAGGACAAGCATGTGAAGCGCGCCGGCTTGGATTACTGGGAGGATGTGGATGTTCGCGTTTGGGAAAGCTGGGAGCTCTTTGTGCGGGATTCCGGCGTGAAGCAGAACGAGCTGTGGCTCTTCACCACGAAGGGACGGCGCTGCCACTGGCAGGCTTGCCTCACCGGACAGGATCTGTGGCTCGTTTTTGGTCCGGAAACACGCGGGCTGCCCGAATCACTTCTCGCGGCGCATGCGGAGCGTTTGCTGCGCATTCCCATGCAGGGAACGCGCAGTTTGAATCTGGCCACTTCGGCCGCCATCGGATTGTATGAGGCCGTGAGGCAGCGTTCTGGCGACAGACCATCGGCGGAGCTGCCTGGATAGGCAATGTCCCGCAAAGATTGATGGCGCAGGAGCTGACCGGCGTCATAATGCGCGCTTTCCATGGCCGTGCGCCCTCCCTCGTTCCTGCTCTGCTTCGACTTCGACGGCACCCTGGTGCTGCCCGAAGCTGACCCGGTGTTTCATCCGGGACTGGCGCACATGATCCGGCAACTGCGGGGGCAAGGGGCGGCCTGGGTTGTCAACACCGGACGCAGCCTGGCGCAGACGATGCAGGGGCTGGCGCAGTACGGCATTTTCATGGAGCCGGATTACCTCATCGTGCGCGAGTGCGACGTTTATCGACCGGGCATGCTGCGGCGCTGGCGGGACTTTGGCTCGTGGAACCGCCGCGCCCGCCGCGATCACCGCCGCTTTGCGCGCGCGCATGCCGGCTTTTTCGAAGCTGCCCGCCGCTTTTTGGGCGAGAGCACCGAGGCGCAGTTCATTGAGGATGACCAGGGTGACATCGGTGTTGTCGCCGCCAGCAATGAGGAGATGGACTTCATTTGCACCTGGGTGGATTCCATGCGCACGCAGCACCCGGACATTGGCTACCAACGCAACACGATTTACATGCGCTTCGCGCACACGGCCTACAGCAAAGGCAGCGCGCTGGGGGAATTGTCGCGGCTGCTGGGATTGCGCGCGGAGCAGATCTTTGCCGCCGGTGACAACTACAATGACTTGTCCATGCTGCATCCGCGTTATGCCGGCAGAACAGCCTGTCCGGGGAATGCGCTGGATCCCATCAAACAGCAGGTGCGGGAGCATGCCGGTTTTGTGGCGGAGCGGCCGGCGAGCGAGGGCATGATGGAGGCACTGGCGCATTTCTTCAATGCCGCGCAGAACTGAATCACCCCATTGCCTCCCATGCGCCAACTGCTCATCGACATCGGCAACGGCCGCGTCAAATTTGGACTTGCCGAGGCGGATCGCATCGTCCTGCACACGGAGCTGCCCACCCCGGGTCTGACGGCGGCGTCAATCGAGTCTGCCCTGGCTGGCTGGCACTTCGGCCAGGCGATCCTTTGCAGCGTGGTGCCGGCTGCGGTGATGCCTTTTCGGGAGGTTCTGGGGCCCGGCCTGATTGAATTGCGGCATGACACGCCACTGGGCATTGGCATCGATTACCCGCGCCCACAGAGCATTGGCCCGGACCGCCTCGCCAACGCTGTGGCGCTGGCGCATCTCCACGGCGCGCCCGGCATTGTGATCGACTTTGGGACTGCGGTGACCTTTGATATCGTGTCGGCCCAGCGTGCCTATGTCGGCGGCGTCATCGCCCCTGGGCTGCGTTTGATGACGGATTACCTGCACGAACGCACGGCACTGCTGCCGAAGGTTGCGTTGCGTGAGCCGGAGCGCGCCATTGGCCAGTCCACGGAACAAGCCATTCTCGCGGGTGCTGCAATCGGTTACCGCGGCATGGTGCAGGGCATCCTCAACTCCTTGCGCCGTGAACTCGATGGTGGTCCGGCGCACCTCGTGGCCACGGGCGGGGACGCGGCTTGGATTGTTTCGGGCATGGAAGAAAGCATCCCCTGTGATCCGGATCTGACTCTGCATGGCCTGCGCTTGGTGGGCGAGGGGCGGGCGAAACGCTGAACGGTGCGCAAACCAAACGTTCCGGAGTTGCGAAAACCTTTGCGCATCCGATCCAGGTTTGCCGGGTGTCGCCACCCCATCATCAATCTGTAGAACACCCTTGGCGGTCTCGCGCTCGGCTCGCCGCTTTCGTACTGCTCACCCGGTTGCGGCATCTGCCTGCCACAACCCCCGTCCTCAAAAGCTCCAGAGGACTGGAGCACTCCGCTGCCGCGCAGCATCGGCGCGCTACTCCATCAACTCCAGCAGGCGCGCGCCTTCGACGCGGACGACCCAGTTTTCGATGCGGGTGACCTGCTCGGTTTTTTCGTCGTAGCCGCGCT
>CAZKMS010000146.1:0-13517 GCA_964553805.1 uncultured Verrucomicrobiaceae bacterium
CCGCCGGAGTGGTTGATGCCGTCGGAGACACAGGAGCGGATCACGCACAACTCGTCAGCCAGCTTCGCGGTGTGCGGCAGCCAGTCGGAGATCCACAGGCCGCTCTGGCCATGCTGCTTCCACTCGCGCTTGTCCGTCATCAACGGCGCCTTTGACTCGCCCATGGCGGTGATGACCGAGCCAAAACTCTCCGGCAGTTGCTGGCCGTCGAGCTGGCGCAGCAGCGGCTTCGGATCAAACAAGTCGATGTGGCTCGGCCCGCCCTCGATGAAGACAAAGATGACGCTTTTGGCCTTGCCCGCGCGATGCGCCAGCTTTGCCGTCGCCGGCAGGCCCGCCTGTCCGCTTGGATCGCCCAATGCCGCTTGCAGACCGGAGTCGCCAAGCAACGCCGACAGCGCCAAAGCGCCAAAACCCGCGCCCCCACGGCGCAGGATGTCACGGCGGTTGGTCAGGACCTCGTAATGCGGAATCATCATAGCGACATAAAAGAGGCAGGCAGAGCCGACTTTCGGACAAAAGATTTTCTTCCCGCCCGCTCAGGGGCCGGAAACCGCGCCGCAGAATGACAAAAACCACGCCTGACGACTGTATGGTTTGAGCCATGGTCCGCCAATTACTCTCTCTCGTCGTCCTGTTGTCCCTGCCTGCCGCCGCTGCCGATTCCCAGCCCGCCGCGCTGAAAGCCGGGGCCGCCACCAGCAATATCACCCCCGAGATCGGCCAGAACATCGTCGGCGGTTTCCTGCCCTTTCCCGCCACCCACATCCACGACGAGCTGCACGCCCGCTGCCTGGTGCTCGACGATGGCACAACGAAGCTCGCCCTGGTCGTCTGCGACCTGCTCGGACTGCACCGCAGCGTGTCGCTGGAGGCGCGGCGTTTCATTGAGACCGAGACCGGCATCCCCGCCTCCAACGTGCTGATCTCCGGCACCCACACCCACTCCGGCATCAACGCCCACGGCACCGACCCGCGCAGCTATGCCTCCGACATGGAGCTGGGTGCCTACCAGCGTTTCGTCGCCCGCCGCATCGCCGACGGCGTGCGCCGCGCCCACAACCTGCTGCGCCCCGCCGAGATCGCCTTCGGCCGCGTCAACGCGCCGGAGCATGTCTTCAACCGCCGCTGGTTCATGAAGGAGGGCACCGCGCCGCCGAATCCCTTTGGCAAAATCGACCGCGTTAAAATGAATCCGCCATCCGGCAGCGAGAACCTCGAAGAACCAGCCGGGCCGACCGATCCCGAGATCTGCTTCATCGCCCTGCGCGAACCCGGTGGCCGCTTGATCTCGCTGCTCTCCGCCTACTCGCTGCACTACGTCGGCGGCGTCGGCTCCGGCCATGTCTCCGCCGACTACTACGGCATGTACTGCGAGGCGTTGAAAAAGCTCGTGCCGCAGGGCGAGGACGATCCGCCGTTCGTCGCGATGATGGCCAACGGCACCAGCGGCGACATCAACAACATCAACTTCCGCCAGCCGCGCCCGCGCCGCGAGCCCTACGAGCAGATGCGCGACGTCGCCGGGGATGTCGCCGCCAAGGTGCATGGCGCGCTCGCAGGACTCAACTGGAGCGGCCGCGCGCCTCTCGCCGCGCGCTACCGTGAGCTCGATGTCAAATGGCGCGCCATTGAGCAAGAGCTGATTGACTGGGCCAAAAAGACCGAGGCCAGCACCCCGCGCATCCAGGGCAAGGCCAGCTTGCCGCTGGCCTACGCCGCCCGCGTGCAGGCCCTGGCGCAGGCCAGCCCGGAGACCCAATTCCCCGTGCAGGTGCTGCGCATTGGCGATGTCTGCATCGGCACCTCGCCGGGCGAGACCTTTGCCGAGACCGGCCTCGAGTTCAAAAAGCGCGCGCCCTTTGAGAAGGCCTTCATGATCGAACTGGCGCACGGTTACTACGGTTACCTGCCGACGCCGCGTCATTTCGAACTCGGCGGCTACGAGACCTGGCCAGGCACCAACACCGTCGAGGCCGCAGCCACGGAGAAAATCATGGCGGCGCTGCTGGAGATGGCCGGCGAGGTGCGGGCGGAGTGACCGCCGGGCGCGGGCTAACTTTCGCAGGCAGAACGGATTGCGCATTGAAGCCTGCCCGTTTTGCCGCCAGTATCCGCGCTTCCCGACAAACCCTCTTCCATGGACGAACTCAAGCAGCAGATCAAAGAATTGATGGTGGCCGAACTCATGCTCCCGACCGGCCCCGAGACAATCGCCAACGAAGCCCCGCTCTTCAACCCCACCGGTCTTGCGCTCGATTCCGTGGACGCCCTGCAGCTTGTCGTCGCCCTGGAAAAACGTTTTGGCCTGAAACTCGCCGACGCCGAGACCGCGCGCGCGATCCTGCACAGCGTGGACACCATCGCCGAGGCAGTGTCTGCGAAGCAGGCCGAATAGGCCCGCGTTGCCATGAATCTGTCCGGACAAACCGCCGTCGTCACCGGAGCCGCACAGGGCATCGGTCTGGCCATCGCGAAGGCGCTGCTGGAGCGGGGCATGAACGTGGTGCTGGCGGATGTGAACGGGGAGGCGCTGGAACAAGCCCCTGCGAAGTTGGGTTCGGCACAGACACTCGCCGTCGTTTGCGACGTCACCCGAGCCAGCGAGATCAACAAGCTCGTCGGAGCCGCCGAGGCTCATTTTGGCACCGTTGAAGTTTGGATCAACAACGCCGGCCTCGCGCGTCATCGCTGGATCACGGATTACTCCGAGGCGGAGATCGACCTCATGCTGGCGGTGAATTTGAAAGGCACCATCCTCGGTTCGCAGGCCGCTTTGCGCGCCATGATCCCGCACCGCCGCGGCCACATTGTGAACGTCATCTCCACCGCCAGTCTGCGCGGCATTCCGAGTGAGACGGTTTATTGCGCCGCCAAGTGGGGCGCACGCGGCTTCACCCAGGGCCTGGCCGAGGAGGCAGCGCCGCATCGCATCCGTGTCACCGCGCTGCTGCCCGGCGGCGTGGACACCGCCTTCTGGGATGACGCCTCCGAGCGCACCGCACCGAGGCAGCTTTTTCTCAAAGCGGATCATGTCGCCCGCGCCATCGTGCAGTGCCTCGAAATGGACGACTGCTGCGTGCCGCGCGAGCTGGTGCTGCGCTCGCTCGATGACGCGGATTTCTGCGTGCAGCCATGAGCCCGTTTTTCCCCACCCTCGAACTCTCCGATCCGACGCTGTCGCCGCCCGGCGTGCATTTCATCACGGTCAAATCACCCGCGCTGGACCGCCGCGCGGACTTGAGCGTGTTCATTCCGCCGGGGCATGAAAACGAGGCGCTGCCGCTGGTGACGCTGCTGCACGGGGTTTACGGCAGCCACTGGGCCTGGCTGTTCAAAGGCGCGGCGCACAGCACCCTGCTGCGTTTGATGGCAGAGGAAAAGCTGCCGCCGATGGCGCTGGCGATGCCCTCGGACGGCTTGTGGGGCGACGGCTCCGGCTACCTGCGCCATCGCGATGCCGACTACCACGCCTGGATCGTGGACGAGGTGCCGGAGGCGGTCGCCGCTCTCGCTCCCGGCATCCGCGACAGCGCGCGTTTCCTCTGCGGCCTCTCGATGGGTGGCTTCGGCGCGCTGCGTCTCGGCGGGTTGAACGCGCGCCGTTACGCCGCGCTCAGCGCGCACAGCAGCGTGACCGACGCGGCGGATTTGCAGTCCTTCATTCTCGAAGGCTCCGGCTTGTTCGATCTCGCCGAGGATGCGCCGCTCAGCGCGTTGGACTGCCTGGCCGCGCAGGCCTCGCGCCTGCCGCCGCTGCGGTTCGACTGCGGCCTGCAGGACGATTTGCTGGAGTCCAACCGCCGCCTGCACAAGGCCCTGACGGCCGCCGGCGTGCCGCACTTATATGAGGAGTTTCCCGGCGGGCACGACTGGGACTACTGGCGCGAGCACTTGGTGGACTCGCTGCGGTTCTTTGCCGCGGTGCTGAAACAAAGCCCGCCGCGCTGAGCCTGCCGGCGCTTCAAAGCCCGAGGTCGCCCTCCGCCAGCACGCAGCGCTTGGCCAGTGGCGTCCAGGCCGCGGGCGGCAGATGGAAATGATTGAGCGTGACCGGCGCTCGCAGCAAGCCGCGCACGCCCGCCCAGGCCGAATCGCCCGCCGTGATCGTCAAACGCAGCAGGGGCAGTGTCCAACGCGGGGTTGTCCCTGCCGCCTGCGCCAGCAGCGCGCGCAGTTCTTTGGCGCCACAGGGTCCGGAACCAAACCAATCCACCACCGATCCCGTTTGCAAAACACGCAGCACCGGAGTTGACGCCAGGATCAAGAACGAACTCAAACACCCCTCCTCATTCACCATGCCGATGAACGAATGCGCGCGCGCGGGCGAGTGAAGATACCAGCGCAGGTAGTCCAGGCTGATCCACTTTTCGATCCCGCTGCCGTCTTGGCAAGCTTGCGCGATTGCAGCCACGTCATTGATGTTGGTGACGATGCGGCAGCCAGCCGGCAGTGGCGGCGGTGGCCCCAGCCACCAGCGCGCGGCACGTCCGCATGGAACGAACTGCCGCACCGCCTCCGCGTTCAACACCCAGCCGCGCCGCACCAGCCGCTGCTGGAAATCCTTGCGCCCGGTAGTGCATACAATCAGCAGCCGCCCCTCCAGCCGCGCCAGCCGCCGGCCCAGTTTCATCGCGCTTTGCCGATGCCGCGGGTCCACCGCCCAGGTCGTCGGCGTCACCGCCGGCACCGGCTCGCCATCACGCGCGTAGCAGACCGGGATCAGCCCGAGAAAACCCACCAGGCTGCCATCCGTCCCGTCGCGCAAAACCCAGCCGCGCTCCGCCACCAGACCGGCGAACGGATTTTCATCCCACCAGTGCGCAAAACGCGCCCGCCAAGCCCCCGCCTTCGGCTCGCCGACGACGCGCCGCGCCAGAAACACCGCCAATTCCTCGCGCGCCATCGGGCTATCCGCAAAAGGCTGCACGTCACAGGAACTCATGCCTCCCATCTTAGGCTGTCCGCCATGCCATTCGAGCCCAAAATCCAGCGCGCGCCGCACCTGCAAATAATAGCGCCTCTCCCACCCGCATTTTTTACATTTCCGTGACAACCTCCACCGCGCCGCAACTTCCAGATGCGGGGCCTCGTATGCAGTGCTACCTCTACCGCGCACGCATGGCCGCCGTCTCGCAACTGCCTGAATGGAAAACCACGCCGGGCTCGTCCTTCCGCTCGCGGGAGGACTGGAGCCTGAAGTGGTGGATCATGTTCGCGCTCATCCTCTCCGTGGTTTTCCACGGCGTGCTGATGGTCGGCTTCGAGTCGCTCAGCTCCACCATCGCCGTCAACAACCCCGCGCCGGCGCGCGAGATTCCGGAGCGCATTCAAATCAGTCCCGAGCTGCTGCGTGACGCGCCGCCCGTCCCGGAGATCCCCGAGCAGCTCACCGACGGCGGCCAGCCGGACGTGGACAAGTTCAAGCCGGAGCTTGACGAGTTTGACAAGGCGCAGATGCTGCCGGAAAACCAAGAGATCGACCTCACACCCAGCGTGCAGGAGATCACCAACCTCGTGCGCGCCGTCAATCCCAACGAGGACCCCGGCGAGGCCAAACCGCTGGCTTCAAAAATGGCCGACCTGCTCGGCCCGCAGTCGATGAAGACCGCCGACCTCGCCACCGAGATGGCCTCCGTGCGCAAGGACCTGCTCAGCGCGCCTGTGTCCGAAAAGCAGATGCTGCTGGATGCCAGCGACCTTGATGCCGCCGGCGAAGGCAGCGCGCTCGACATGAACCTGCTCAACGAGGTCAAGGCGCTCGGCCAGGGCGCCGCCGACACCGGGGCGCGCGTCAAGGGTTTCAGCAACCTCGACGACCTGCTCGGCCAGGGCGGCGGCAAGCTCGGCGGCAGCACCGCGCCCATCCTCATGCCCACCGACCTGCTGTTCGAATACGGCAGCGCCGACCTCGCCGAGGGCGCCCGCCTCAGCCTCATGAAGCTCGGCTTCCTCATCCAAAAGAACCCCAACTCCCTCTTCATCGTCGAGGGCCACACCGACAGCTTCGGCTCCGACGACTACAACCTCCGCCTCAGCCAGGCGCGCGCGCTCGCCGTCGTCAACTGGCTGCGCGAATCCCTCCAGCTCGGCACCGACCGCATCCAGGCCGTCGGCATGGGCAAAAGCGCCCACCTCGTCTCCGCCGGCGGCAGCGTGGACGAGCAGAAGCTCAACCGCCGCGTGGAGATCAAAGTGCGGGCCAAAAAGTAAGCGCCCCTTGACCCGACCTCAACGCGCGCGCGCCGCATGGAATCCAGCCCCCCCCCGCCTCCGCTCAAATCCAGCTCCTGGCAGCGGTGGCTGCTCGCCTGGCTCCTCGTCGCGCTCTGCGGCGGTGTTTATTTCTGGCTCGCCTCCCTGCTCATCTCGCAGACCAATCACACCGACCAGGACATCCTCGGCGGCGACCAGAAAAACAATCTCAAGCTGGCCCTGCAAACCCGGCCCGATCTGCAGCCGGACTTCACCACCGGCACCTCCGGGCCGCTGAAGAAGATGCTGCCGCACCGCACCGACGGCGTTGTGAATCCGCTCTGGCCCTGGACCGCCGCCTGGCTGGCCGATCCCGCGCATGAAATCTCCGGTCCCAGCGAAGTCACCGCCGCCGACCGCGCCCTGTTCAATCGCGGCCGCTGGTTCAATGTCGGCCTCACCCTTGGCTTCGTGCTTGTCGTCGGGCTGGCCTTGGCCCGGGTCTTCAGCCTGCCCGCGCTGCTCAGCGCCACCTTGCTCATGGCCCTCGGCGGCTTCCTGCCGCGCGCCGTTTATTTCCAGCCGGAGCCGCTTTATTTCGTCTTCTTCACCCTCACCTGGGTCGCCTGCCTCTTCGCGCTGCTGCGCAACACGCTGTGGATTTACGCCTTGATCGGCCTCTTCTCCGGCATCGCCTGGCTGGCCAAAGGCTCGGTGCATCCCCTGCTTGCCGTCTTCATCGCGGTCAGCACCCTGCGCTGGCTTTGGGGCTGGCTGCAGCAATACTGGCCGACGGCCCAAGGCGGCACCACGCTCTGGGTGCGGCGCCATCATCTTTTCGGCCTCGCCATCCTCATCTTCGTCCACCTCATGACCGTGAGCCCGCGCCTAGCCTACGCCCAGCAGCGCTTCGGCGATCCCTTCCACAGCTTCCCCGGTTACTGGATGTGGTTCGACAACTTCGAGGATTGCTACGCCTGGATGGCGAAACACGACACCCGTGCGGAGCTGGAGGCGATGCCGCAGGACGAGCGCCCCTCCCTCGGCCTCTACCTGCAAACCCACACCCGCCAGCAAGTCGCGGACCGCCTCTGGAACGGCGTCCAGGTCAAGCTCGCCGACCTGTTCGCACCCGGCGTCACCCGGCAGGGCAAAACGCCCAAACCCTGGAAAGGCGTCATCGAGCGCCGCGGCTGGTATCTCGGCGGCCTGCTGCTCATCGTGCTCGGCCTCGCCGTCACCCGCTTCATCCTGCACCGGCGCGATCCGCACATGCCGCGCGCGCATCCGGAGGTCGCGTCCGTCGTGCTCTTCGTCGCCGGCTGCCTCACCGCCTACACCCTCGCCTACGGCTGGTACACCCCCATCGGCCGGGGCGACCGCTTCATGCTCTCGCTTTATCCCGCGCTGGTGCTGAGCCTCGTCTGGGCCGCGGAAAGCCTGCGCCGCCGCCTCGAACGCGGCCGCGCCCCGCGCGCCGTCTCACTGGCCAGCCACGCTGCGCACCTCGTCATCGCCGCCTTCGTCGGCTGGCGGCTCCTGGAAATCGCCAGCCACCCCGTGTTCCGGAACTGAAGCGGCGCCTCCTACTCTTACTCATCCTCCTACTCAATGGCTCAAACCCTCACCCTGAGGGCTGAGTATGAGTAAAAGTATGAAAAGCAAAACTCCTCACACCGCCTCCGGCACCTCGAAACCCTGGCGGTACTCCCGCTTCAGCAGCGCCAGCGCCTCCGCCGTCGCGCTGTCGCCCACAAAGGTCTCCTTCTCCGCGTCAATCTCCAGCAGCGCGCCCAGCTTGATGTCCAGCTTGCCCGCGTCCAGCTCGTTGTTCGTCAGGTGCTGGTGGAAGTCGGCGATCACATCGTTCCACGGTTGGAAGCCCTTCACCGCCGCCTCCGCCTCGTCGCGGTTGTAAGCATGGCCGAGGCGCCAGGAGATGTTGCCCAGGTGGCACCACGCGCTGGAGTAATGGATCTCCTCGATCTCACCCTTCAACGTCTCCGTTTTGCGGTTGCGCATCGCCTCGATGAAATTCTCCGCGTGGCTCTTGCCGCCATCCCCGGAGAAAGCCTGCACCTTCTTGCCCGCCGCGTCAAAAGCCGTGCCGCCCCCGCGCCCGCCGGTGTAGTAACCGCCCTCGCACTCGATGACGAGGAAGGCCTTGGTCTTGCGCCGCATATAGACATCGTCCGCTTTGACGCCCTTTTTCAGCGGCAGATTGTGCACGTCCACGATCACCGGCACGTCGCCCGTGTCGATGTAGGTGAAGTGCGTGTTCGGCGTCTCCCCCGCGTCGTCCCAGCCAAAGCGCCCCCCGCCTGCGATCACCCGCTTCGGCAGCTTCACCTTGTCGCGGAAGACCACATTGCGCAGGTCGTCGAGCAGGTGCGGCCCCCAGTTGCCCAGCTCCCCGTTGCCCGTGTTCCAGACCCAATGCCAGTCATAGTGGAACTCCTCCCGGAACATCGGCTCATCCTGCGCCGGTCCCAGCCACAGGTTGTAATCCACCGTCGCCGGCGGCGTCAGCGGCGTCGCCCGTTTGCCGATCGACTTGCGCTCCCCGTAGCGATTGCAGCGCACGTACTTCATCTTGCCGATCGTCCCGCTGTCCAGAAACGCCTTGATCTCCTCCTGCAACGGATCGCTCCGCTGCTGCGTCCCCCCCTGCACGATGCGATTGTACTTCCGCGCCGCCTCCACCAGCTTCCTCCCCTCCCAGATGTTGTGCGACACCGGCTTCTCCACATACACATCCTTGCCCGCCTGCAGCGCCCAGATGGAAGCCAGCACGTGCCAGTGATTGCCCGTCGAGATGCACACCGCGTCGATGCTTTTGTCCTCGATCACCTTCCGCAGATCCGTCGCCGTGCTCGCCTGCGGATACTTCTTCTTCGCCCGCTCGATCACCTCCGAGTCCACGTCACACAGCGCCGCCACCTCCACGCCCGGGATCTTTTCAAACCACGCCGCCGAGCCCATCCCGCGCCCCCCCAGGCCGATGAATCCCACCCGGATCTTCTCATTCGCCCCCAGCACCCGGCCCGCAGACAACGCCGTGGCGGCAAGGACAGACTGGCGCAGAAACGCGCGGCGACTGGGAGACAGAGAAGAGTTCATGGTCAGGCTCAAAGGTGGAAGGTTAAAAAAAAACGACCCCGCACACTAACCCCCGCCCCGCCCCCCTGAAAAGTACAAAATCCACCGCCCGCACGGCAGCCGGGCGCACCGAGCCCGGCCCCCCTGCGCAGGTCAATGCCCCGCGCCCCAGATCTCGCCTCAAGGCGGCCCGAGCGTCACCGAGCCGCTTTCGGGATCAAGGGCCGCGTTCTGGTTGCTCAGGAAGAAGCCCCAGCCGCCCCGATTGCTTCCCTTGCCCAGCAACACACCGTTGAACGCGGGCAGCTTAGCGCTCGTCCAGCCGGGCGTGAACGTGCCTTTGAAAAACCCCGTGCGCTGGGTGAAGCTCAACGTGAAGCTCTTATCGTTCGCATCACCACCGGCACCGTCGGCGTGCCGCTGGCCAAGTCATACACATACGCGCTCCCCGCACGACTCGCCCCAGCACTCTCTCCGGGAGTTCCCACCACCACCCGCGCGCCCGAAATCGCCACCGAATTGCCGAAGCGGTCAGAGTCCGCCGGGTCGGGATTGTTCAGCGTGACCACCGGCACCGTCGGCGTGCCGCTGGCCAGATCATACACATACGCGCTCCCGGCATCCGTCGCTCCCGTGTCGTCCCAGTAAGCCCCCACGACGACCATCGATCCAGAAACCGCCACGGAGGTGCCGAAGTTATCAGAGGTCGCCGGGCTGGGGTTGTTCAGAGTAGCCACCGGAACAGTCGGCGTGCCGCCATTCAGGTCATACACATACGCGCTCCCCGCACGACTCGCCCCAGTGCTCTCTCCGGGAGTTCCCACCACCACCAGCGTGCCAGAGATCGCCACCGAACGACCGAACCAATCACCCTGTTCCGGACTGGGATTCGGGATCAAATGGAGCAGCGCCCCGGTGGCCGAGTCAAAGACCTTCACCACGCCAGCATTTACCCTGCCAAAATCGTCCAAAGGAACGCCGGCCACCGTGAGTCCGCTGCCCTCATCCACCGCCACGCTGTAACCGAGAAACGAACTCGTCTCCGCCTCCACATTGGCGGGTGGGATGCCGAGCAACAAGCTGTGCGGCACCTAGGCCAGGGCGGGAAAGCCCCCCAGGACAAGAAGGAGCACGGAGACAGTGAGTAAATGGAGACGCGGTTTGCGCATGAGCGAGTTTCGTATAGCTAAAGCAGAATCCACTCCGAATCTAGCCCTAAATCACGTACGCGCTTCCGTCCAGGCGACTGCCGCATTTGACCCCCGCTCATTCCACCCACATCATCCGCCAAGCGCTAAGCCCTCCGCACTCCGCGCTCAGCCCCCGCCCCCATGACCGGCCTCATCCACCTCCAAACCCAAGGCGCCACCGCCAGCATCCACCCCACCGGCGCCCACGTCACCTCCTGGACCCCCGCCGACGGCCGCCAGCGCCTCTTCCTCAGCGCCGCCACCGAGATGGGGGAGGGCAAAGCCATCCGCGGCGGCGTCCCCGTCGTCTTCCCCCAGTTCTCCGACGACGGCCCCTACCCCCGCCACGGCCTTGTTCGCAACCGCACCTGGACCCTCCGCACCCACAGCCCCGACCGCGCCGTCTTCAGCCTCAGCGACAGCGAAGCCACCCGCGCCCTCTGGCCCCACCCCTTCCAGCTCCAGTTCGAAGTCGCCCTCGGCCCCGCCCAGCTCGCCATGACCCTGCGCGTCGAAAACCCCGGCCCCGCCCCCTTCACCTTCGCCGCCGCCCTGCACACCTACCTGCGCATCGAAGACCTCCCCGCCACCCGCGTCGAAGGCCTCAGCGGCCACACCTACCGCGACAACAACGACCCCACCCACCTCCACACCGACCCCGACCCCGCCATCACCTTCCCCGGCGAGATCGACCGCGCCTACTTCGCCGCCCCCACCCTCCTCACCCTGCGCGACGGCCCCCGCAGCCTCACCGTGCATGCCGCCGGCTTTCCCGACGCCGTCGTCTGGAATCCCGGCCCGGAAAAAGCCGCCGCCCTCAAAGACCTCGAGCCCGGCGGCCACCACCGCTTCGTCTGCATCGAATCCGCCGCCATCCAGCCCCGCATCGAATTGAATCCCGGCCAAACCTGGACCGCCACCCAGACTCTGAGCTGAGCCCCGCCTCCCTGAAAAGTACAAAAAAAAATCCGCCTGGCCGCTGCCCGCAGTTGCTGCCTGGCGTCAAATTGGCAAAATGGGCCAAGCTTGTTTTGTGCTACTCAGTTTTTCCGTGCCGGCACCCGCAAAAGCTATTCCCCCCAGCGCCTATGAAACATCGGCTCATCCTGCTCCTCTGTGCGGCTCTCGCTGCGCCCGCCACCGCCCAGCCGAAAACCGACACGGATGTCCTCGTTTACAGCGGCGTTCCGTGCGGCATCGCCGCTGCCGTCACCGCTGCCCGGGAAGGGGTGAAAGTCATCCTCATCGAACCGGAGAAACACGTCGGCGGACTTTCCACCAGCGGCATCAACACCGCCGAGTCAGAGCACATGCTCAAGTGGACCATCGGCGGTTTCGCGGACGAGTTTTACCGCCGCCTCGGCGACCACTACCAATCCGGCAAACCCGAATACTATTTCGAATCGAGCACTGCCCAGAAGGTTTACGATGAAATGCTCAAGGAATCCGGGATCGAAATCCGCTACGGCTTAGCGGTGGACAAGGTGGAGAAGGACGGCGGCCGGATTCTCTCCATCACGCTGACCGATGGCTCCACCATCGGCGCGAAGACCTTCGTCGATGCCAGCTACGAAGGCGATCTCATGGCCCGCGCTGAAGTGGACTACAAGGTGGGCCGCGAATCGAAAGCCGAGTTCGGCGAGGAAGCCGCGGGCATCCGCTTCGACAAAACCGCGCGCCAGGCCCCGACCGTCGATGCCGAAGGCAAATTGCTGCCCGGGATTTCTGCGTGGGCGAAGGATCTCAAGGAAGGCGACGCACACCCGGCGCCGATGAACTACAACTTCCGTTTTACCGTGGCCAAGGACCCCAAGCTGCAGGTCCCGTTTCCCGCGCCGAAGAACTACGATCCGAAGCGCTACGCCATCCTCGCCAATTGGCTCCGGGAACGCACCGCCGTCGGCGATCGAACCGTCTTCAGCGACATCATCAGTCTTTACGCGCGCCGCAACGGGAAGTTCGAGATGAACAATCGCCAGTCCGCTATTTACTCGCTCGGCCACTTCGGCGGCCAGTTCGAATGGCCCGATGCCGGCTACGCGAAACGGAAGGAGATTTTCGACGATCACATGGACTACTCGCTTGGCCTGCTCCACTTCCTGGCCAACGACGAATCTGTCCCGGAAAACGTCCGCGCCGAAACCCAGGCGCTCGGCCTTCATAAGGATGAGTTCACCGACAACGGCAACCTTCCCTACCAGCTCTACGTCCGCGAAGCCCGCCGCATGCGCGGCGAATATGTCGTCCGCCAGCAGGACGTCACGGAAGACCGGCGCAAAGAGGACAGCATCGGTATCAGCAGCCACTTCATCGACTGCCACCACGTGCAGCGCGTCGCTCTTTCCGAGACGGAGTTCGTCAACGAAGGCCGCATCTGGCGCATGGGCCACGCCTACCAGATCCCCTACCGTTCCCTCACCCCGAAAGCATCCCAGGCCGCCAACCTCCTCGTCCCCGGCGCCGCCAGCTTCACGCACGTCGCCTTCTGCACCCTGCGTCTCGAAAGCGTCTGGATGATCACCGGCCACGCCGCGGGTGTCGCCGCCGCCATCGCCGCCAAAGACGATCTCACCGTGCAGAACGTACCCGTCACCCTGCTCCAGGAAAAACTCCGCCAGCAGAAGCAAATCGTCGATTTCATCCCCGGCGAGCTGGAGAAATGCGACAAGCTCAACGGCCCGCCCGAGTTTTAAGGAAACCAGGTCATGAAGCCTGCCGGATTGAGGTGATGGCCAAAGGATGAACCAACCGCAAATGACACCGAAGAAGATGCGGGGGGAAACCGGTGTCCCCGGCCAGCAACGAGACCGTCACTGAAATCGCCCTAGTGGCGCATTCCATCAAAGTTGACGGATGGAGCAGATGGCGGCGCGCCATGTGGTGCGACCGGCTCGGTCGCACTCCGTCCGCACGGCGAGCCAGCGGCTCGCTCCACAGGCCACTCGTCTTCCCGGCTGGAATGAACCACTAGCCCCAATGCCATTAAGTAATGGGAATGAGCTCGACGGGGATGTCGCCGGGCACGGAGATGGG
>CAZKMS010000146.1:13527-13770 GCA_964553805.1 uncultured Verrucomicrobiaceae bacterium
GCCAAGGGAATATCGAGAAAAGTCTGGCTGGAGCAGCGCGGAGCAGCCCTCCCGCTCCGCGCCGCCTCCGCCCGCTAAAAATGGGCGGGAATCCAATCCCGCCCTCCGGGAAAGGGCGCGCTGGCGCACGTTGGAGTCAAGCCTTCAGGCGATCATTAAAGCGGGTGAAACACAGGGAACGCTCGGAGTGATCGGCTAAAGCCAATGCCATTAAGTAATGGGAATGAGCTCGACGGGGATATC
>CAZKMS010000147.1:0-6593 GCA_964553805.1 uncultured Verrucomicrobiaceae bacterium
CATCATCTACGGCATCTCCGCCTTCGGCCTCGCCCAGCGCCTCGGCATCCCCCGCAGCGAAGCCTCCAGCATCATCGACGCTTACTTCCGCCAATTCTCCGGCATCCAAACCTACATCGACGACCTCCTCGCCACCGCCCGCCAGACCGGCTACGTCGAAACCCTCTCCGGCCGCCGCCGCTACATCCGCGACCTCACCTCCGCCAACGCCACCGTCCGCGCCGCCGCCGAGCGCGTCGCCATGAACACCCCCATCCAAGGCACCGCCGCAGACATGATCAAGCTCGCCATGATCCGCGTCGACCACGAGCTGCGCCAGTCCGGCCTGCGCACCCGCATGCTCCTCCAAGTCCACGACGAACTGCTCTTCGAAGTCCCCGAGGACGAAGTCAACCTCGCCCGCCTCCTCATCACCGACGCCATGCGCCACGCCCTCCCCCTCCGCGTCCCCATCGAAGTCGAAGCCGGCACCGGCCGCAACTGGCTGGAGGCCCACTGACGCCAACCTCGTTCAGCCGATGTAGGGGATGAAAGTCATGTCATCGCTCGTCAGCAGGCGCATCAACTTTGGATGGACGAAAAGCTTTTCCCGCCCTGCCACCTGCTCGCGCAGCACACCTGCCCGCACCAGGGTTTTCAAGTGACGCGATGCCGCCTGCCGGGCTGCCAAACCCCGCTCGGTCACATTTTGAATCCGGGCATAAGGCAATTCAAAAATCAGATCGATCAGCTCGTGACTGTAAATCTTCGGCGCCGCCGCCTTCACGTGATCAATCGTGTGCGCTTGCAAGGCCCGGATGGCGTTGATCTTGTGGGTCGTCCAACGTGCGGTTTCTTCAACGCCGGCCAGGATAAACAGAACCCATTCTTCCCAATTGCCCGCGCGGGTCACTTCCAGTAGCAGCCGGTAATAGTCCTCCTTGTGCCGGATGATATGGCGGCTCAGGTAGAGAATGGGCAGACTGAGCAGTTCCTCCTGAATCAAGAACAGGCTGTTTAGCACTCGTCCCGTGCGACCGTTGCCATCGGTGAAGGGGTGGATCGCCTCAAACTGGTAGTGGCCCACAGCCATCCGGATCAACGGGTCGATGTCCCTTTCCTCGTGCAAAAACCGCTCCCAATTGGCCAGCAACTCACGCAGCCGGTGTTCGCCTTCCGGCGGCGTGTAGATCACCCGGCCTGAACGATCGTTGGCCAAGGCGGTCCCAGGCACGCGACGAACCGACATGACCACGCCCTTGATTTCCGTGCACACGCATTCGGCCGTGCGCGTGGACAGCGGATACTCGATCAGCGCTTTGAATCCCTCGTACAAAGCTTGGCTGTACCTCAGTGCCTCCTTCGTAGCGGGGTCAGCGGTGTCGTCTCCTGCATCCTTGTATTGAAAGAGCTTGTCCGTGGTGGTGACGATGTTCTCGATCTCAGAACTCGCCTGAGCTTCCAGCAGCGGCAGGGTCTTGATCAAAACGCCTTGATTGGGAATCAATTCCGCCGCCTGCTTGAGTTCCGCCATCGCCGCCCGGGCGCTGATGCAGCGTTTTAGAATCGGTTTGGTTTCCAAATCCACCCCTGTGGGTGGAAGAAGCGGCAACTCGTTATGCGGCTTCTCCGCTTGCCACAAGAGAGACATGTTCTGCTTTTCGAGTTTTTGCGACACGATGTGAGCTTATGTCGCCGTCTGCGACAGATCAAGAAATTACGTCGCAATTTTTCATTTTTTGCGACATGTAAATCGGATTTGTCGCCAAAAGCGACAAAAAAACACCTCAGCCGCCCGCCCCCAGATCCAGCAGCTTCGCCCGCAGCGCCGCTAAACTTGCCAGCCCCTCCGCCTTTTCCGGCAGCTCCTGCCGCAAGGACACCGTCCCACGCGCCGCCATCTCAAACGCAGGCGCCGCCTCCGCCGCCCAATCGACCGCCCCGGTGGACACATCCAGCAAATGCGTGACGCGCTCCTCCCGGCGCCGCATGTCCTCGCCAAAACGCGTCAGCGCCTCCCGCCGCTCCGTCTCATCGAGCGCAGCCAGCGGCAGAAAAACGAAGCGCAGCGTCCGCACCACCGCCTCCCCCGTGAGCCAATGCGCCAGGGACAGCGCCGAAGCCAGCACGCGGTTCTCCTTTTCCACCTCAGCCGGCTCACCGCCGCCATAGGGCAGGAACACGAGCACCACCTCGCGCGGGCGTTTGCCCCCGGTCAGCTCCGCCACCACCCCGTCCACCCCAAAGCCGCCCTCCAGCTTCGTGATGAAGCGCCGCGGCGCGTAACCCATGTTCTCCGCACCGAGGCTGGACTCCAGGTAACTCGCCGTGGAGGCCAGCCGGTCCTCCCGGCCAGCCTTGGAGACCTCGCCCAGCACCTCCACATGGCGGCTCCAGGCGGCGGCGGCCGGCTCCTGGCGCAGGGCGATGGCGTGGCGCAGATTGCGGTCCTCCACCCGGTTCTTTTTCCACGACCAAATGCCAAAGGAGGCGATCCCGAGCAAGATGAGCCCCAGCGGAAACACAATGAGCGCCGCCCGGATGAAGCGGCCGGAGGAGCTGGGCGGCTCGTTGGGGTCCAGGACTGTCATGCCGCGCCTGTAACACCCGCGCCAGCCCATTGCAAACCCCGGTTCCTCGCCTCACCCAGCCGCCATCGCCGCGAACAAACCATTTTCCGTCTAGGCAAGCGCGTTCCCGAACGTTAACTTGCCCTGTCATGCCCTCTCCATCCCCTCTTTCGCGCCGTTTCACCGCCCTGCTGAGCGCCGCCTCCCTCGCCAGCGCCACCGCCGCCACCGCCGAGGAGAAAGCCTTCCCCATCGTGGCCGCCAGCGCGGATGAAGTCTTCGCCGCGCCGCCGCCCGTGGAGCTGAACGGCTTCGGCAGCGACGAACCCGCGGCCCGCGCCGACCTGCCCACGCGCGGAGTCATCACCTTCGGCCCGGGGGATCTCGCCCACACCACCATGGAGCACTGGGAGCAGTACGATTGGGCCGCCTTTCATCCCAAACGCTGGGGCCGCTACTCCGTCCGCCTCACCTACCTCCTCGCCCGCCCCAGCCTGCCGCTACAGTTCAAGCTCGGCGAGCAGCGCCTGAAAAAAAACGTGACCGGATCGCGCACCCCGAAACAAATCATCCTCGGCCAGGTGGACATCGAAAAGGCCGACATCCTGCCCTTTGCCATGTATTGCCCCAGCTTCGGCGCCGCGCCCGGCCTGACCATCCGTGAGATCGCCTTCGTGCCCGCCCCCGAGAGCGCTGACACCATCGAACCCGCCGCCGACGGCGCCATCACCCTGCCCGCCAAAGCCGCCACCACCTGGTCGGAGCAAATGCGCTACGAACCGAAGGAAGAGAAGAATTGCCTCGGCTTCTGGACGGAGGTGGAGGACTTCGCCGAGTGGGAGTTTGTGGCGCCTCAACCGGGACGCTACCGCGTGGTGGTCACCCAGGGCTGCGGCGCGGGCCAGGGCGGCAGCAAGGTGGAGGCCAGACTGGCGGATCAGCGCTGCGAGTTCACCGTCCAAGACACCGGCGGCTTCCAGAACTGGAAGGACGTCGAAGCCGGCGTCCTCGAGGTCAAAGAGCCCGGCCTGCAGCGCCTCGTGCTCAAGCCCCTGGACAAAAAAGGCAAGGCCGTGCTCGACGTCAGCAAAGTGACGCTGACCCCCGCAGACTGAGGCGGCCTTTCAGCTTTCCACTTTCAGCTTTCCGCTTTTTCCTCCCATGCCCGCCGACCCGCCCTCCGAACACCGCGGCCTGGGCGGCATCATCTGGGGCGAGACCCGGGCGCTGTTTGCGATGCTGTTTGATTTTTCCTTCAAACGCTTCCTCACCCCGCGCCTGGTGCGCATCCTCTACAGCCTCAGCCTGCTCGCCGCCGTGCTCTCCGCCCTGGCCTGGATGGGCAGCGGCTTCCGCGAGGGCGTGATGAAGGGCCTCTTCACCCTCGTCACCGGGCCGGTCGCCTTTTTGATCTACGTGCTCACCGCCCGCGTGCTGATGGAGCTCGTGCTCGCCATCTTCCGCATCGCCGAGCGCATCGAAGACCTGCCGCGCCAGCAGCCGCCCGCACCTCCGGAGGTTCCGCGTTGAGCCTGGACGCTGGTGTCTAGCCTTCAGGCGATCAAAAAACACGCGTCTCAGCCGCCTTGTTATGAGGAGCGGCTGAAGCCTGGACACCCACTAAGTCGCCTTCTCCAGACCCGGTCCAGCTGCCGGCTCAATGCTTGCAGCCCATCGGCCCCTCGGCGGAGAGGTAATCATGGAGCCAGTGCACGCCAGGAGGCGGCAGGCGATTGCGGAAGGCCTCGAAGCCTGGGTCGGACAGGGTCCCCACGTAATCGAGTGCCTCCTCCCGGTATTCGACGAGGAGCTTCACCTCCATCTGTGCATCCGATTGCCGCAGTTGCTCCAGCGTGTCGTGAAACGCCCTTGGCGAGAACAATCCCGGGCGCAACCTCACCCCCGTCGTGCCAGATGCCAGTTTGGCGCTGTCGGCCACGGCGCTCGTTTCCGCAAACAAAACATGCACATGGCCGTCGTGGCTCGTCAACCGCAGCCACTTCGGCATGAAAAAGTGATTCCAGCGCGCGTCATCGACCCGCAGGTTGGACAGCATGGCGAAGCTGTAGTTGAACTTCAAACCCAGGTAGGGTGAAAAGCCGTTCACCAGCAGCAGCGCCACCCAGCAAACCAACACCACTTTGACCGCACGCGGCTGCCCAATGCCCCGCATCTTTGCTGGAGTGAGTCCCCACCCCGCCACACCAGCCAGCCCTCGCGCTGTGTTCCAGCGCAGCCGCTGCCATGCCGCCACAGCAGCCACACCAGCATCGCCAAAATCAACAGCAGCAGGCCTTGATAGAGCGCGGGTTGCAGCCAGGGCCGCGAACCACGGTAATGCACCGATGAAAACGGCAGCCAGGCAAACAACAGCGCCGCCCAGACAAAAACAGGTCCTTTCCACCCCACCCGCAGTAGCCTCCAATCCCGCTTCGGTAGAAACGCCAGCGCGGGGATGATGATGCACAGCGTGACCACCAGCGCATCCGTCAGTGAAATGCCGCCGTAAAACAGGACCACGGCAAGCAAACCGAGCCTGGGTAAAAGCAACAGCAGGAGGATGGGGACCGCGCTTTCAAAGAGCACAATCAAGGCGGGCGACGTTTGTTGAAGCGCCCACTCCAGCCCGGGCAGCGACCAGTTGCGAGCCGCGTACTCCTTGATGACCTGCTCGCAGCTTGTGTGCAGCGTGAAGAAATCCGTGTTCAGCTTGTGAAACCCCGCGAAAAACAGGGTGCACAGCGCGGCCCAGCGAAAGACGGACATCGCGCTTTGCTCGAAATCTGTGTTGAACCGGCGCCATGAATCGCTTCCGTCCGCCGCCGCAGGCACGTTCTGATGTGCGCGGCCCCTGCGCTGTGTAAAAAACAACACCAGCGCCAGCACCGCCAGCGCCGCCGGGATGAGCATCAGCATCGGATACTCCGCCGCCTGCTGGTGCAGCCGCGGGCCGCCCCGCCCCGCCAACACCGTCCAAAAGAAGCTTGCTCCCGTGATGGCCGAGCACACGAAAGTGACCAGACGCGGCCCCGCCACCATCAGCGCGAAGCCGCACAGCCCGAGCGCGAAACTGGAGACCGGATAGACCTCCAAATACGCCGGCAGCGTGCGCTTGCCCCAGTGCCCAAGGCTGGTGAGATAGAGCATGAACCCCAGGCCGCGCGCCAACACATCGGCGCGCAGAGCGCCGATGTGTTGGCGCGTCCACACTTCCTCGATAGTCACAAGCAAGACAGAGACCCCGGAAAACTTTCCATCAATCCGCCGTGATCGGTCTTCTCCAGACCCGGTCCAGTTCCTTGAACCGCTCCTTGCCCAGGACATCCATCAGCCGTGTTTCAGCGAGGGCAAGCTCCGTCAGTTCTTCCGCTTTGTTACGATTCAGGATCTTTTGCGCATTCTGGGTGCTTGCTTGGTATTCCATTGTGTTCATGCTTTTAATCTCGTTGTCCGGTTTGTAGTGCTTGAATGTCTCCCACTCAGAGATGATCGCCATAACAGACTTGCGTTTCTGTTCATCAAGCTGCCAGGAATCAAACAAAGGCTGCAGCTTCTCTTCGCGGTATTTGATAACACCATTCAAGGTTTGCTGACGCGCTTCTGGCGAACGTTGCGCGAGTGTGCGTTCAATCTTGGCCATTAGCTCCCGGTTCTTTTCATCCAGTTCATCTCGCCTCTTTTGGAAATCAATTGAACGGCTGGTTGCTTTTTTTTCACCGGATGTTGGCATACCTGGTTCCGGCACATGACTTGTCTTCTGAATTACGTTTTGTTGGCCAGAGGCAACATCATCCTGTCTTTTTTCGGAGCGATGATCCTGCACAAAAAGAACCACTGCGAGACTCAGCAATGGCAGCACACCAAAAGCGAGCAATTTGAATGTTTTCATACGGCTTTATCCTTGCTTTTATATTTTGATTATCGAGTCATAGCCTGCCCAGAATCTGGGCAGGCTACTTTGTCCCACAACGAAACTAACCAACCGGATTCGGATTCGGATTCGGATTCGGATTCGGATTCGGATTCGGATTCGGATTCGGATTC
>CAZKMS010000147.1:6693-13649 GCA_964553805.1 uncultured Verrucomicrobiaceae bacterium
GGGTTGGGGTTCGGGTTGGGGTTCGGCTCAGGGTTCGGCTCAGGGTTCGGCTCAGGGTTCGGCTCAGGGTTCGGGTTCGAGTTCGGGTCTTCTTCCTCGCATTCAGCTCGCAGGCTCGCGATTTCCTGCTCATTATTCCAAATTTGTTTCTGGTTATTTTCTATTGCTTGTGTTACATCATTTATACATTCTGTGAGCCGATCGATCTCACTCTGATTGTTTTGCTGTTGTGCCACAAGAAGTTCACCTTCCCAACCAAACTTCCAGCTTTGCATGGAAGCATGTTGACCGCGGCGGGCGGTATTTTCATTCTCGAGTTGAGTAATTCTGTCGCATGCCTCGTTAGGGCGTGTTAACATAAAGGCTTTGAGGCGGAAAGCGCGGGATTTTTGAGCGCAACATGCAGGCTGAGGCGAAGTGAATCGAGATTCTCGCCACCGAGAGCCGAAATTTTGCGCCAAAAAGACCCGGTTTACGGCCAAATTGCTTTATGTTAACACGCCCTAGCACGAACCTCGAGGTTTGTGAGCATCCCCATGAAAATGAGGATTGGTAACACGGTTGAAACGAAGTGTAAGATTCTTGGAATGTGTTGTGTGTTGAATTTTATGATTTTAGTTTTGAAGTGGTGAGTTCTACTGGACTGTTTTGGAGGCTTTGGAACATCATTGTTCTTCCGGACAAATTCGGCTGGTCTGCGGCTCATGCATTGGAGGGTCTCGATTCTGAGCACTTCCCTTGGTTGCCGGCTTTTCTGCTGGCCCGGGCAAAAGTACATTCCGGCATGGCAGGGCGGTGCCCGCGCCAGCTTTTTCCACGACTTGAATTTGACAAGCCTGATCGTCCTGCTCGCAAAACAATCTATGTTCCGCCAGCCCTCGCTGCCAGCCCGAAGCAAATGAAGCCTAGGAGCCATTTTTCCGTACACCGGGGCGTCGCGCAGCACACAAAAGCCCCTCAAACAAGCCGCCCTGAAGCGCTTGCTTGTTGTCCGGCTGCAAATGTATTGGTGCATTTTTGCCGATTTCCTAAAAGGAAGACATGTTTGGCTTGTCGAGAGCAAGCTTTTTTCACCCTCTCTTGCAAAATTCAGGGTTCGCGCCTGATCACTTTTTGATCGCCTGCGGATGGTCCAGCAGCGATAACCCACATTCATCATGCCTGAGTCTCCCGATCCTGAAAACGACCATCTGCCCGTCGGCCCGCTGCGCCGCGGGGTTGGGCTGGCGGTCATCCCGCTGGCGTTGCTGGCCATGCTGCTGTCCGCGCCGGCTGGCATGAGCGCGGAGGGCTGGCGCACCGCCTGCATCGCCGTGATGATGGGCACGCTCTGGATCACCGAAGCCATTCCAATCCCGGCCACCGCGCTGCTGCCGCTGGTGCTGCTGCCGCTGACCGGGGTGACCGGCATCGAGGCCGCCGCTGCGCCTTACGCCAACCCGGTGATCTACCTGTTTGTTGGCGGCTTTCTGATTTCGCTCTCCATGCAACGCTGGGGCCTGCACCGGCGCATTGCGCTGGCCATCCTGGCGCGCTCCGGCTCGCGTCCGCGCTCCATCCTCGCCGGTTTCATGCTGGCCTCGGCGCTGCTGAGCATGTGGATCAGCAACGCCGCCACCACGCTGATGATGCTGCCCATCGCGCTCTCGGTGACGCAACTGCTGCGGCAGGTGGACGGCGGCCGCGCCGCGGCCGCGTTTGCCGCGCCGCTGATGCTGTCGCTGGCCTACGCCGCCTCCATCGGCGGCATGGGCACGCCCATCGGCACCCCGCCCAACGCCTTCCTGGTCGGCCACATGCAAAATGAGTTCGGCATCGAGCTTGGCTTTGGCCAGTTCATGCTGCTCGGTGTGCCGCTGATGCTGGTGGCGCTGCCGCTCACCTTCTGGGTGCTCACCCGCCGCTGCTTTCAAGTCTCCGGGGAGGAAATTCCCGGCGCGCACGCGATCATCCAAAACGAGCACCGCAGCCTCGGCCGCATGAACACCGGCGAGCGCGTCACCGGCGTCGTCTTCGCCCTCGCCGCGCTGCTCTGGATCACGCGGCCGCTGCTGGCCAAACAGTGGCCGGTGCTCAATCAACTCGGTGACGCCGGGGTGTCGATGCTCGCCGGACTGGCGCTGTTTGTGATCCCGGCCAACTGGCGGCGCGGTGTGTTCGTGATGGATTGGAGACACGCCGCCAAACTGCCCTGGGACGTGCTCATCCTGTTCGGCGGCGGTTTGACCCTGGCGCGGCAAATCGAGGTCACCGGCCTGGCGGAGTGGCTCGGCGCCCAGGCCGCTCCGCTGGCCGCGCTGCCGCTCTGGCTGACGGTGCTGCTCGTCTGCCTGGTGGTCACCTTTCTCACCGAGCTGACCAGCAACACCGCCACCGCCGCCGCCCTGGTGCCGGTGGCCGCCGCGCTCGCCACCGGCATGGGCCAGCCACCGCTGCTGCTGGCACTGCCGGTCTGCCTCTCCGCCAGTTGCGCCTTCATGCTGCCGGTGGCCACGCCGCCGAACGCCATCGTCTTCGGCAGCGGCCAGGTCAGCCTCAGCCAGATGATGCGCGCCGGCCTCTGGCTGAACCTGCTGCTGGCGGTCGTCATCACCGTAATCTCGGTGCTGCTGGGTCCACGCCTTTTTCCCTCGTGAAGCGCAGCGGCGCCAAAGCCGCGCATCACGCCGCCAGATTGGCGTGCATCCATCTCTTGTTTTCGCCGCAAATCCGGCCATCCTGCCGCATGACCACCGCCGCCGCCATTCCCACCGAGCACACGGAGGAGACCAACGCCCGCATCCTCGCCGTCAGTGAGGACCGCGTGAAGGGTTTCCTGCGCCATCCATTCCAGTTCATCGCCGAGCAGAGCGGAGTGGATTTCGAGACCGTGGTGGAGCGCATCCGCGCCATGCTGCAAGCCGGCGTCATCCGCCGCGTGCGCCAGACCCTGCTGGCCAACAAACTGGCTGAAGGCGCGCTGGTGGCCTGGAAAGTGCCCAACGACAAGCTCGACGCCGCTTTCGATTTCCTCTTCAAACAAGATCCCTTCAGCGGCCATGTCGTGCTGCGCTCCACCGACCGCGAGGTCTCCGGCTCCGATTACAAACTCTGGACCACGCTCAAAGTGCCCGCCGGCCAGTCGCTGGTGGAGCATGCCGATGTGTTGAAGCACCTCACCGGCGCGGAGGAGTACCTGCTGATGCCCGCCAAAGGCATCTTCGCCCTCGGTGTCGGCCACGTGCGCCGCAAAACCATCGAGCCCGGCGACCGCGCCGATGAGCCGGCGAAAATGATGACCACCAGCATCGCCGACTTCACCCCGGAGGAGTGGACGGTGCTGCTGGCGCTGAAGGGCGAGCTGACTTTGGACGAGATCGGCCCCGAACCCTGGGCCAGCCGCGCCAAACTCGCCGGCACCAGCTTGGAGCGCTTCTGCGAAGTCGCGCAAGCTCTCGACAACAAGGGAGTCATTGGCCGTTTTTCCACCTTCCTCGAGCACGTCAAACCCTCGCAAACCGGCGTACGCGTCACCCGTTTCAACGGCCTTTTCCACTGGAAGGTGCCGGAAGGCATGCAGGAGCGCGCTGGCGCCGAGGTCGGCCGTCATCCCATCATGACCCATTGCTACTGGCGCGAGGGCGGCCCGCGCTTCGGCAACGTCAACATCATGGGCGTGGTGCACGGCACCGACAGAGACCTGATCATGCAGCACAAGGCCGCCATCGACGCCCACCTTGAATCCTGCGGCATCCCGGTCGAGTACACCAACGTCTTCTGGGGCGGCCGCAGCGAGATCAAGCCGAGCGAAATCTCCCCGGTGGTCTATGCCGAGTGGCACGCCAAATGGCGGGATGCGGAGCCGGTGATCTGAGCTGGGAACCTGTCCGGCAAATGATCCAATCGGGAACCTGCGTCTGAAAAGAGCGGATGCCACTGCAGTCCAGGTCTGTGACCCCGGTGGAGGGCGGATGCGGCGCGCGGGGCAGCCGGCCTCACAGAGGCCAGGTACAGCATGAGCCGGACAGGCTCTTAGCTTTCCGCGCCCGTGCGCGCCACCTGGCGTGCCCAACTGTCCTTGAGCCCGACCGTGCGGTTGAAGACCGGCTTGCCGGACTGCGAGTCCTTGGGATCGGTGAAAAAGTAGCCCAGGCGCTCGAATTGGTAGTGCACGCCAGGTTGCGCCAAAGCCAGATCAGGCTCGCCCAAGGCCGCCGCCGCCAGTTCCAGCGAGTTCGGATTGATCAGGTCCACGAAATCCCCGTGCTCGCCGGCCACGGCCTCCGGCTGCTCGTCGGTAAACAGGCGGTCATAGAGCCGCACGTTCAGCGGCACGGCGTGGCGCGCGCTGAGCCAGTGAATGATGCCCTTCACCTTCGGCCGGTCTGCCGGCTTCTGCCCATGGCGAGTCGCTTCGTCGTAAGTACAGCGCAACTCGATCACCTTGCCCCCGGCATCCTTGACCACCTCCTTGCAAATGATGCAGAAGGCGTAACGCAGCCGCACCTCGCCGCCCGGTTTGAGGCGGTGAAAACCCTTTGGCGGATCTTCCATGAAGTCGTCGCGCTCGATGTACAGCTCGCGGCAGAGCGGCAACTGGCGTGTGCCCGCTCCGGGATCCTCCGGATTGTTCACCGCCTCGATGTACTCGACCTGATCCTGCGGGTAGTTTTCGATCACCACCTTGACCGGATCCAGCACCGCAAAAGCGCGCAGGGCGCGTGCGTTCAGATCCTCGCGCACGGCGTGCTCCAGCAGCGCCATGTCGGTGAGGGAGTTGAACTTCGTCAAGCCGATGGCGCGGCAGAACTGACGGATCGCCGCCGGCGTGTAACCGCGACGGCGCAAACCGGAGATCGTCGGCATGCGCGGGTCATCCCAGCCGCTCACGCGTTTCTCCTGCACCAGCCGCAGCAGCTTGCGCTTGCTCATCACCGTGTAGGTCAGGTTCAACCGCGCAAACTCGCGCTGATGCGGCTGGCCGGGCAGACCGTCCACGTTGTCAATCAGCCATTCGTAAAGCGGCCGGTGATGCTCGAACTCCAGGGTGCACAGGCTGTGGGTGATGCTCTCCAGCGCGTCGCTCAACGGATGCGCGTAATCGTACATCGGATACAAACACCAGGCATTGCCGGTGCGATGATGCTCGGCATGCAGAATGCGGTAGAGCACCGGGTCGCGCAGGTTCATGTTTGGCGACGCCATGTCGATCTTCGCGCGCAGCACCATCCTGCCGTTCTCAAATTCACCCGCGCGCATGCGCCGGAACAGGTCCAGGCTCTCCGTCACGGGACGATCCCGATAGGGACTGTTGGTGCCAGGCGCGGTCAGCGTGCCCCGATTTTTGCGGATGTCCTCGGGTGACTGCTCATCGACGTAGGCCAGACCCTTGCCGATCAACTGCTCCGCAAACTGGTAGAGCTTCTCAAAGTAATCGCTCGCGTAGAAAAGGTGGCCGCCCCAATCGAAGCCCAGCCAGCGCACGTCCTCCATGATGGAGTCCACGTACTCGGTGTCTTCCTTGGTCGGATTCGTGTCATCAAAGCGCAGGTGGCAGCGCGCTTTCGGCGCGTTCTCCAGCGCCAGGCCAAAGTTCAGGCAGATGCTTTTGGCGTGGCCGATGTGCAGGTAACCATTCGGCTCTGGGGGAAACCGCGTGATGACCCAGCCGTCATTGCGTCCCGCCGCGCGGTCAGCAGCGATCAGGTCGCGAATGAAATCCGAAGGCGCAGCGGCCGGACTGGGGTCGTTGGACATGGCGGGTTCAAAACGGGATTTGGCCAGCCTCGTTGGCCGGCAGGCGGTTCAGCGCCCCACCCTCACGGCGCGCCCTCGGCGCCAGGCAGTTTTTCCGCGATCGGCCGCATCATGTCGGGCACGATCAGCCATTTTTTCGCATCCTGCGAATCTTGCTGCAGCGAAATGAGAAACAGCTCCTGAATTTTCTCCTTCAACGTCTCCTGGGAGGTGCGCACCACAGCGTGCACGATGGTGTCGTTTTCCTCCCCGGCGAGACCGAGGATGTTGATGTGCAGCGTCTCCTTTTTCTTCGCCAGCACCGCGGGATCGATGTTCATGCGCGCGTGCACCGCGGCGCGCTCGGCCGCGTAAAAAACGCGCGGGCTCATTTGCTCCAGCTCGGCCAGATCCTTCACGCCCAGCTTGGCCAGCATCGCCGCCTCCTCGGACATGGTGGGCGCCATTTTGATCACCGACACGGTTTCCTGCAGCTTTTTCTCCAGGGAAGGCACCGAAAGCATGGAGCCGGCCTTCTCCCAGTCCTGGTTCACCACCGCCGTGAGGTACTCTTTCACCAAAGCCGAAGTCGGATGATCGAGCGGCAAATTTTCCGCGCCAGCGTGAGGCGTCAAAGCCAGCAAGGCGGCGGTGATGAGAGCGGCAAGGAAAGGACGCGAAAGGAGCATGGTGGATGGAAAAAACGAAGCCCGTCTGAGGTACAAGCCTTGTACTAAGCGCGCCGCAAGGTGGCGTCAAATACAGAAAGCCCGCCCCGTTTCTGACAACCGCGGCAGCAAAACCGTGAAAAAAAGTTTTCGCCGACCCCAAGAAGAATGTGGTCCCATCCGAAACGCCCTGTGAACCTGCCGTCATGAGCGACCGCCAAAACGCCTTCGAAACCCTGCTCGACCGCTACGAGCGCCCCCTGGTGCGCTACGCCTTGAGCTTCACCCCCAGCCTCGAAGACGCCCGCGACGCCGTGCAGGACACCTTCATCCAGCTCAGCAAGCACCTGCCCAGCCTCGACCCCGGGCGCATCGCCCCCTGGCTTTTCACCGTCTGCCGCAACCACGCCGTGGACCAGCACCGCAAACAACGCCGCCTCATCCCCATGGACACCGCCACCCTCGAGCACCAACCGGCCACCGCCCCCTCCCCGGCCGAGACCATGCAGCAGTCCGAGACCGCCGCCCAGCTCCACCGCCTCATCGCCGAACTGCCCGAGCGCCAGCGCGAGG
>CAZKMS010000148.1:0-13560 GCA_964553805.1 uncultured Verrucomicrobiaceae bacterium
TGACGGCATTATGGAACGGCGTGATCGGGACTACCGAAACTTGTTCGCATCTTGGAATATCGACTCCAAAACAGTCAATGACGCCTTGGCCATCATCCGCGAACGCGAGTTCCGAATGATTGAAGACAGGGCGGTATATTTTCAAAACTCGGGGTCGGCAAAAGCAACAAAAGAATTTGAGTTCAATAAGGAAGTGGAAAACTCGCTGGCTCGGATGGAGATCATAAATCTTCTCGGAGAGTCTCGAGCTGCGGAACTTTTTGCTGCTGAAAAGCGGATACGAGAAGCCGAATTCGCGCAGGTTGGAATAAAGTTGCCCGTACCCGACTAACAAATCTGCGTGGGACATCCCAGGAGAAGTTCCGGCTGATCTGCTCCGCGCATCAAGGCAATGAGCCCCGGCAACGGACGAGCCAGCATCTCTTGAGAAACAGACGGCTATGAAAATGCGGCTTTTGCTTCTGGCCCTGCTCACCTTCGGCTGGCTGTTGCCGTTTGTGTGGGCGGGGTCCACTCTGGGACGCCTGCCGTTTCGGGTGCCGGCGAGGCTTTGGCAGCAGTACAATGCCGCGGCTTTGTTCACGAAACGCACGTCAACATGGTCGGAGCGCCTCATCGAGGTGCGCATGGCGGAGAACAGACCGTGGCAGCGCTTGGACATGAGTACGGTATCGCCTATGCCCGCCTCAGGCTATCGGCAGCGTCTGGACCGCATCCTGAGCAACCTGCAAAACAAGAAGACCGCCGAGAGCATGCGCCGCCGCTTGGCGGGTTGGATCGCTCAACAAGTGGGCGAACAAACCGGTCAGCAACTGACCGGCGTCCGCTTCCTGCGACGTTCGTGGCGGGTAAATACGCCCGAAATGGCATTCCCTGCCGGGGCCTGGGAACGCGCTGAAGCGCCGCTTCCCGCGACCACTCGGGAGACCTTGACCGGCACTTACAACATCGTCGCTGGCGTGGTCACACCAGCGCCTGCCCAGCCGCCCGCTCCGGCCCGGATGCCCACACCGAAAATCTTCGGAAGGAATGCTGAGGCGCAGCTTTCCCAGTAAGGAATCGGTTTCCCAAACTCTTGGCAAATGCAAAACACCACAGAACGAAGCACAACGCCAAGGACCAGCCGGCCAGTGAGCAGGTGCATCGGCTGGCTGGTGGGAGATATCGATGCTCTGCCGTTGCGCATCTTCGAAATCCTTTTCACCGCGTCCTTTCTGCTGCGCATGGGGTGGCTGGGGTTGTCCTGGCGGGAGTGGCTGACTGAAGAAGGCTTCCACCTCAATGCCGCGGAACTAGGCTCTTTAAGGTGTCCGGAACCATTGCCACTGCTCACCGGTCCCGGCGTCGTGCTGCTGGCGGCGGTCATCGCCCTGTCGTCCTTGGGCCTCATCCTGAACCGCGCGCGCAGACTGGCTCTGCTGGGGCTGTTCTCATCAGCACTCTATACCCAAGGCGTGGACTGGATGTCTGCATTCACCATCAACAAGTTGTTCGTGGGAGTTTACGGCATCTTGCTGATCTCTCCGGGCTACATTCGCGATATGGCCACGGGCCAGCTGATGGTCAGCGCGGTGGCGGTGCGGCTGATCCAGGGCACGCTGATCGGCCAATACTTCGCCGCTGGCCTCGCCAAGGCCTTCAAAGGAGACTGGCTCAAATACAGCGACGTGCTCTACACCCAGGTGCAGGGAATCTTCCGCACGGACATCGCGGCCTGGATGCTGCGCAACCTGCCCCGATGGGCGTGGACAACGCTGCAATGGATCACCTTGCTCTTCGAACTTGAGGCCCCGGTGCTTTTCACCGTGCGCAAGCTGCGTTTCATCGCCTTCGCGCTTGGAATCGGCATGCACCTCATGATCGCCCTCACCATGAAGAATCTCATCTTCTTCAGCGTCCAGATGTGGACCTTCTACGTCCTGTTCATGACGGCGGATGAATGGCGGACAATCGGTTTCCGCGTTCAAAAAATGGCAACCCGCCAGCCCCACTCAGCGCTCCAAGAAAACGACATCGTAGCGCCTAGATAAGGTATTGGGTGCGAGCCGGGGGGGCTGGCACGCGCGGTCAAGCGTCCTGCTGCTAGGAAATTGCTTTTGAGGGGGCCGGATCGGGTTGGCCCTTGACGTGGAGCGGAGACGGGGTGTGAGGGAATCCTTCAATCGCGCCTGATTCTGGCCTTATAGAGCGGACGAGGACGAATAGGAGCGGGGAATTTGCCGGACAGGCTCTCAGGCTCGTTTGCCGAACCAGGCCAGGAACTCCTGGTTGCCGTCGGTGCCGGCGATGGATGACGGCAGCAAGCCGCGCCATTCCAAACCGGGCCGGCTCTGCACAAAGTCCTGGACGCGGGCACAGGCGCGCTCGCGCGCTTCCGGGTCGCGCACGATGCCGCCCGCGCCGATGTCCTCCCGCGCCAGTTCGAACTGGGGCTTGACCAGCACCACCGCCTGGCCGCCGGGTTTGAGCAACGCCAGTGCCGCTGGCAGCACCAGCGTCAGCGAGATGAAGGAAAGATCGGCGACTAAAATGTCCGCGGGCTCCGGGATGTCGGCTGGCTGGAGATGCCGCGCGTTGATGTTTTCACGCGCGGTCACACGCGGGTCGCTGCGCAGCTTCCAGGCGAGTTGATTGGTGCCGACATCAAAGGCGTAAACGCGGGCGGCGCCGTGTTGAAGAAGGCAGTCGGTGAAACCGCCGGTGGAGGCGCCGATGTCGAGCCCAACCAGCCCGGTCACGTCAATGCCGAAGTCGCGCAGAGCGCCCTCCAGTTTCAAACCGCCGCGGCTGACGTAGCGCGGCGCTTCTTTGACCCGCAATGTGGCGTCCGCCGGGATGGCCGTGCCGGGTTTGGTGACCGGCACTTCGTTCACCAGCACCTTGCCGGCCAGGATCAAACGTCGCGCTTGCTCGCGCGAATCACACAGGCCCTGCCGCGCTAGTTCCACATCGAGCCGCTGCCGTGCCATGGCGAAAGACGCGGCTTAGGGCGGCGGTGAGATTTGCACCAGTTCGTCGCCCGGTTGGGGCTCGACGCCAATCGGCACGGACATCGGCTGGATGTCGGCGATCGCTTCGGTCGCTTCGATCGCGTCGGTGAGGGTGACACGCCCCACCAACGAGGCGCCTCGCCGCAGATCGAATTTCATGCCGGCCGCCATGTTTCTGGCCGTGCCGGCATCGATGAGCACAAAACCCTCGTTGAGGTGCGCTTCCTTGATTTTGGCGATGGCGGGCAGGGTGAGCAGGTGGCTCTGCTGGGCGGTCAAGGGCGCGGGCGCGGCTGGCGCCGGAGCCTGCGCGGCGGGGGGGGTGATGACCGCCGAGGGAGGAGCGGCGGAGACTGCGGCAGCGGGCGGGGGCAGTTGCGAATGCGGCGGCGGAGGTGGAATCAGGGCAGGGGCCGTTTGGGGAGACTCCAGGATACTGGGCATCGGGGTGGCGCCCGCAGCAATTTGTTCGTTTTGCTGCTGGCGGAACATCAGCACTTCTTTGCGCGCCTCACGCGCTTCAATGTGGGCACGCCAGGCGATGAAGGCCGTGACGCCGAGCAGGCCGAAACAGAGGGTGAAAGCAAACCAGATGAACTTCATGCGAAAGAACTTTCAGGGTAATGGAAACGAAGCTTGAATCCAGCCCGAAATCAGGATTCACCTTGCGCCGATGATCAAACACTTGAAGCCGGCCTGCCATCGCTGCCTGCCGGGGCTGCTGCTGGCAGGCCTTTTGTGGCAACTGCCCGCCTGCGCCCTGCGCGACACCTGGGGGAAAAAGAAGCTGGCTGCGGGGCTCGGCGAGGTCGGACAAAAGGCGCCGGAGGATTGGACCGCGCCGGGAAATTTTTCGCGCGGGGATGCCGATGGCTGGCTGGATGAGTTTCGCGATTCCGCCCTGGCGCGGTTGGTGCGCGAGGCGCTTGCGGCCAATCCAGATTTGAAAGCCGCCGCGGCACGTGTAGAGCAGTCGCGGGCGCAACTGGCGCAGGCAACGGCTCCGCTGTGGCCGCTGGCGGGCATCAGTGGCGATGCCAGCCGTTCCCAGCGGCCGGGCGACCAGCGTTTTCCGGGCCTGGGGCAGCGTGCCAATCGTTTCAACCTCGGCGTTGATGTCTCCTGGGAACCGGATTTCTGGGGACGGTTGGCCGATGAGCGCCGTGCCAGCGCCGCCGAGTTAAGTGCCAGCGCCGCCGATTTGCATGCCGCCCGCCTTTCGCTGGCCGCCAACACCGTCAAAGCCGCCGTGACGCTGACTGGAGCGGAACTGCAAACGGAACTGGCCCGGCGCAATGTCGAGGCCCGCCGCCTTCAGCAGCAGCTTTTGGAAAAGCAGCTCGATCGTGGTCTCGATCCCGAGCGCGCCGCGCTCGATGTCAGCCTTGGTCGCGCGGACCTGGCGCGCGCCGAATCGGAGCTGTCGGTGCAGTCCCAAGCACTCGATGCCGCGCGCCGCGCGTTGGAGACACTGCTGGGGCGTTATCCGGCCGGGCGCGAGCACGGACTTGGAGGTTTGCCGGCGCCGCGGCGCGCTGTGCCCGCCGGCCTGCCATCGGGCATGCTCTCCCGGCGGCCCGATCTGCTCGCCGCGGAAAACCGGCTCTATGCGGCGCTGAACGTGGAGAGTGCCGCCCGCAAAGCGCTGCTGCCCGGCATTCGCCTCACTGGTGATCGTGGCTTCAGTTCGCAAGAGCTGCAAAATTTGATCAGCACGCAGGGAACGGTGTGGACGATGGCCGGGCAGATCACCCAGCCGTTGTTTGAAGGCGGCCGTTTGCGCGCGGGCATCCGGCTGGCAAGGGCGCGCTACGATGAGTCGCTCAATCAATATGCCTCCGCCGCCTTGACCGCTTTTCAGGAGGTGGAGACGGCGCTGGCGGCGGAGCGCTTTCTCGCTGAGCAGCAGGAGCAGCTCAGCCGCGCGGCTGAGGAGGCTGAGCGCTCGGAAAAACTCGCGCAAGGCCAGTATGAGCGCGGCTTGGTGGATGTGCTGACCCTGCTGGATTCGCGCCAGCGCGCCTTTGAGGCGAACCGCGCGCTCATCGCCACCCGCGCGCAGCGCCTGCGTAATCGCGCCGACCTGCACCTCGCTTTGGGTGGCGGGTTCTGAGAGGCTAGGCGTCGCGCAGCAGAATGGCGTCGAGGTTGGTGTCGTCGTAGAGCGCGTCGGAAAGGATCACAATCGGATCACCGGGCTGCAACAGGCCGCGCTGGCGCAGCAGAGTGAGCGCGGAGCGGATGTTGACATCGGGATTGCCTTTTTCGAAGGGCATGTGCACCGAGTGCACGCCGCGCGCCAGACTCAGGCTGCGGCTGACGTGAAGATGGGGGGTGAAGGCGAAAATAGGGGCGAACTCGGGCCGCTGGTGCGCGAGCAGGTGGGCCATCACACCGCGCAGGGTGAAGGTGATCAGCTTGCAGCCCGGGATGGAATTGGCCAAAACGATGGCGGCTTTGGCGGTCTTGTGCTTGTTGGTCTTGAGGGGGGCGTCACTGGCGAAACGGCCGGAGGGGTAACGCTCCTCGATCCGGCGCGTCACCGTGTCGAGCACTTGCACGCATTTCTCCGGATAGCGCCCGATGCTGGTCTCGCCGCTGAGCATGACGCAATCCACTTGTTCGATGACCGCATTGAAAATGTCCGTCACTTCGGCGCGGGTGGGCACCGGGTTTTCGATCATGCTCTCCAGCATCTGGGTGGCGACGATGACTTTGCGGCCGTGATAGGAGCAGCGCTCGATGATGTCGCGCTGAATGATGGGCAGGTCCTCAACCGGCAGTTCGGAACCAAGATCGCCGCGGGCGATCATGATGCCGGCGGAGGCCTCGACGATGGTGTCGAGATTGTCGAGAGCTTGCTGGTTCTCCAGTTTGGCAATCACGCGCGCTTTGCTGCCTTTCTGCTCCAGCAAAAGCTGCACGTGCTGGATGTGGCCCGGCTCGCGCGCAAATGACAGCGCCATGAAATCGACCTCCAGTTCCACGCCCAGATCCAAATCCTTGTAATCCTTCGCCGTTAGTGGCGGCAGCCTCACCGGCACGCCGGGCAGGTTGATGTGGCGGCGCGAACGCATTTCGCCTTTGTTCAGCACCTCGCCGATGATGCGGCTGTCGCCGACGCGCAGGACTTTGATTTGAATGAGGCCGCCATCGATGTTGACCAGGTTGCCGGGCCTCAGGTCGCGGCAAAGCTCAGCGTAGTTGACATCGACGGAATACGGAAGCGACGCAGAGAGCTCCGGCTTCGTGCGCAGCTCGATGTGGTCGCCGGTGTTGAGCTGCCAGGGAGTGGCGACATCGCCGGTGCGGATGGAAGGCCCGGTCAGGTCCATTAACACCGCCACATCCTTGCCCGCGCGTTCCGCCGCCTGGCGCACATTGGCATAGACGGTGCGCGTCCATTCGTGGGAGGCATGGCTCATGTTGAGCCGGATCATGTCGGCGCCGGCGCGAATGAGGGCTTCGATGCATTCGGGGGATTCCGTGGCCGGCCCGAGGGTGCAGAGGATTTTGGTTTTCCGGGTGTTGGGCATGAGAGGGGGCGGGAATGTGGCGTGGCTGCCAGGGTATGCGTTAGCAGGAAGCGTGGAAGGCCGGGAGATTATTTTCAAGGACGCTGCTTTACATAGCGCGCAGTGTTCCGGGTCGCAAACCGAAGCCGGTGAAGATTCTGCCAACCGGGGCATTGGGGAGGTTCTTCGGCTTTGCAAATGGCGTTCGCATGGCAGAATGGGAGGCATGTCTGGATTTCCCACCGATCCCCACTCGGAAACCGGCCACGACGAGTCGTCCTCGTGGCGCCCGCCGCGGCGGAAGCCGGGCTTTTTTGGCACGACGGTGCGGTTGCTGATGTTGATCCTCATCGCCGGTGGCTTGGTGCTGCCCTTCACGCCATTTGCCGGCCGCATCAAACGCGGCATTCAGGACATCGTGCGTACCGCGCGCGGGCCCGTGGCGCCGGAGATCATCACTCGTGAGGTGATCAAGGAGGTGCCGACCGAGGTGGTGAAGGAAGTCGTCAAAGAGGTCGTCAAAGAAGTGCCGGCTCCGCCGCCGCCACTGCCAGGAGGCTACATCGAGCGCAAGGAAGTGGACGTGGCCTCGCTCTTCAACGGCATCACCGTGAAGACCAATTTGATCACGGAGCAGGGCGGTTTTGCCAGCCTGGAGCGCCTTGATCCGGACGCCTACAAGGCCGAGTTTCAGCTAAGCATCCGGGTGCCGCGTGCGAACCAAAGTGTCGACGAGTTGTCGCGCATCAACGAGCACCTCCCCAAGGTGCTGCCCGGGCTTCGCAGCATGCTGGAAACCGCCAGGGTCTCGCCGTTCTATCACAAACTCTACGACAACAAAACGCGGCGGGTGCAGACGGATTTGACCCGGCTCAATCGCGCGCTGGACCGGCATAATTTCTTCGACTGCGAGACGATCCTCGAGCTGACTCATCCCGCGACCAAACGGCGGGTCATGCTGATTCAATCCGAGATGGATGTGGTGGCGGATGGCTCTGACGGCGACCGCATGCCGAAGCTGGATGAATACATTTTCATGTCGGACTATTACCAGCCCTTCACCAGCTACGCCTGGCCGAAGAAATCGAAGACGCCGAACCCGCTTCTGGCGCGCTGGGAGGCGCGGCTAACCAAATTGAAGGCGGAGTATGCGGTGAAAGGCCTCTCCGCCGCGCGCAACGCCGAACTCAAAGCGGGCATCAACCAAGTCACGCTGGAGATCGCCGACATGAAGGCGCGCAGCAGCCTGATCGCCGAAAAGGATCCCTTCATCGTGATCTCGCTGCTTTTCCGCGGCTACGAGGACCAGAACTCCCACACACCGCGCATCGGCGACTATGCGGCGGTCATTCATGGCGACAAAATCTATCCCGCCATCTGCGGTGACTACGGTCCCAGTTTCAAGATGGGCGAGGCCAGTCTGCTGATGGCCAAAACCATCAACGACAAGGCCACGCCTTACCGCCGCCCGGAGAGTGATTTGAAGGTCACCTATGTCATCTTCCCCGGCACCGGCGAGAAGCCCTGGGGACCGCCCGACCTCAAGGTTTGGCAGGAGAAAGTCACTGGTTACCTCAATGACGCCGGCGGCATCGGCGCGGGCTACACGCTTCACGAATGGCCGGATCCTTTTCCCAAACCACCTGAGCCGGAGCCGGTGGTGGCGCAGCCCGCAACCACCCCGCCCGCGACTCCCGACACCGCGCCTGTGACGGCGCCAGAGAGTGCCGCACCGACTGCCACCACTCCGCCTGCGGCTCCTCTAACGCCCCCCCCTCCAGCGGCTCCGAGTGATCCCAATTGAGCCGCGCCTCATTGAAACGCGGCCAGCAGCGCGGCCAGCTCCTGGCGCGGATCCGCTCCGGGGGCGAGGGTGGCGCAGACACTGCGCTCGATGTGAGCGCGCAGACGCTTGCGCAGCCGTGAAAGGTGGACCCGGATCGCGGTTTCGCTGGTGTTGAGTTCGTCGGCGACCCGGCTTGTGTCGCCGTGGGAGGCATCGCCGGAAAGCCAGGGTTTGAGCGCTTCGAACAGCTTGGAGCGGTTTTGCACGGTCATTTCTGTTTCGAGATCGGTCAGGGCCTGGCGCAGCACCGCACAAGTCCAGGCACGATCGAATTCCGTGTCGGGGCGTGATTGCGAAAGATCGCTGAATGACTCAAGCGCTGACGCATCGGAAACGGTCAGTGCCGCGCCGCGTTTGGCGGCGTCACGCAGGCGCCATTGACCGATGAGAAAATGACGGGCGGCGGCGTGGAGGTAGGTGCGAAAGCGGCCCTTGCCGGCGTCGGCGCCATCCAATTGATTGCCCGCCAGCAGGTGGGCAAAAAACGCCTGAGTCACGTCCGCGGCATCATCGGCGCCGCCGAGCCAGCGGCGCATCTGAGCGGCGATGGGCGCATGATAAATCGCGCACAAATCCGCCAGCGCCTGCCGCGCAGCGGGATCGCATCCTTTGGCCTGCTCGACCAGGGTCCAGCGGGTGGGAGGAGACGCGGTCATGGTTTGGCGGCGCCGCGAAGTTTGGCTGCGATCTGGGTCAAGGCCTCACGGTGATCTGGCGGCAGAGTTTCCCGCCGGGCCAGCGCTTCCAAGGCCGGCAGATGTTCCTTTTGCGCGTGCTGGCGGATCAGTTGCAGCCCCTGTCTCCAGAGGTAATCGTTTTGGCGGAGGCTGAGGAGTTTCAGCACTTCACTGACGAGGTAAGCCTGATCGGCGGGATCGGGCACGGTGTCGTTGAGGCCCCAAAAGCAGCGCCCAGCGACGTTGGTGGTGTCGGGATGATAGGCGAGTTCGAGCAGGCGCTTCACGGCGGCGCGGGATTTGTTTTGCTGGACGCTGAGGGCGTGGTAGAAGGTGTTGTAACCGAGGTGGGAGTTGCCGACCTTGATCAGGCCGTTCGCATCTTCTCCGAGATGGGACCATTCGATGAGCTGGGCCTCGATCTCGGGAGAGACGCGACTGCCCCAAATCACGCCGAGGATCGACCGGCTGTCGAAGCCGGCGTTGATGCCCCGGTCTCTCTGGGCTGCCGCCATGCCTCGGCGCAAAAGGTCGAGGAGGGCGGCAGCGTAGGTGGAGGTGAAGTCGCCGTTTGAGACCAGTTTCAGTGCCTGGGCGAGAGTGGGAATTTCAGCCTCGGTGCAGTTGGCGACGTGGTCGAGAAGGCGCTGGCTGTCAGACGCATCCGGTTTGCAAGAGGTCAAGGCACGAATGGCGCTGATGCGGATGTCGGGGTCATCTGAGGCGAGATAGCGCCTTGCGTGATCGCGGAAGGCGGAGCGATCAAAGTCGAACTCACTGGCTCGGGAGAGGGTGTGAAGAGCGGCGCGAACATCGGCAGGTTTTTCGGTTTCGAGTGCGGCTGAGATTTCGGCAAAAACTTCTCGCTGGCCTTCCTTGGTAGCGGCCTGGGAAAGACGGGCGACCCAGGCGTTGCTGCGGTCATATATGGGTTGGTCTTGGGTTCTTTTGTCGATTTGGACGGCGTGCTGAACGGCGGTGGTCTTGCTTTGGAGGTACATGCGGGGTATCCAATCAGGAAAGGAGGTGGCGAGGAGCATAGCAACCACTGCGGCAAAGGGACGATCCATGCGGTGGTTGCGGAGGCTGGGGGCTCTCACATCTGCTGCGTCTGGATTCCAGGCTGCACGGAGCAGAGGAATGGCCAGCGACAAACCGACGAGTAAACCGACGACATCCCATGCCGTGAGGATGGTGCGAGGTGCATTCAAACCGTCGGCCAACCACTCGTGAACGATGGAGGTGAAGAAAAGGGCGAGCAGGCAGCAGGCCAAGCCTCCCGCCAGCCAGCCGATGCGGCGAAACGTCCGGGCAAACCCGAAGGAAGGGAGCAGAACTCCGATGGACAGCACGCAGAAGAGCAGCCCCAGAGTTTTGTCGCGCGATGCGAAGAAGCCGAGCACGGAGCCGTTGAACAGAATGAAGAGCGGCCATGGGACCAAGTTGATGGACTGGCCGGCGAAATGGTTGCGGAACTGCAAAGCCCCGGCCAAAACCGAGGTTATCGCGAGGCTCATTCCGCAGAACAGGGCTAACCCCTCCATCATTACAAACGATAGCAGCAGTGCCGCAAAGCCCGTCACCAAGAGGATCGCAGTCTGAAGGCGGGCGTCGATAACCTGCGGTGCTGCCTTGGTTTGCGCGCGTTCGATCTCCGTGCGCAGTTCCTGGGCCGAGTCTGGGCGTTTGCCCTGCTTCTTCTCCAGGGTGCGCATGACGATGGCGTCGAGCCGGGGATCGATGCCGCTGGCTTCGCTGGGAAGGGGGAAGCGTCCGAGGGGCAGCTCGCCGGTGAGCATTTCGTAAAAGACGACGCCGAGCGAATAAATATCCGCCCGGTGGTCCACGTCGGCGGGTTTTTCCACCTGCTCCGGCGCCATGTAGGCGAGGGTGCCGAGGCGGGCGCTGCTTTGGGTGAGGGTGAAGGGGAGCGCACCCTCATCGCGAAGTTTGGCGAGGCCGAAGTCCACCAGTTTGACCCGACCTTCGGTGTCGATGAGGATGTTCTCCGGTTTGATGTCGCGGTGCAGCACACCGTGCTCGTGGGCGTATTGCAGGGCATCGCAAAGTTTCGGGATGAGCGCCAACGCCTCGCCCGTGGTGAGGCCGCCAGTGTCCATGGCTTGGCGGAGGTTCACGCCGTCCACATGCTCCATGAGGAGAAAAGGCACGGGTGCTTGGCCGAAGTCATAGACCTGGACAATGTTCGGGTGGCTGAGCCGGGCGAGGGCGCGGGCCTCCCGGGTGAAGCGCTCCTGCCACTCCGGGTCGTCGGCACGCTCGGCGGAGAGCAGCTTGAGGGCGACGGTGCGGTTCAGGTGCGGCTGGCGGGCGCGATAGACCCGGCCCATGCCGCCCTGGCCGATGAGCTCCTCCACCTCCAGTTGCGGAAAAGCGGCGGCGAGCTCCTGAAGCACGACCTCGGGGGGCTGGGCGTCAGGCACGGGGTCTTGCAAAGTACGCTTCAGCAGGCAGGCGGGGCAGAGGCCGCCGGGGGCGTCCTCCGGCAGGGGCTGGCCGCAGGTGGGGCAGGGGCTGGGAGAGGGGGATGGATTCATGGCTCTCCAGGTTCTGCGCATTCCAGCGACAAGTGTTTCACGTTTTGATCATCACGCGGAGGAAAATGTGGCGGACCCTGACTTGGCAAGCGGCGGGGGCTGGCTATCATCGCGGCATGAAGAAACTGGTTCGAGCGGGACTTTTTGGCCTTGGCGGCCTGGCCGTGCTGGCAGCGGCGGCGCTGGGTGGCGGCAGTTGGTGGGTGAAAAAGCAGTTCGACCGAGAGGCCGTGGTGCGGCAACTGGAGGCAGCCTGGCAAGCCAAAGTGACGCTGGATTCTTCCAGTCTCGAGATTTGGAGCAGCCCGGCGCGCTGGCGGCTGGGCGGATTGACGGTGAGCGCGTTGCAACCGCCTGAAGGAGCGCCCACGACGCCGGTGCTGCGATTGAAGGAGGCGGTGCTGGAGGTGTCGCTGATCGATTTGTTGAGCGGCACGCTCGATGTGCGGCGGCTCACCTTGGACGGGCTGGAGGCAAACGAATACCTCAGCCCGGAGGGAGCGAGTCACTTGCAGGCCGCGCTGGTCAAGCCGAAGCAGCCGGTGCCAGCCGCAGCCGGTGACAAGGCGGCCAAGCCTGCTGAGAAGCCGCTGGAAAAGAAAAAGCCCGCTGTCTTCCAAGCGGACCGGCTAGGCATGACGGTGAGGGTGCATGAGGCCCGCATTCAAAACGGGCGGCTTTACATCCACAACCGGGTGAACAAAACCAAGACGCGGCTGGAGAACCTGAACTTTGCCCTCAGCGGCATCGACATCGATCCCACCAATCTGAAGGAGCACAACAGCGCCGCGGTGGAGCTTTCCGCCAAGCTCACGCTCGAAGGGCGTGGCAAGGTGGCAGGGGAGATGCAGGATGTGCGCTTCGCGTTCCTCGATCTGGCCGGCAGCGGCAGCATGCGGCCGTTCGATCCGGCGACGGCCGAATGGAATCCGCTCAGTGAATGGGAGCTGGTTCTCGCGCAAGGCAGCGCGCTGGCTGGTTACATGACCTTGGGACAGGCCGATGCCGACGCCGCCAAAAAGCTGAAGGATTTTGGCTTGGATGTGAGCGATCTGCCGATGGGCGGCGAGTTGAGCGAGCCCGCAGTGCTGCGCATGGCGTTTCAGGACAATCGCATCACCATCAAGGAGGACACGCGTTTTGTCATGCCTGGGTACGAGGTGCGCATGGCTGGCGGAAGCTGGCTCAACAGCGCCGAGGATGCGCAGGATCTCGGCGTTCGCCTCATTTGTGGGGCGGAACTCGACCGCCGCCTGCGCACCGCCGCGCAGGCAACCGGCCTGCCTGAGGCCGTGGCGGAGAGCGTCTTCAAAGCCTTCCAAGATGAGACCACCCAGCGGCTGGCCTTTGACGTGCGTGCCACCGGCCAGCTCACCAAACCGAAGATCAGCGCCAATTGGGACAAGGCCCTGGAGCGCCTGCTCAAGGGCGGCGGCGTGGACAGCCTGCTGCGCGGCCTGATCAAGTAGCGCGCCGGGACCTACGCCAGGCGCTTCTCGATGTCCGCCTCGATCCAGGACCAGAGTGAGGCGAGCGCGCCGATGACCTTTTGCTTGGCGGCGGCCAGTTCGGCTGGCGACATGGCGGCGCTGCCAGAAGGAACGTCGCGGCCAAACAGGTAGTATTTGATCTTCGGCTCGGTGCCGGAGGGGCGCACGGCGAAGCTGCGGCCGTCGGCAAGATCGACAAACAGCATCTTCTCCTTCGGCACCTCGATGCCTTCCTCATCGCGGATGGTGTCAGCGGCAAAGTTGCGCACGCCGCTGACCGGACTGCCATCGACTTCCGTGGGCGGGTTGGCGGCGTAGCTGGCGGCGAGCGAGGCGATCTGCGCGGCTCCCTGCGCGCCTTCAAACACCTTGCTCTGGTTCACCTCCAGGAAGTAACCGACCTCGGCGTAAATTTCGTCGAGCAAGCCAGCGACGGTGAGGCCGCGGCTGGCGGCGTAGGCGGCGAGTTCGGCGAACATGACGA
>CAZKMS010000149.1:0-13428 GCA_964553805.1 uncultured Verrucomicrobiaceae bacterium
GCGTGATCATGTCGATGACGCGGGTGGTGAGGCGGTTTTTGTCGGTCTCAAGCTGAACGCGCTTGCAGGGGTTGACAGCCTTCAACTCTTCGAACAGCGGCAAGTCGCGCATCGCCTCGGGCGCGCGCTCGTTGACATCACTGATCTCCATGACCTGCGGACCACGCTGCGCTTTGCAGGCTTTGCCTTTGACCAGCATGCCCTCACGCAAACCGTATTGGCGGATGAGTTCAGGGCTGACAAACGGATCCTGCGCATACTGGGAATAAGCCCGGCTCCTTTGACGCAGGAAGCCATAGCCCTTGGGTGTCAGTTCGAGAATGCCGTCCACAGGCTCCGGCGGCCCAAGCAATGCCGGCGTCGCTTCCCCCTCTCCGCCTTGAGCGCCTGCCTCCGCGCCTTCAGCTCCCTCGCCACCTTGGCCGCCGCCACGCGCGGCTTTGCGCTGCTCCTTCCACTTCTTGAAGCGGTTGCGACGCTCCTTCCAACGGTTGCGGCGGTTGTTTTCGTCGCCTTGATAAGAGCCGTCGCTGTCGTTATCCTGATCTGCACCCGCGCTTGCCGGCGCCGCTTCCCTGGCGGTGGCGGCTGGCACAAACGTCTCAGCGGCCGCAGCCTTTGGCGCGGCATCGGCACCTCTCGCTTCTCTGCTTTCAGCGGCAGCTTCTTCAGCGGCTTCGGAAGCTGCGGTTTTGGCTGGCAGTGAGGGCTCTTTTTGCTCAGGCGCGGCCGAGGGCGCAGAGGCGGCGGCATTGGCAGCCATCGAATCGGCATCGGCTCCGCCTTCCGCATCTTTGGCAGCGGCCTTCTTACGCGGAGCGCGTTTGGCTTTGGGCTTCTCTTCAGGGGCCGATTCCGGGGCGGCTTTGGTTTTGCGCTTCGGCTTGCTTGCGGTCACTGCTTCCGCGTTCTGCTCAGTGGGATCGGGGTCCGCCTTCTTCGGCGGCGCCGCTGCTCTGCGCGTGGCTGTTTTTTTAGCTGTCTTGGCCGCTGCTTTTTTGGCGGGCGGCTCTTCGGTCAGCGGCAGGATGGATTGAATTTCTTCGCTCATGCGGGATGAAAGGGAGTTAGCTCAGGCTGTCGGCAATCTCGTCGGCGATGTCGAAATTGGAATGCACGTTCTGGGTGTCGTCGTAATCGTTGAGGGCGTCGTAAAGCTGCACGACTTGTTTGGCCACTTCGAGGTCATCGAGCAGCAGGGTGTTTTCAGCGGTGTAAATGAGGCTTTGCGCGCGCGGCTCGTGACCCTTGTCCTTGAGGCTGGAGCCGGCTTGAAACAGATTTTCCACCGCGGTGTAAAAGACCCAGTCATCGCCGTCCATGACCACGTCGTCCGCACCGCATTCGAGCGCGTGCTCGGTGGCCGCTTCTTCGTCGAAGGCCCCTGCCGGCAGACGGATCTCGCCTTTGCGTTTGAATTGATACGACACGCTGCCGGCATCGGCAAAGGTGCCGTGATTTTTGTTCAACAAGGTGCGCAGGTCGGCGGCGGCGCGGTTGCGATTGTCGGTGACGACTTCAATCAAGAACGCGGTGCCGCCCGGGCCGTAGGCCTCGTAAAGCGCCTCCTCCGGAATCGCGCCCTCGATCTCGCCGGTGCCTTTTTTGATGGCGCGGTCGATGTTGTCGTTGGGCATGTTCTGGGCGCGCGCGGCGAGAATGGCGCTGCGCAGGCGCGGGTTCATGTCGGGATTGCCGCCGCCAAGCTTGGCCGCAATGGTGATCTCTTTCGAAAATTTGCTGAAGACCTTGCCGCGCTTCGCGTCAACGACCGCTTTGATGTGCTTCACCTTGGACCATTTATTGTGTCCGGCCATTCAGAGATTGGGATTGGGATGGGCTTGGGCCGCGCCCTTCAAACCGGGGCGGCCGGAAATGGAAAACAAAACAGATTTGGATGGGCAGCGTCGCTGCGGTGTCACCGGTCCTGCCGGCCAAAGGCATTTGTCTGCGCGACAAACGGCTTCAGCGGGTTGGAGCGCCTGGCCGGGGCGGTCCGGATCATCACCAAGTGTTCACCAGATTGAGAGAACCTGGAACAGCGAAAGTCTGCGGTCCAATCATGGTCTTTGCAACCGTTTTTTTTGCCTCGACGCATAGCATTGCCGACGCGCTCGACTTAAAAGTGATTTGCCTTCCCGATTCAGGTTCAATGCTTGCAAGGTTGCTGCCCTGACGCGGGCAGTTCATCCTGCCGCCACCAGGGACCGCGCCTGGGCAGAGAATTGACGAAACGCTCAAACGCCTCGTCTCCCACCACACCCCAGAACTCCATCGCTTCCCCTCTCCACTCCAGAGCGATTTCCAGCCCTATCGGCCCTGGTAATTTTCGCAATGCGTCCAGCCGGTCGTGCAACGTGTTGGGCGAGAACACGGCCGCCCGCAACGGTTTCGTCTCGCGGCTCCTGCCGCTTTCATAGCGCTTGCGTGCGGAATCGGAGGGAAAGGTCGACTCCACTCGTCTGACATGGATCAACCCGTCATGCTCGGTCAGCCTGATCCAGCGCGGCATCACAAGGTGATTCCAACGCGCATCATCCACCCGCAAATTCGACAGCATGGCGTAGCTGTAGTTGAACTTCCAGCCGAGATACGGCGACAGCCCATTCAAAATCCACATCCCTGCCACCAACCCCACCACGACCCGCCCGCGCCAGTCCTGGCCGATCAAGCCACGAGACTCCAGGCCCGTCAAATACCTGAGCCACCTCCATGGACGCGATGGAGGGCGGGATTGCATTCCCGCCCATTTCCCCGGTCTCTGTGAGACTTGCAAGGCAGGTTTCACAACCCACTCCCTCCTCAACCCGCGCCACACCCTCCGGCAGGCGGACACTTGCAGCACCACGCAGACCACCATCACCCAGGTGCAAAATCCCTGATGCAAGGCATACTGAATCCAGGGCCGGGTTCCCGTGTAGTGACTGCTCGAGATTATCAGTACCACTGTGACTGCGGCCATCCAAATCGCCGTCAACTTCCACAAATTCCGCCTTAGCACCGTGCCGTCCGACGCCGGTAGAAAAGCCAGAGAAGGCACGATCACACTGAGCGTCACCACAATCGCGTTGGACAGGGAAACCGCCAAAAACACGCCCGTCAGGGCCATGACTCCCAGCCTTGGCAGCAGCACCAGCAGGACTATCAACACCGGCCCCTCCACCAGCACTACCGCCGCTGGCGTGGCCTTTCCAGCGCACAGCGCCAGCCATTCTCCGCTCCAATTATTCCGCGCGTAACTTTGCAGCAGTGTTGCACAGGACATCTGCGGGTTGAAAAAGTCTTCGTTCCACTTGTGAAACGAAACCCAAAATAGCGTCACTAATACCGACCAGCGCAAAACCAACACCAGTAACTGGTCCGTTGTCCGTTCCCACCGCCTGCGCTCCGTTTCCCTCACTCGCGCCAGCAAGGCGGCCAGACCAAGAAAAAGCGGTAGCACCGCAAACATCGGGTACTCCGCCGCCTGTTGGGTCAGACCGCGCCCGCCCTCTCCGTTCAGCACCACCAGAAGCAAGTGCCCGCCCGCCAGTGCCGCCAACACCAGCGTGATTAAGCGCGCTCCAAACACCAGCAAGAGCAGCCCGCTAAATGCCAAAAACACCACGGCTGGCGGGTAATCATTCAGAAAACCGACCAGACTGCGCGTGTGCATGCGCCCCAGAACGAACAAACCCAGCATGCCGCCAAAAGCTCGCACGACGAGTTGCACACGCCATTGCCCCAAACGGCCAGTCCAGAGATCAGGCAATTTCCGCTGGCTCATCAATGTGGGGCAAGCGTGACCACTTGCCTGTCTAACCCGGCTGGCGAGCCAGCGGCTCGCGCCACATGCCAACAACCCAGTGCCAGATATCCCAGCCGCCGCCACCAGACATCCGGTACAAATAGCACATAAAAGGTCCACATCTGCACACTGAAAAAGACCAGGTCCTTCATCATCAGGGCGATGACCAGATGGAAACCGATGCCCACTACAAAGGCCACCGGCCGCAACCGCCGCACGCAAAACAAGACTGGAGCCAGCAGCTCGAATAAAAAGGACAGGTGCTGCTGCAAGGCCCAAGCCCACATCGGCAGATGCCGCAAGGCCCAGGCGGCGATCTCGGTGCGATACACCCCCTGCGCGTGCCCCCAGAGAATGTCATGGCCCTTGAGCCAGTCGCCATCAAGCTTCGCCAGTCCGGCGGCAAAGTACTGCAGGATGAGAGTCGCTTGCAGCACTCGCAGCGGCGCAGCTGAGACCATCAGGCGGCCAGTCGCAGCGTCCCGCCACATGCCCGGCGCCAGCATCAGCACCGCGTAAATTCCCACATACAGCTTATTCAGTGTGAAGGCCGCCATGTAATCCACCCGCTGCGCATACAGGGCCGTGGCAAAAAGCAAGATCAACCCAATCCGCCGCCGAAGTGGGGCAAGCGTCCCCGCTTGCCCAGCGTTTTCGGAGGGCGAGCAGGATGCTCGCGCCACTTTCCATCCACCCTGAGGCCACATCAGCAGCACTGCGCCCAGTAGGATTAACCCGCCATACATCGGCACCTGCCAGTCCGCCAGCAACGGCCAGGGCGCCGGATAACCCATCGCGCTCAACTCCGCCTCTGTCAGATGGAACCCGCGCGGCGTCAGCCACTCCTCCCACGTCAAAAAGCAGCGCCCCATCCAAATCAGAAACGTCAGTGTGAACAGGCATTCAAACACACGCAGAGGCGTTGCGTCACGCTCGGCAAAGCAAAAGTCCCAGACCTTCTTTCGCCCATCCTCAAAGAACGAGCTAGGCGCTTTGATTTCATGTTTAATCTTATTCATCTTTAACCGGTTTTTTTTCACCCTTGTTGTCGCTGCCGTTCTCCACCGCCTCCGGCGGGCGTGGCAATTGCCTGCGCGTGGGCGAGACAGGCGGTGGTGGTGAGCGATTCGCAGCCGGCCGACCTCTTTCATTACTTGTTTTTGCTTTGGCTGCCGTTTGACTCAATGGGTTCTTTCCATCGTCCTCCCAAAAAGCGGAAAACCCTCTCGTGCCCAAGGAATACCCTCCGAGCAATGTCCTCTGCCCGGAGCCAAGACTGGCGACAGGCGGTGGCGACCACGCACCTGCTGGCTGGCTCATCTCCGGACTTCCCACCTTCCATAGACTGCGTACCAGACGCACATGAAGTGTCGCCCCCGTGTTGGCAGCACGAGCGCGCTCGCGTTCCAGCACATATTTCGCGATCCGCCGACGCACCTCCAACGCGCAACGGCGGTTGTTCGACTCATTCATGATCCGGTCATAGCGCGTTCGATAACCGAAGGCGCCCATGGGGAAATGCTCCCTTTCGTCCACCTCATAGCGGCTGCGGTCGGCGCGCTGCGCCTCCAGATGATGATCCCACCACACCGGTGTCCGCCGCGTGAACAGCCCCGCTGCCGAGTGCTGAAAGCTCCACCAACGTGAAAACACGCTCCATGTCCTCCCCGTCCAGCCTGTCATGAAGAACGGTACCAGCCAGACGCAGAGACATGCCAGCCCGTAACCGATGAGATAACCGCGTGTCCGGGTCATAAAATTGGCCGTGCGGCGTGGGAGTCAGCGGTCAAATTTGATGCCAATGGCACGGAACTTGGCGGCCATCTCCGCCACCAACTGCGCGTCCGTTCTCCCCGCCAGTAGCTTGTTGAGAAACTCCAGCCCGCGATCCGCGGAAGTCCCTGCATCCCGCTCCCTTGGTCGTTCCGCCTGAAAATTCGTGTCCCTGAATCCCCGCCAGCCGAGCGCCTCCTGCGCCACATCACGGTAGTACTGATGCAATCCCGCGCCGCTGCCGTCCCCGTCCAGGCAACCGAAGTAATAGACCAGCAGCATGGCGTCGAACTGGTTTTCCATGCGGATCAACTTCACATTGCTGCGCTGCGCGCTCCAGGGCGAGCGCGCATACTGCACCAAACGCTGCAAATCGTTGGTCACTCCAAGCTCGTTCTCTTCTTTGACAGCGCCTTTAAGGGCTGACTCTAGCCCGCTGAAGCGGATGCCGCCGTTGTAATAGGCCACCTTGCGCATGAACTGCTCCAAGCCGGCTGCGGACCATGGATAGAGCAAGGTGCGCATGTCGCCGATCATCAACCGTGTGGTCATGCCGATCACCCGGCCCGGTTCTTTCTCACGCGCATTGTAGGCGTAGCGCGGCCCCACCTTTTTCAAGCCCATGGCTTCAAATTTGATGAATGCGTAATCGTCAGTGGAACCGGCCGCAGAACCGTCTGTGCCGCCGAGGGCGATGAAATCCTGCTCCGTCTCGGTCAGGTAAATTTTGAAGAGGGTGCCCTCCTTCGGCTTGGGCTGCCAGCCCCAGGGCATGGCCACGATGGCGGCGCGCGTCAGTTCGAAGTCCGCCGCCACCTCCTGCATCACCGTGCCTGCCAGCGGCGCGTTGCAGATGAACCCGAAGGATCCGGTTTGGTAGTGGTATTGCCTCGCCGCCGTGTCCTGTTTGCCTTGCGTGACCGCAATGGCCTTCGGATTGACCGCGATGGGCGCCGGCCACACCAGCGGACCCAGCGCTTGTGGCGCGACCGGCACGGCAGGCGCATTGCCTCCCCCGGCAGGTGGCGCTGACTCCGGCGCGCCATGCACCGTGCGCAGATAGACTTGGTCAGGGTCGGAGAGCGAGGCCATCGCGACATTGCTGCGGCTGCCGTTCTCCAACTCCAGTACCACATTGGCGCCGGACATCTCAACGAACTTGGCCTTCACCGTGCGCCCCTCCCGGTTGGTCCAGACCCGGCTCTCGGTTTCCTGTGCGGCCAGGGGCAGCAGCAGCAGCGCGCAAAGTGGTGCAAGCATCCTGCTTGCACGACCTTCATTTTTAATCCGTGGGTTGTTCATGGTCATGGGAGGCGAGTTGTTGGTTTTGAATGGCAAAAAGATGTGGGGTAAAAAAATGGGAAATTCATCTTCAAGCGTTGTCAGCGCATTCGGCATTGGTAATTCATTACTGTTAATCCATCAAAATCCTGTCAATCCTGTCAAAAGTCATTCGTCATTGCCCAATCGCTTCAATCTCCGCGCTCATTTCCTTTATCTTCGGCGGCGGACCGGCCCAGAACTCCAGCACTTTCGTCTCCCCGCCGGGAGTGCCCACTGACACCCGGTGGATGCCGGGGTTCGGTGAGACTCGGAAGGCAAAGCCGATCTGGCGCTGAGCGTCGAGAACGCCGGCCGTAGAAGCGGCGCCCCCGCCGCTTATCCCGGTGGCAGCGGCGCCCTCGCCGTTGTTTGCGGTGGGTGGGCTGGAAGCCACCGGTCCGTTGTCACGGGCCGGAAGCCCGCGCTCCGCTACAACCAAGCCGCCATCCTGCGCGGTGAGCGCGATGGGCGATCCGGGCGGCGTGCGGGTGAAAGCCAGCCGGATTTGCACCTCCTCCCCTGGTTCCGTCAAAAGCTGCGGGTACTCCCCGCCCTGGTTCACCGTCAAGGCGGCCTGTTTCCCGGTGCTGCCCACCCGCACATAGGCCGTCACCGGTTCTCCTTCGTAATAGGGCTGGCCCTCGCTATAGAGCACGGGTTCGAAGCGGGACACCTCGCCAGGCAAAACCGGCTCAGCCCGCGCGGCGCCTCCGGCGCTGTACCGGCGGTCTGTGACCGTCGCACTTTTCTTGTCCGGTGAGCCACTCTGCGTCGTTTGACCCGTTCCGATCTGCAAAGGCGCAGGGGCCGTCTTTCCTCCTGATGCGTTGGCGGCAACAGGGGATTCGCCAGTGCGCTGTGGCGCGCGCTCCTCTTTCCGATTCAACCACCAAATCAGAAAGACCGCGTACGCCAGCGCCAATGCGGTAACGCTGATCCAGTGTCGTGATGTGTTGGCGGATTTCATTCAAGCGTTGTTTGTCAAATTTTTGCAGCCTGACCTTGTTTCCCGTGCCCTTGTTCTCCCACTAATGCGGTGAGTCAGTGTTGCTATACTGCTCAAAAACCCTCCCGTAATATTCTCTATGCTTTTGTAAATTCTCGCTTTCTAGTACCCATTGTAGTGTAAAAGATGGAATCTTCTTGCGTTTATGCCTCATTGTTAAATTATCACGCCGAATCCATTTGTATGAGGCTCCAAATAACTCGTCAAAAATATCTAGGGCATCATTCATAGCTAACAGTTCATTACTGATCTGAGAGGCTATGAAGGTATTTTTATCCAGCTTTCCCTGTTTCATTAAAATATTATTATTAAGAAACTTGGCCCCATTTTTAATATTCATCGCTTCGGCTACAACCATGAACCAGTGATTAAAAAAAACGACATTACTTGGGTCGGCGTGTGGTTTGGGATCATTCTCCTCACCGGATTTGTAAATCCAAATAGTGCCCTGCCATGTGCTGTCTTTTGGCATGGAGTTAGACCAACATGGAAAATCCGATTCTTTTGATTCTAATTGATCGTAACAAACCTCGATTCGAACCGGACAGTTGACAATTTCCCCGCCAATTAATTGCTTAAGCCAGGCATAAAGACGATGATCTTCATCGACTTCAATGAGATGCCCTGCAGTGTCCCGATAAAAAAATAGTTCAGGAATATCAAGTTTGAGTTTATTTAGTAATGTAAGAATGCTATTTTTTTTATCATTATCCATCGATAACCCTTTGGCATATTCTTGGGATGGTGCCGGCACAGCAGCCATAATTAATAGTTGCATGCAAATAAACATATATTCCAGACGCATGACTTCGATAAATATTGATTTTTGAGTTTGAGATATCTTCAGATATCACCCAGTTAGGGCATTGGGGGAGGCTCAATTGGGGGGAGAATAGGATTAGGAGTATCAAGTCCGCCAGGATTTCTTGGTAACTCGAGGTCTTCGCATGAATCTGTATCCCTTATGCCAGGCGGCTCGGGTCGTGGATGTGGATTGGGAGTCGGAGGTAGAAAATCCTTGGGATTAAATGGCGGATTTGTGACGGTATCTGGCAGTGGTGACCGCGACAATCCAGTAGAGTCCCTGAACGAAAGGACCGAGTTGCCCACATAGCGATACAAATTCACATCCCCAGCATCAAACCGGATCGGGTCGGTTTGCAAAAACCGGCCCAGCACCGGGGAGAACACCCGGTTGCGGTAGTCGTATAGATTCGCCTCCGCCACCCACTCGCGGCCTGTGTACATGAAGCGGTTGCCAACAGCGCTGGCGCTGATTGGGTTGTTGGAGCCATCCAGGATCACAGCGGTGCCGAACACATCGTAGAGGTAGTGTTCCAGCACCGCGCCGGTGTTGTCGGTGAGGGCGGTGACCGAGCCGAGGGCGTCCTGGCTGTGGTATTTGGCGGCGCTGGCGTCCACCATCATCAAGATTTCATCCACACCCGCGCCGTGGACGTAGCGGCGGATGAGCGTGCCGCTGGCGTCGCGTTCCTCGATCAAGTTCCAGTCGTCCCAAAGGAAGAGGGTGGTGGTGCTGTTGATGGTGCGGCTGGTGACCCGGTTTCTCGTATCGTAGGTGGTGACGACGGTGTGGGTGCCGTCGTTGGTGGAGAGCAAGCGGTTCTGCGAATCGTAGCTGAGCGCGGTGACGGGGACGGAGGAGCTTCCGTAGAGCCCGGCCTGGCCTTGCGGTTCCAGGCGCGCGCCGGTGAGGTTGCCATTGCTGTCGTAGCTGAGGTTGTGACCGTTGACGGTGGGATATTGGTTGACTGCATTGGCGGTGGCGTAACTGTCGCTGGTCAGGGGGCCGCCGCTGATGTTTTCCTGGACGGCGGTGCGGTTGCCGACGGCGTCCCAGGTGTAGCTGACGGTGCGCGCGGGACTGCTGCCGCTGCTGTTGGCGGCCTCGTATTTGACGCTGGTGATTTGGTCCACAGCGTCAAAACCATACACATCCCAGGTTCCGCCGTCAATGCGCATGGCGCTGCGGTTGCCGACATTGTTGTAAAGGTAATCGCGGCTCTGGAAGGGCGTGCTGCTGTGGCTGTGGGTGACGTTCAGCAACTGCCAGGCGGCATCGTAACTGTAGCTGCTGACCACGCCGTTCTCCAGGGCCTTGCTGGCGCGGGTTCCGTTGAGATTGTAGGTGTAGGTGGCCAGCGGCGGCGGGGCGTCCTCGCTGATCGTTTCCACCTGGCCGCGGTCGGTGTAAGTGTAACTGACTTCGGTGCCGCCGGGGTAGGTGACGGTGTCGCGGCGGCCATCGGCGTCATAGGTGTACTCCACAGTGTAGGCCGGCAGGCTGGGGGCGATGCCGTGCAGGTACTGCGTCTCGCTCAACTGCTGGCCGGCGTCGTCATAGGTGTAACTGCTGGTGCTGAGGCCGTTGCCGGAGCTGAGCAGGCGGCCGGCGGCATCGAAAGTGCGGGCGATGTCGGGCGTGGAGTCGCTCCAATCAATAGCAGTCTCGCGACCACGAGAGTCAAAGCTGGAGGTGTCAATGGCGGCGTTGCGGGCGCGGGCAGTCAGCCGCTGGTGGGCGGCGTCATAGGTCCATGCCTCGTAACTGCCGTTGGGGTAGTCCTTGCGGGTGACGCGGCCATGGCTGTCGTAGGTCCAGGAATAGGTCTGGTTGCGGGCGTCTTTGAGGGTCAGCATTTGGCCCTCGGCATTGTAGGTGAAGGTGGTGGTCTGATTTTTCGGGTCTTTTTTGGTGAGGCGGCAGTTCAACTTGCTGTAAGTGTGGACGGTGACGCCGCTGTCGGGCCGGGTCTCGGTCAGTACATTCCCCGCGCGATCGTAGGTTCGGGAGATAGTGAAGTTGAGTGGGTCGGTGGTGCTGAGGGGCCTGTTGCGGCTGTCGTAAGTGTGGCTGGTGATGCTGCCGCCAGGGGCGGTGATTTTGGTGAGGTTGCCGTTGGGATCGTGCTCATAAAGAGTGGTCGCCTCTCGCGCCTGGCCTGGAGCCACGGTGACGGCGGTGAGCCGCCATTCGAGGTCGTAACTGAACTCCACCTGCCTGCCGCTGGGGTAGGTGACGCTGGTGGGTTTGCCAGAAGTGTTGCAAGCGCCGCAGCCGCCGGAGGCGGCATAGGTGTAGGTGGTGGTGCGGTTGAGGGGATCGGTCTCGGTCAGCTTGTTGCGGAACTCGTCATAAGTCGCGCTCCAGACCTTGCCCAGCTCGTTGATGCGGGTGATGAGGTTGCCGAAGTCGTCGTACTCGAACTCGGCATAGCTGCTGTCGGCATGGATGTGGCGGGTCACCAGGCCGCGGTCGTTGTAGAGGTAACCCTGGGTGCGGCTGAGGGGATCAGTGACGGTGGCGACGAGGTCGAGGTTGTTGTGAGTGTAGCTGGTGGTTCCGCTGAGGGAGTTGATATGGCTGAGCAGCAGGCCGGAGCTGTCGTAGCTGTAGCTTTCCACCGCACTGTTGCGGCGGGTGTGGGTCAGGATTTGGCCGTAACTGTTGTAGGTCCAGTATTCTTTAACACTGTCGGGGTGGGTGATCTCAGTGACGCGGCCGCTGCTGTCACGTTTGTAGGTGGTGGTGCGGGTGGTGAAGCCGCTGCCGGAGAGCTTGTGGGATTTGACGCGGTTGCGGCTGTCGTAGGTGAAGGTCTCGATGGTGCCGTCCGGATGAGTGATGGTGAGCGGGGAGCCGAGGGCGTTGCGGGTGTAAGAGGTGGTGTGGCCGCGTTTGTCCGTGATGGAGGCAAGGTGCCCGGCCCCGCTCTGATCGTAGGTGTAGTATTCGTATTCGCCGAGCGCGTCCTGGAAGACCATGCAGTTGCCAGTGCTGCCGGAATACTCGCGCTTGACCGTTTTACCGCCGGGATAAATGGCCTTGGGCTGATGCGCTCCGTCAAAGCCGCAAACGGCGATCACGGCCTGGTTGACGCCGCTCAATTCCTCTTTCAGGCAGCCAATCGAGCCCTGCTCATTAAAGGAGTACTCAATGCAGGTGCCATTGCCGCGCACCCGCGGGTCCAGACAGTGGTTCATCAAGGGCCGGCAGTAGTTGGCGGTTTGGGTGTAGCTGTAAAGCGCGGAGGTCGAATCCGGGTAGTCCACGCTGGTAAGCGTGCTCCAACTGAACCAAGTGGAGGCGTCGGTCAGCGTGGTGTAGTTGAATATAACACTGCGGCCATCGCTGGCGGAAACTTCGGCGAGGACTGGAGTGGAAGCGGCCACGGAAGCCAAACCTACAAATTCAAAGGCGGCGATGGAGGGCAGGCTCAAATCCGGAACGTAATAACGGATTTTTGAGACTTCCTTGGCGGAACCCGCATCCAAACCCACATAGCCGTTGCGCATGTAGGCGTAGCGGTAGTAGGTGCTGGTGTTGCCATCAAATGCCTTGGCCGCATCATGCGGGGTGTCAAAGAGCGGACCGCTGCCAAAAGCGGTGCCCGTGATCAACTGGTTATTTTCATCGTAAAACTCGATCTCGGCTATCGGCAAAGGCGGGGCGTTGCGGTAGTTGTTCTTGTAAAACAGGGCGAGATAACGCGACTTCTTGGTGTTGGAGACGTTGACTTCGTGCCATTGACCGGGGGTGGCTTCATCCCATCCAACCTCTGCCAGATGGGCCTTGCGCGCGGAGACGGCGGCCTGTTGCTCGGTGTAGGTGAAATCCAGATAGCGGTCAGAGGGGTCCGTGACCCGCCGCACTAGCTTGTCGCGCCCATGGAGGTAAGAGAGCGTATAGGTGTTGTTGGCGGCGTCCGTGAAAGACTGGAGTCGGTAAAAGAATGCGGTTTCACTGGAGTCTGTCGCACGCTTGGCAAAACGGTAGTAGTTGCCGTTGTCCAGATGGACGGTGAAGTTGTTGTTGTTTTGTTTGAGGATGCTGGGAGCATTGGCCCGAGAAAGCCAAGTTGCCTTACCGTCCACGGGCGCGCTTTGACGGACGTAGAAGTGATCGCTGCCGTCTGGAAAAGTGACCCGCAGGCGCGGCTTGCTTGTGCCGGGATCGGGACCTGCCTCGCGCATGAACCACTGGAAATTGTGGGTCCACACGCTTTCCCGACCAAACACGGCGTTGCCGACGTTTTGCGGCACGGCGCGGGTGTTGCTGTAGCGGATGAATTGCAGCGGCAGTTGACCGACGGAACCAAAGACCTGCAAGTCAACCACGGAACGATGGGCATTGCCAGTGTAAGTGGAGAACACGTTCTGACCCTCCCCTTCCTTGGGAGGGCAACCGGGAGGCCTTGACGGTCCGCCAGTCTGACCATTTCCGCAGGGCTGACCTCCGTCGTCGCCGCCTGAACCGGGTTCGTCAGGCTTGGTTTCGGGTTCTTCCTCCTCGTCTTCCTCGTCGGGATTGGGCTGCGGCTGCGGCTGCGGTTGCGGCTGCGGCTGCGGCTGCGGCTGCGGCTGCGGTTGCGGCTGAGGTTGCGGCTGCGGCTGCGGTTGCGGTTGCGGCTGAGGCTGAGGCTGAGGCTGAGGCTGAGGCTGAGGCTGAGGTTGCGGTTGCGGTTGCGGTTGCGGTTGTGGCTGTGGCTGTGGCTGTGGCTGTGGCTGTGGCTGAGGC
>CAZKMS010000150.1:0-13367 GCA_964553805.1 uncultured Verrucomicrobiaceae bacterium
GCAGGAGGCGAGGGCAAGGACCAGTAGGCCCCAAGTGAGATGGTGTTTCTTCATGACGAATCGCTGTTGGGAATGTTTGGGCGCTGTGACTTAACAGGCCGCAGCAAGGCCAAAATGCAAGGCCAATTCCACGCCCGGCGGACGGGCATGCAGGGCTCTTCAGGTGGGGCGGCAGGTTCTGGTGTGACTGGCGAAGAAGCTGAAGCTGAAACCGTTGGCGAGAGTGAGGCCGCAGTTATGGTATCTTGACCGCAGGTCCGCCGCCCCGGACGACGAATGATCCCCAGCCAAGGGAACCCTCATCACAGCCGCCCCCTCCCGCCGCCCTTCAGCCCGGCTGACGGATTCTGCCGATTGGTCCAGTGCTGCGCCGGGATGGCTGCGCGTTCTGGGATTGGGACAGTGGCGGGGCGATGATCACGCCGTTGAAATCGCAGGCGAGATGATCGCGGGGCTTTTAACAGGGTTGCGTCTGCTGTGGGTGTGGGCGACTGTCCGCTGGAGGAGTGCCGGAGGCGGGATGTGAAAGGGTTGTACCGGCGACAGCAAATGGGCAGGCTTGCCAACCTGACGGGCATCGATGGTGTTTTTGAGACTCCGGAGCAGGAGGTGTTGCGTCTGGATGATTCTCAGCAGCAATGGACGCGGCCGTGATCGATCCACCGCCGGCTCCGGCAGCAGGGTCAACCAGGTCACCCGCGGCGACCAGCACACCTTGGCCGCGGAACTCTGCCAGTGGGCGCAGTGCCGCAACGCGGCTCATGGCGGCACCGATTGGCGCTTCACCACCGTTGACACTCGCATCAAACTTAAACGCCTCCACCCGTCAACTTTTATGGAATGAACCACAAGGGCTTCAGGGCAGGCGGTTCAACGTGTAATAAGCGTCCGGGAATAGCAGCGGTGCTCCCTTTTGCGAACGCAGCCCTTCCGCACGCAACTCGTGCACAAACAATTCACGCAGTCCCGCCACCTTCAATCGAACGCTCAAACCATCATCGCTGACTGCGGCGGACTCGATGCGCAGTTGCTCTTTTTCGATTTCATCGCTGCCATAAGCACCTGAATAGAGGTAGGTGTAACTCTCCATCGTGTAGCTGGCAGGGTCGGCGGCGGCCTTTTCGTCCACCGCCTCGGTGAAGACCAGTTCAAAACCATCCGGCTTCGCTTTCATCTCGCGAATCGCAAACGCCAGCTCTCCCTTTTGGCGCACCCGTGCGAGGCCATAGCTGCGATTGCCCAGCGAAGACCAGCCGCGGTTGGTCAGCCCCACGAAAAGACTGCCATCGGGGGCAAACGCCAGCCGCACCACGGCGGCGGCGAAGCCGCTCAGAAACGGAAAACACGCCCCCTGATATTCACCTTTCACCTTCTCCAAAAACACACGATTGATGGCCGAATTGGTGAACTCGCCAACCAGCAACTGGCCGTCGAAAGGACCGAACTTGCCATTTTGATCGATGACCTGAATGTCCGTTCCGCTTCGGCCCATCTTGTTGTAAGGCAGCCACACGGCTGGCGGCACCATGACCGGGGCCGCAGCGCGGATCGCTTCGGGATACGTGCAGTCCTTTGGCAGCGGCCCGTTGAGCTTCACTGGCGACTGCGAAAGGTCCAGTGTCGGCAGCGCCTCCTGGTTGGTGAAGAAAACGCCTTTTCGCAGATGATGCACAGGCGTGGCCGCCACCCAGGTGCCCTGCTGATCAGTGACAAACATGTCGCCCGCCAGGTTCGCGCCAAGACCGCAAGGCGAGCGCAGACCCGCCGCCATCGGCAGCACACCGCCCTGGCCATCGGCCACGAGCGCCCAGCCATGCCAGGGCAGCTTGTTGTTGGAGTGCTCGCCCATGTCGAGATTGATCGACAGCCAAAGCTGCCCTTTGCCATCCCGCTCGGGACCGTAGGCATAGCCGTGATAAGCGCCGGTGACATCCCAGCCACGCGCTGCCGCCAAATACTCATCCGCCACGTTGTCGCCATCGCCATCACGCAGACGCGTCATCTCCGTGCGCTGCACCACAAGATAGTCATCGCCATCGGGAAGCAGGCCGAGCGGCTCATGCAAGCCGGAGGCAAAGCGATGGTAAACAACCTTTGCCGGATCCTCACCGAGCACACCATCGAGAAACCAGACCTCACCCTTGCGCACGGTGACCCCTAAACGGTCAGGCCCAATCCAGGCCAGACCGCTTACCTCAAGTGTGACCCCATCCCCAGGCTTCCATGTCGTGTCACGCGAGCTTGAAGGCGAGGAGGCGCTGTAGATCTCCACAGCCTCATAACCCGGCTCAATGGCATGAATCGACAGGGCTGGGAAAAGCAGAAAGGCGCGCATGCCCGCGCACCAGCGAACGATCATTTCCATGAGTAGACGAAGTGGCGTTGGTTGGCCTGGCCCGGTTTGGTCTCGCTAAAATCGACGCCTTCCGGGTGTTGCCAGACGGGTTCTTTCTGCCCTGCCGGCCAAGTCAGCAAGCGATGAAGCCGGCCTTCATTCACGCTGTAACTGTCTTCGACCTCGACGCCATCGAACACCGTTAGGAAAGTCGGGTTGCCCGCTTTGTCGAGCCGGTAACCACGATAACCCGAAGCTTCAGCGTCCGATCCCTCCGGCCACACAAAGACCTCCTTCTCAAGCGGGTTTTCAAAAGGCGCGGCGCGCACAAACCAAGTGGAATAGGCGTCAAAGAAACGCCCCCGCCATAGCAATGCCGGACGGCCTTTCGCGCCATCATAGGCGACGTTTATACCGCCCGGAAAGCCCGCAAGAACGGCGTAAGGCCCAACATTTTGCAAAAAGGTGCGCTGGATGATCGGCCGCTCGTCCGGAATCAATTCAAAGGCGTTGGCCACATGCGCCGGGTAGCCTTCCGGCAATTCTTTGCCCGCTTTAATGAAGGCCCAAAGCGCGGCGATCTGCCTTTCCGTGTCGCCATCGAGCACGTCTTTCAGCATCGACTGGCCGCCTGGCCAAAGCGGCGGCATCAACGTGCCGGGACGATAAGCAGCGGGATTCAGCAGGTAATCGCGAAACCACTCCGGAGTGAGGCGCTTGTCGAGATCGCTGATATCAAGCGCTTGAATGCCCAGCGAAGGTTTTTCTCCCCACACGTGGCAGGTGATGCAATTCACACCGCCGATGATGCCGGCAAGCTTGCGTCCGGCAGCAAGATTGTTTTCCTCAAGCAGTTTGGGCAGCTCCTTTTTGTCAGACCTTTTCAGCAGGGAGGTCAGCGCTTTTGCATGTGCGGCATACTTCGGCATCTGGGTCATCACATAAGGCCTTGCCCGTCCCTCGCCCTTGAAGACGGATTCCATCCAGTCACTGCGGAGTTTGCGACCGATGCCCGTGAGCGGCGGCGCCAGCCGGCCGGCATCTGCGATGCCCTCGTCTCCGGCAAAGTAGCGGTTCCGCGCCACGTCCGGGCCACCGATGCCATCGCGGTCGTGGCACGCATAGCAATTGAAAGCCTGCAAAGTGAGTTGCGTCTGTTGTTGCGCGCTGAAGAGCGCATCCGGGGGACTTTGCAAAAAGGCCAGCAGCGCGGCACGCTGACTCTCGCTCAGTTCGTAATGCGGGCGGCCTGCGCCCGCCTCAGTCGAAAGGCAGCCCCCGCCCTTCTCTTCGATGGCAACCGTTGTTGGCTGATCCCCGGCGGTCAGGCTGTGGCAGGAAACGCAGTTCAACTTGGCGACGATGTCCTTCCCCAGCCTCGCCTTCTCCCCCTGCACCTTGAATGCCTCCAACTCCGGCGCTTCACGCGGATCGCTGGCGCGGAAGTCGAGCAAGTGCGTGGCAATGTCCATCGCATCCTCCGGGGTCAGCCCAAGATGCGGCATGCGGCCATCGGGGCGCACGTGGTCCGGGTTCTCCAAAAACGCCGCCAGCGTGTTCAGGCTGTATTTTTTGGCCAGATCCGGAAACGGCACCGGACGTGAACTGAATTCCTCGGGCTTCGGCGGACCGGCAGAGGGATGAAAATCCGGCGTCGGCGCGTGGCAGGCCACACAGCCAACCTGATGAAACCGCGCGCTGCCGCGCTCGGCGTTGGCGTGGCGCGCGACTTTGGGTTTGGAGGGCTTGCCCAGCGGCTTGAGCGTCATCAAGTAGTGCGTCACCGCCTCCACCTGCGCGGCTTTTTCTTCAGCGGACAACCCTTCAAACAAAGCGGGCATCATGCTGCCATGCTTCGCTGCCTGAGGCTCCGCGAGAAACTCCGCAATCCAGGCGGCGTTGATCCGGCTCTTCACCTCAGCCAGCACCGGCCCCTGGCGCCTTGGCAAACCGCTTGCCGCGCCGCCATGGCAATTGGCGCAGCCAAGTTCATTGTAAAGCAGCGCGCCGGCTTCGCGCGTCGCTTCGCCGCCATGAAAACGCTCGAAGCCCGTGACAAGCGGCTCTGCCTGCAGGCTCGTCGCGAGCAGCGCCGGCAACCAAAACCTCACGCGTTCACCTCCTTCAGTAAGGCCTCGATGTGATCGCGTGATTTGTTGATGGCGGTGGTGATTTCACCCGGCGCCGGCAGCATCGGAATGCCGCGCGGTGTGGGGTGCATGAAGATCTCCACATAGCCGGTGAAGCCCACGTCGCTCATGGCCTGCAAAATCGGCTTGTAATCCAGCGTGCCATATCCGGGCAACTGCTGCAGCTCGATCTCCTTCGCCACCGTCTGCTTGCTGCCGATGCCGTGCTCTTGGAAGTAGATGAAGGGCAAATTTTTGGCGCCGAGTTCACGGATCATCTCCGGCATTTCAGCCACATGCTCATGCAAATGATGCGGTGCAAAGGCCACGCCCAGCGCCGGATGCGTGTTGAATTCCGCCCAATAGCGAATCGAGTCCGGCGTGTAGAGGAGCGCGTTTGCGTGGTTTTCAATGGCAATCGTGATGCCATGCTCCGCCGCCGCATCGGCATGCGGCTTCATGTCTTCGAGAAACGCCTTGATGCCCGCCTTGGCCTCGGCGCCAGCCACGTTCTTCGGCCCGTGTGACGCGCACACCAGCAGGCTTCCTCCCAGGCGCTTGACCAGGGGCATTTCAGGCTGAAGCCCAAACGGGCCGAGCGGATAACGCGTGGAGCAGACAAGCCGGACGCCGTGCTTTTTCAGCAGGGCTTCAAAGGCATCCACACCCATGGCATCCACCTCCTCGCGATGCGTCGCGTGCCGCTTGCCCCACAGATCCAATCCAGCGCAACCAGATGGCGCCACCTGCGGCAGCACCTCCTCCAGCTTCATGTCACCGTAAAGCGCGGAGGCGAGCAGGTAGTTGAGTTTGAGCGGCGCCTTTTCAGCGCGGAGAGGCAAGGTGGAGGCGCAGGCAGTCGTGACGACACTCTGGAGAAAATGGCGGCGGTTCATGGTGGTCGGGCGGGTTGTGACGCGGGCAGCGTTCTCGATTTTAACCATTGGCAGCAACCCAGGCGTCAAGCGCTGCGATCCACGGGCCGACAAAGTGCCCGCTGTCATGGTAGGTGCGGCCGGAGAACATGTGCTGATCAATGACGCAGGGCTCGTTCACATAGACGCCGCCGCAGACTTCGAGGTCAAACTTGCACTTCGCTACCGTGGCCATGCGCAGTCCCTGAACAATGCCCGCACGCGCCGGAATCTCCACGCCGTGGCAGACGCTGGCCATCGGCCGTTTGTTCTCCCAAAACCAGCGGGTGACGCGCAGCAAGTCCTCATCCTCCCGGATGTACTCCGGCGCGCGGCCGCCGCTGAAAAAGATGCCCGCGTACTCCTCGGGCTTGATCTCGGCGAAGGGCACATCGCAGTCGATGCTGTAGCCTTCCCACTCCTTGGTGATGGTCCAGCCGGGTTTGATTTCGTGCAGCACCATCTGGTACTTGCGTTTTTCCGGCGCGGTCACCACAGGCTGATAACCGCCCTCGATCAGGCGGAAAAAGGGATAGAGCGTGTCCACGGTCTCCGTGGCATCACCGACAACAACAAGGACTTTGGCTTTGGCTGGGGAACTCATGCGAGCCTACAATACGGGCTGATCGAGCGCTTCTCACTGCGGGAATGAGGCGCAGCATGTGCGTTTTTGCGTCATATTTGAAGAATGGCATTCTCACCGTCGAACTTTGTCCGTTATAAGGAGCAACATGACGCCGCCCCTTCATCGGCTGACCTCAACCGCCGTGCTGCTGTTTGTCTCCGCAGCAGGCGGCTCCGGTTTTGCGGCAGATCCGGTGACGTTTTCCAAGGACATACTGCCGCTGCTCTCGGACAAGTGTTTCCATTGCCACGGCCCGGACGCGAGTTCGCGCAAAGCCAGGTTGCGGCTCGATGTGGAAGCGGAGGCTTTGAAACCGCGTGCGGATGGTTCGCTGGTGGTCGCTCCGGGTGACACCGCGCGCAGCCTGCTCATCACCCGCATAAGCAGCAGCGATCCCAATGAGGTCATGCCGCCGCCGGACTTCGTAAAGCAACTCACTCCGGAGGAAAAGGCGGCCCTCAGCGCCTGGGTCGAGCAGGGAGCGGAATGGCAGCGCCATTGGTCTCACCAGCCGGTGCGGCGCCCGTCATTGCCGAAAGACTTCGCGCAGCGCCATCCCGTGGACGCCTTCATTGAGGCCGCTCTCGCCAAAACGGGGCTCAAGCCGAATGCACGCGCCGACGAGGCCACGTTGCGGCGCCGCGCGGCCTTGGATCTCACCGGTCTGCCACCGCCAGAATCCTCCTCGTCTTTGGCGTGGCCGGAATTCATCAACCAGCTTCTCCTCACTCCGCATTACGGCGAGCGCATGGCCTGGGACTGGCTGGAGTTGGCGCGATACGCTGACACGCACGGCTATCAAAAGGACAACCTGCGCAGCATGTGGCGCTGGCGGGACTGGGTGGTGGAGGCCTTCAATCGCAACCTGCCGTTTGATCAGTTCACCTTGCTGCAACTCGCCGGCGACCTGCTGCCGGATGCCGGCCCGGACCAAATTTTGCCCACCGGCTTCAATCGCAACCACCGGCTGAACGCCGAGGCAGGCGCCATCGATGAGGAGTTCCGGGTCGAATACGTCATCGACCGCGTTGAAACCGTGGCGACCGCTTGGATGGGATTGACCGCCGGTTGCGCGCGCTGCCACGATCACAAGTACGATCCGCTCAGCCAGCGCGAGTTTTATTCCCTCGCCACCTTCTTCAACAACCTCGACGAGCGTGGCAGCGACGGCGTGGACTTGGTGGCTGCGCCATCGCTCACACTTCCAGTGGCGGGCATGGAAAACGCCGTCGCGCAAGCGAAGGCAACGCTGGCCGTGGCTGACGCGGCGTTGGAAAAAGCGACGAAGTCTGTCGATCTGGCTGCCTGGAGAACGGTGCAAAAACACCGGCTCGACACCAGTGCTTTGTGGCGCGTCCTGGAGCCGCTCCAGGTGCGCGGGCAGGACAAAGGCTCCACCTTTTCCCCGCAACCGGACGGCAGCGTTTTATTCGGCGGCAGCAATCCACTCAACGATGTCCAGGAAGCCCGCCTCACGACCCAAAATGGCTTCACCTTGAGTCAACTGCGGCTGGAGGCTTTGCCGGATGCAAGCCTCACCGCAGGAAGTCTGGCGCGCAGCTTTGACGGCGCGTTTTTGCTCTCCGGCCTGGAGCTTGAGGTCAACGGCAAGTTGCAACCGCTGCATGCCGCCCGAGTCACTCACGCAACATCAAACGGACCCCTGTCCCATGCCATCGATGACGATCCACTCACTGGCTGGCGGGTGCCTGCGGGCCTGAAGGAGCCGGCGCAGGCCTTGCTGCAACTGGCCGAGCCCGTTGATGTCAAAGCGGGCAGCGAGCTGCTGATTCGCCTGCGTTACGAGTCGCGTGAGGAACAGCACATCATCGGGCGCTTTCGGCTAAGCGCGCGGCAGGCAGAGACTTCGACGCTGGATGCGGATGAAATGCCGCAGTCGCTGGCGGAAGCCGTGATCTCAAATGACTCCGCAGCACTGCGATCAGCGTATCGTGAAACCGCTCCTGAACTGGCAAGCCTGCGTGCGGCGCGCACCCGCGCCCACGCAAGGTATTCCCAAGCTCAAGCGGCGGCCACGACGCAAGTGATGATCATGCGCGAGCGCGCGGGGCAGCCTCGACCCACTCACGTGTTGAAGCGCGGTCTTTACGATCAGCCGGGTGAACGGGTGTCGCCAGATGTGCCAGCCTTTGTCGGCTTGCCGCTGCCCGGCAACGCTCCGCGCAACCGGCTGGCCCTGGCCCGCTGGCTGCTGGATCCGAGTCATCCTCTGACTGCGCGTGTCGTGGTGAACCGCTTGTGGCAGATGCTTTTTGGAGCCGGATTGGTGCGCACGCCGGAAGACTTTGGCTATCAAGGCGAACAACCCACGCACCCCGAGCTGCTCGACTGGCTGGCTGCCGAACTGATCGCAAGCGGCTGGGACATTCAGGCCATGCTGCGGCGGCTGATGACCAGCGATGCCTATGCGCGCAGCGCATGGGCGACTCCAGAGCTGCTGGCGCGCGATCCCGACAATCAGCTGCTGGCCCGTGCCGCGCGTTTTCGTCTGCCGGCACCGGCATTGCGGGATCAAGCACTGGCGGTCAGCGGTCTGCTGGCAGTCAAAATCGGAGGTCCGCCGGTCCGGCCCTATCAACCCCCCGGTCTTTGGGAGGCGGTGGCGGGGGTCAATAGCAACACCGTCACCTACGTCCAGGACCATGGCAAACACCTGCACCGCCGCAGCCTCTACACTCTTTGGAAGCGCAGTGTTCCACCTCCCAATATGATGCTCTTCGACGCCGCCGCGCGCGAGGTTTGCTCCGTGGCACGGACGCGAACCAACTCGCCGCTGCAGGCTCTGGTGATGCTGAATGACACCACCTATGCCGAAGCCTCCCGCGCTCTCGCGGCGCGCATCTTGACGGGATCTGCTCCTGATGATCCCGGCCGGGTGCGCAGAATGTGGCGGCTCGCGCTCGTTCGCGATCCATCTCCAGCAGAAATGGAGCAACTGATCGCCCTGCTCTCCCGGCAGCGTCAACGTTATCGCGCCGATCCTGCCGCCGCCGGGCACCGCATCCAAGTCGGCGAGACCGCCGTCCCGGTGAATCTTGATGCCGTCGAACTCGCCGCATGGACGGAGCTTGCGGAAGTCGTTCTCAACCTGGATGCCACGGTTACCCGGCCATGAAATCAGCCCTCCATCGCCGCGTTTTTCTCCAGCAGACCGCCGGCCTGAGTCTCGGTTCCGCGGCACTGCGCAGCTTGTTGCACGGGGAGCAGCCAGCGTCCTCAACAACACACCACCCCGCGCGCGCCAAACGCGTCATCTACCTTTGCCAGTCCGGCGCCCCCTCCCAGATCGATCTCTTCGATCCCAAGCCCGGGCTCGCCCGCCGCTTCAACGAGGACCTGCCCGAATCCATCCGCCAGGGCCAGCGCCTCACCACGATGACCAGCGGTCAGAATCGCTTCCCCGTGGCGCCGACCCTCTTCACGTTCGCGCGTCATGGCCAAAGCGGCATGGAGATCAGCGAATTGCTGCCGCACACCGCCTCCATCGCGGACGAGATTTGCCTGATCCGCTCCATGCACACCGAGGCCATCAATCATGACCCCGCCATCACTTTTTTGCAAACAGGCGCCGAGCAGGCAGGGCGACCGAGCTTTGGCGCCTGGCTCAGCTATGGCCTTGGCAGCTTGAATTCCGATCTCCCCGCCTTTGTTGTCATGCTCTCGCGCGGCAGCGGCCGGCCCAACTGCCAGCCGCTCTACGATCGCCTCTGGGGCAGCGGCTTCCTGCCTTCACGCCATCAAGGCGTCAAATTTCTCAGCACCGGCGATCCCGTGCTCTTCCTGCAAAACCCGCCCGGCTCCAAATCGGCAGCGCGCCGGGACAATCTGGACGCTCTCGCCGCGCTCAATCATCTGGAGCACGAACGCCTCGGCGACCCGGAAACGCTCACACGCATCGCCCAGTATGAAATGGCTTTCCGCATGCAAAGCTCGGTCCCCGAAGTCGCGGATTTGAGCAGCGAACCGGAGAGCACCTTCCGGTTGTATGGAGAAAAAGCCCGTCAGCGCGGCAGCTACGCCGCCAACTGCCTGCTCGCCCGCCGCCTCATCGAGCGCGGCGTGCGCTTCGTGCAGCTCTATCACATGGGCTGGGACCAGCACAACGCCCTGCCCAAGCAAATCCGCGGCCAGTGCCTCGACACCGACCAGCCAAGCGCCGCACTGGTGAAGGATCTCAAGCAGCGCGGCCTGCTCGAAGACACGCTCGTCATCTGGGCCGGCGAATTCGGACGAACCATCTACAGCCAGGGTGCCTTGACCGCGGACAATTACGGGCGCGACCACCATCCCCGCTGCTTCAGCCTCTGGCTGGCCGGAGCCGGCGTCAAGGCAGGCCATGTCCACGGCCGCACGGATGACTACAGCTACAACATCGTGGAAGATCCGGTGCACATACACGATCTGAACGCAACGCTGCTGCACCTGCTCGGCCTCGATCACGAGCGCCTCACCTGGCGCCACCAAGGCCGCGACTTCCGCCTCACCGATGTGCATGGCCACCTGGTGCCCGGCATTCTAACCCTGCTTCGGTAATATTAACATGTGCAATGTAGAAGGGACATTCCGTCAAGTAACTCAGGCATCGTGCCTGAGCTGTCGAGCAGGCTTCCAGCCTGCTCCGCTACAAATCATGTCCCTTTTAAAATGCACCCCTTAATAGATGATTGGCCTTCGGCAAAAAACGGCGCGGCAGACTGCCTCATGCCACGCTGTCTCGTGTTGTCATTTTTTTGTAGCCTGCCCCCGTTTCCGCAGTCAAGCGGCGGCGTAAGGTAGGTGCTGTGACGCTTACAGACCAGCAGTCAGACATCGTCTGTCAAGTATCGCCTCCTGACCCTTTCTTGCTATTCGACTTTCAGTGAGATTTTCGGGTAGCCAATATAACAACAGATGCCGTCTGACTCATTGAGCGGTGAGCATTTGATTAAAAACTCCTCAGCCGTGACCCATTTGGAGACGAGCTTTTGCTCATGGAGCAAAGTGAGTTGCACTTCGCCAGCAGAATTTAGAAAGCCGCCCCTGTATCCCGTGACGGCTACAATGCCCAAGCTCTGACCGTCCTTCCTGAAAAGCATCACCACCGGTTCTCCCTGGGCAATCTTCATTTTAGCAATCGTGGCGACCCCCGGAACCTCCGTTGGCTTTCTCTCTTTTGACCAATATTTAGACAAATGTTTCCACGTGACATGAGCCCCCATTCGTTCTTGAAAAACATCCTCTTCCAATGCGAGCATTGATGAATTCGGCTTAGTCAATTTAGCGTATAAGTCTGCCCGAATTTTAACTTCAGCTTCGTGTGGCGGCACCCGCAACTCTTTACATTCCCGCAATTTGAGCTTTGTCAGGCGATGATAAAATCGATCCTCCCCGATATAAGAATATTTCTTTCGAAGATCTTCAGGATAGTGGATCGGCCACCATGCGGCTAGGCCTCCAGCATCGATTGTGCCAGCTTTCTTTTTGGCCGGATCATGCAATGTCATCAGGCCTGTTTTTTCATCATAACCGGTCAATAGAATTGCGTGCCCATTGTATCCATTCTTCACGTAAAGGTGGAAATAACTTCCATCTTGTAACCCGGGAATGATCTCCGTTCGGATCACCAATAGTGCCAGTGCCTTTGCTGCCTCAGAATCTTGAAGCTTTTGCTCCGCATTGTAGTCCTTTTTGGTGAATTCCATATTGAGAGGACTCAAAAGGAATTCAGGCGGCAATCCAATTTTGACTCCGCCATTTTCCATCACAGCAGAAGCTAATTGAGAAGCGAGAATTTGATGATCTAGCTTCAAGCCTATTTCCCTCTGAAGCGCAGTTAGAACAACAGTGGGAGCACAAAGGGCATTCCTCTTGCCCTGTGCGATGTGCGGAAGCTCAAGAGCGGCAGATGCCGGGAACTGCTGCGCGTGCAGGGCGGTGGTGAGGCAGATGGTGCGGAGGAGGCGTTTCATACTGGAGGTGCGTCTGACTTGATGCCTGGGCATGGCTGCGAGACTAGCAGTCAAGCAACATCTGTCAAGTATCGTATCCTGACCCCTTTTTGCTACCCCCCTTTTTTTGACCCTTGGGCCGTTTGCAAAGTGGGGCAATCATCTTGATTGCCCAAGAAAGGGTCAGGAGACGATTTTTGACAACCATTGATGGACTTCCTTCGGCAGTTTCAGTTTCCCGGTCTTCAACCGCTTGATTTGCTGGCTCACGTTCATCGCGCTTTTCATCTCCAATCTCGCCGCCGTCCACTTCCTTGCCACGGTTGTCCGCTGATGCACCGCGTGCGCGATGGCCACTTTCCTTGGCTCACTGCCCACCGTGCTCTTCAGTGCACCTCCGCTCAGTCCCAGTCTTTTCATTCCATCGGCCACCATCCGTTCTGCTTCCTCCTCATCATGACACGCCTTGCTCTCCGCGCTCATTCCCAGCGCGCGCCCCTCTGGCTTGGATCCGCTCTCCCTCACCTTGCCGCGCAGCCATTCCTCAAACGCCTGCGCGCCCCAGAACCACCCCCGGCGCAGCGTGCTTTGCCCGCCTTTGCAAACCGCCTCCATCGGCAGCCCGCAGTCTTTTTGCTGCTCTTTCCGCACCCGCTCCTCCAGGCGTCCAATGAATCGCCGCCTGCCAGCCGCTGTGTCAGGCAGGGCAAATAGCCTCAGCCCCTCTTCCACTTTCAGCCATGTGGATCGTTTCTTCGGAGGCAGCGCGTAGCCCTGCGCCAGGCTGCTCCAGCGGTAATCCAACAGTCCCAACCCCTTCTCGCTGTCCACCATCCGGGCACGCACGGGATTGAGATGGATGTAGTCCATCAGCGTCTTGAGGTAATCGCCTCCTCCCCGCTCCTGCGGCTGCACCGGGATCGCCTTGTACCGCCCGCCAAACAGGTGCCCCCACACGCGGTGCCGGGCGTTGTAGCGCTGGGTGTAGGTGCCCTGAAACCAGGACATGCCCGTGACCAGATTGGGTTTGGGCGTGCGCAGCAGCCAGTGGTAGTGGTTGTCCATGATCACCCAGGCCAGCACCTCCCAGCCCGTCTTCTTGCAGGCCTCCGCCAGGGTCGCGAGCAGCATTTCCCGGTCGGAGTCGTCATGCACAATGTTCTCCCTCTGGTTGCCACGCGCGGTGACGTGATAAAGCGCGCCTGGATATTGGATGCGAAGCTGCCTGGGCATGGCTGCGAGACTAGCAGTCAAGTATCATCTGTCAAGTATCGTATCCTGACCCCTTTTTGGCCCTTGGGCTGTCTGCAAAGTGGGGCCATCATCTTGATTGCCCGCATCCGAGCGCCGGACAGGATCATCTGCGAAAAACAAGTGACGGCCAAGCCGTGCCGGGAACGGGCGGGAGGCGGGGGC